>CCMO02000001.1:606666-910000 GCA_000751295.2 bacterium YEK0313
CCGGTGCACCAGGCCTCGCTCTGGGCCGACTACACGGTGCAATCGGGCGGCCTTGCCGGCCTGACGGTCGGCGCGGGCCTGCGCTATGTCGGCAATACCACCGATCCGAGCAATACGGTGGCGATCCCGCCGCATCTGCTGGTCGATGCCAGCCTGCACTACGATCTCGGCAACGCCTCGCCGCGGCTGGCCGGCGCCCGGCTGTCGGTGACGGCGAAGAACCTGTTCGATACCTATTACGTGTCCCAATGCGGCAACGTGCCCGGCTGCTCGCTCGGCTCGCGCCGCACCGTGCTGGCGACGCTGACCTATCGATGGTGACCGTGCCGATGGCGCTCGCGCGCATTCTGGGGGTTCTCGCGCTCGGCCTCGCCGCCCTGCTCGGCCAGGCGCGGGCCGATGCGCCGATCAGGGTCACCGACCTTGCCGGACGCGAGGTCGTGCTGGCGCGGCCGGCCGGACGCATCGTGCTCGGCGCCTGGGTGAGCCTCGATGCCCTGTCGCTGATCCATCCCGATCCGGTCGGCCTCCTCGCCGGCTGGGCCGACGGCGGCGCCAACGGCATCCAGCCCGCCATCCTGCGCGCGAAATTCCCGGCGATCGACCATGTGCCTGTGGTCGGCCGCGGCACGCTCGACAGTATTTCCGCCGAAGCGATCATCGCGCGCCGGCCGGACCTCGTCGTCGCCTCCACCTTCGATGTCCAGCGCTTCGGCTCCGGTCCCGCGGCCCTGCCGCCGGTCCTGGCAAGGCTCGAGGCCGCCGGCATTCCGGTCGTGGTCATCGACTTCTTCCTCGAGCCGCTCGCCCATACCGAGCCGAGCCTGCGCATCCTCGGTCGCCTCATCGGCCGCGAGACCGAGGCCGAGGCCTTCATCGGATTCTACCGTGGCCGGCTCGACCGCATCGCCGGCCGGCTCGCGGGCGCGAAGCCCGCGCCGCGCTCGCTCTTCCTCCATGCCTTCGCGGCGCGTCCCGACTGCTGCTTCACCGCCGGCCCCGGCAGCGTCGACGGGCTGATCCGCGCCGCCGGCGGCGGCAATGTCGGCGCCGAGCGGCTGACCGCGCCGGTCGGCCAGGTCAGCGTCGAGTTTCTGCTCGCCCGCAATCCGGACGTCTATGTCGCAACCGGCGTCGGCGCGCCCGGCGGCTTCGCGCTCGGGCCTGGCGTTACGGCCAACCGCGCCACGGAAGGTTTCGCCGGCCTGCTCCGCAGGCCTGAGCTCTCGGCCCTCGGCGCCGTCTCCGGACGCCGGGCGCATGGCCTCTGGCATCTCTTCGTGCACACGCCGACCCATATCGTCGCCGTCGAGCTCCTCGCCAAATGGCTCCATCCGGAGCTCTTCGCCGACATCGATCCGCGCGCGACGCTCGACGAGATCAACAGCCGCTTCCTGGCGGCGCCGCTCACCGGCACGTTCTGGGTCGACTGAACCGCGGCCGTTTCAGGTCGATGCGCGCTGCCTGGACGAAGTCTCATGGCGCGCGTGACGCAAGGCCTGCCGGACGGCGACATCCATTCGCGCTGTCCATTGCATGCCCGTTCACGACGTCTTCAGCCTGACCACCATGGCGTGCATGGGTCGTAAGGTTCGCGTAAGTGCTCGCTCATAGGGTCGGTTCCATCGAAATACCGGGCACAAGCCCAGACGATGGAGACCTTCGATGACCAGCAAGACCGACGGCACCGTTGCGCTGACCGATGCCAGCCTGGAAACCGTGAATGGCGGCTTCGATGTCGTGAAGCAGCTCGAACACATCGGTGAGAGCACGCTGGACGGGGCCAAGACCGGCGGCAGGATCGGCATCCTCGGCGGTCCGGTCTTCCCCTTCGGCGGCATGGGCGCCGGCGCTATCTTGGGCGCGATCGGCGGCGTCAAGGACGCTGTCGGCGACGGCGTCAACGAGGCCGTCGCAGGCCTCAAGACCCTGCTGAAGTAATCGACGCCCTTGCCCGGCAACAGCGCGGCCCCGTCACCCCATGGTGGCGGGGCCGCCGGCCGTCAGGGCAGACGCAGGAAGCGCCGCGCATTCTCGTAGAGCCAGAGGTGCTTGACGTCCTCGCCGATGGGCAAGGCGCGGATCTCCTCGATCGTCCGGCCGATCGGGCCGAGCGGATAGGCGCTGCCGAAGATGATCCGGTCCTTCAGGACGGTGCGGCCATATTGCAGCAGCGGCTCGTAGCCCGAGCCTGCGACCGTCAGGTATTTCGGGCGCACGGCGACGAGCCCGATGCTGACATTGGCGTGGCGCCAGGCGACGCCGATGAGCTCGTGCACCCATGGAAAGCCCGGCGGCGAGGCGCAGACCCTGAGTTCCGGGAAATCGACCATGACCTCGTCGAGCAGCGAGGGATGGCCGTAGCGCATCAGCGTCGAGGTCGCGAAATTGATCGAGCAGTGGATGTTCACGGGAATGTCCAGCTCGATGCACTTGGCATAGAGCGGATACATGCGCCGGTCGTTGATCGCCATCTTGTGCTCGAAGCACTGCAGGTTGAGGCCGCGCAGGCCGAGCTCGCGCACGGCATGATCGAGCTCGCGCACCGCCGTCATGCCCTTGTTCGGGTCGACCCCGGCAAAGCCGATGAAGCGCGGCCCCTGGCTCTCGCAGAACCCGGCGACGTCCTCGTTGCGGATGCGCCAGCCATAGGTGGTCTCGAGGTCGCGCGCCTTGACGCAGATATGGCTGACCCCGGCCTTGTCGTATTCGGCGAGATAGCCGGCAAGATCGCCCTGCAGGGCTTCGGCAGCCCCCTCGCTGTTGGAATAGACCTGGCGATAGCGGTTGAGATGCTGGGCGGCCTTCGGGCCGAAGGCCGGCACCGGCGGGCGGCTGCCATAGTCGATGATCATGATTGAGGTTCCTTGACCGCGAGCGGGGCCCAGCGCCCGGCCCAGGGCTGAAGCGCTTCCAGCGCGGCGGCGACCGCGAGCAGCCGGGCCTCGTCGTGCCAGCGGCCGACGATGTGCAGGCCGATCGGCACGCCGGCCGATGACAGGCCGCAAGGCACGGAGATCGCGGGATGTCCGCTGGCATTGTACGGGATCGTGTAGGGATACCAGGCCTCGCGCAGCGGCCCGTGGTCGACACCCTCGACCACCAGCGGCGCGTCGGCGGCCTGGTCCGCCGGCAGCGCCGGATGGGCGACCGTCGGCGTGATGAAGATGTCGGCGCCGTCGAACAGACGCTCGACCTGGCGGAAGATGTCGGTGCGCGCGCGCGTTGCCGCCGCCAGCCGCTGGTAGGTCTGGGTTTCCGGCTGGAAGGTCAGGCCGAGCCGCGCGGTACGGTCCATGCGCGGGCCGAATTCGGCGAGCAGCGAACCGAAACGGGCATGCTGGTAGGCGCGCATCAGGATCAGCGCCGAGCCGATGTCGAAGACGATGTCGGCGGGCATGGCGACCTCATTGGCGCCGGCGGCGACGAGCCGCCCGACCGCGGCGCCGACCGCCGCCTCGACCTCGGGGTCGACCCAGCGATTGACCGTGACCGGCGCGTAGCGCAGCCTGAGGCCGGCGAGCGCCGCGACCGGCGATGCCGGCAGCGCGACCTGATCGGCCGATCCGCCATGCGACCAGGGATCGCGCGGATCGGGGCCCTTCATCACGTTGAACATCAAGGCGACGTCGGCGACGGTGCGTCCCATCTGGCCGATGCAGGTGAGCGAGGCGAAGAGGTCGGTCGTCGTCTCGTGCGGCACCGCGCTCCAGGTCGGCTTCAGGCCGACGACGCCACAGCAGGAGGCAGGAATGCGGCCGGATCCCGCGCCGTCGGTCGACACGTGCAGCGGGCCGAAACCCATGGCGGCGGCGATCGCAGCGCCGCCGCTCGATCCGCCGCAGCTCAGCTCCGGGTTCCAGGGGTTGCGGCTGATGCCCTGGCGCGGGCTGTCGGTCAGCACCTTGTGGCCGAATTCGGGAGTGGTCGACTTGGCGAAGGGAATGGCCCCGGCGCGGCGCAGCCGGGCGACGGCCAGGGCATCTTCGTCGCTGACCGCGCCGGCAAAGGCCTCGGAGGCATATTCGAGCGGCATGCCCTCGACGGCAAGCAGGTCCTTCACCGAGAACGGGATGCCGTGCAGCGGGCCCGCCGGCCGGCCGGCGGCCCGATCGCGGTCGGCCGCGCGCGCGGCGGCGAGCGCCCGCCCGGCATCGATATGGGAAAAGGCGTTGACCAGCCCGTTGCGCGCGGCGACCTGGTCGAGCACCGCCTGCATCAGCGTCTCCGCCTTCAGCCGGCCCGACCGCAGCTCGGGCAGGAGATCGCTGGCACTGCGGCTCCAGAGAGGTTCGTTCATCGCCAGAGTCCTTCCACCCGGTCATAGGCGCCGATCCGCAGGTCCGCCTTGCCGGCGGTGAGCGCCGCCTTGGCGACCTTCTGCGAGGCGGTGCGCGGAATGTCGTCCACGAAGGCGATGTAGCGGGGGATCTTGAACGAGGCGAGATTGGCCTCGCAGTGGCGGGTGATCAATTGGATCAGCGCATCGTCCGCAGCGACGCCCGCGGCCGGCTGGACATAGGCCTTCACCTCCTCGCCGCGCGTCTCGTCCGGCACCGCCACGACCGCCACCTCCTCGAGCTCGACCATGTTGCGCAGCACGGTCTCGACCTCCCGCGCGGCGATGTTCTCGCCGGCCCGGCGGACCATGTCCTTGAGGCGCCCGACGATGTAGAAATAGCCTTCGGCATCCTGGCGGAAGAGATCGCCGGTGCGGAACCAGTCGCCGAAGAAGCTGTCGCGGTTCGCCTCCGGCCGGTTGTAGTAGCCGAGCATCAGGCCGGGACCGCGCAGGACGAGTTCGCCGATCTCGCCGCGCGCCACATCCTTGCCGCTCTCGTCGACGATGCGCGCCTCGCGAAACGGCGAGGGAATGCCGCAGGATCCCGAGCCGACCATGTGCAGCGCCTCGAGCGGCATGTAGAGCCCCGGCCCCACCTCGGTCATGCCGAAGGCTTCCATGGCCGGCGCGTTGAAGCGCTTGCGCAGCGGCGCGTTGACCTCCTTGCGGTGCCCGTAGATGTTGGCGCGGCGCAGCACCGTCTTGCCGTCGTCGGGGGTTTCGGGCTGCTTGAAGACGATCTCCGGAAACAGGCAGAAGTGGATCCGGTAGTCGCGCAGCCACTGCGCAAAGCGGCTGGCGCTCTGACGCCGCGCGACGAACAGGGTGCCGCGCTGGAAGAAGGCCAGCAGCAGCAGCCATTGCGGGTCCATGTAGAAGAACGGCGTCGATGCCAGGACATTGCGCAGGCGCTTGGCATCGCGAAAGCCGTTCACGAAGGCCGCGCCCAGCCAGTAGCGATGGGTCAGCATGCAGCCCTTGGGAAACCCGGTCGTGCCCGACGTGTACTGGATGTTCATGAGATCGCCGTGTTCCGGCTCCGGCCCGTCATATCGCGCGCCGGCGGGGACGCTCGCCAGCAGCGCCTCGAAGGTCACCGCGCCGGCCGGCAGCAGGCTCGCCGCATCGGCGTCGCCGGGCATGCGGATGATCCTGTCCCGTGCCGGAAAGCGCCCGGGCTCGGCGATCTCGACCGCCTCCTGCCACTGCGCTCCGCATTCATCGTGGATGACGAGCGCCTCGGCTTCGGCGTCGCCGAGCACATAGGCCAGCTCTCGGCCGGTATAGCGAAGATTGACCGGCACCATGACCGCGCCGAGGCGCGCCAGCGCAAGCCAGGTGAGCGGCATTTCCGGACAGTTCGGCAGCATCACGCCGACCCGCATGGCCTTGGCGATGCCGAAGCCGGCGAGCGCCGCGGCGAGGCGATCGACCATCGCGTCGAGCGCGCCATAGGTGATCGTCTCGCCGGTCTCGAAGAAGTTCCAGGCGGTCGCGCCGGGCGTCTCCGCCGCGGCCTCGCGCAGCAGCGCGCCGATATTGCGCGGAAAGACGAAGGCCTCCATTTCGCGGTGCCGGTCGGCCAGGCTCATGGCCCCGATGCGCGCCAGATAGGCATCCGCCCAGACCGGCTGTTCATTCTCGATCGACACGTGCGTCATGACATTCCCGGGGTCGAAAGCGCGATCCAACAGGTCCTGAAGTTATGACAATGGACCGTTGGTCAGGACACAGCCGCGGCGCTTGGGCCGCATCTTCCAATTCCGCGATTTTCTGATCGAAATCGCGGCTCGAAAACCGCTGCGACCGGCAGTATTCCGTGATCGGACAGGCGCTTCAAATTTCTTTTTGACTGAAGTTCATGCACTCTGGTTATGTTCGCGGCGGCAGACCCCGGAGGAGCGCCTTGCGGATCACCCATCGGCAGCTGGAAGCCTATGTCCAGTTCATGGAGACCGGCACGGTCACGGCCGCCGCGGAGCGCATGCGGCTGTCGCAGCCGGCCATGAGCAAGATCCTCGCGGGCCTCGAGATCGATCTCGCGCTCACCCTGTTCGAGCGCAAGCGCAAGCGGCTCGTGCCGACCGACGAGGCGCATCTGCTCTACAAGGAGGTGCGCCGGCTGTTCGGCTCGCTCGCCGATGTCGAGCGCTTCGCCAGCGACCTCAGGCATTTCCGCACCGGCGAGCTCAGGATCGTCTCGGCGGCGTCGATCGGCCATACGCTGGTCGCCGATGCGCTCGTCGATTTCGCCAAGGTCAATCCGTCGGTGGCGGTGTCGCTCGACGTCTCCAGCGTCGTCGGCACCGACGTGCTCGGCCAGAATGTCGATGTCGGCTTCTCGGTCAGCCAGTTCCACCATCCGGACCTGGTCACCTATCCGCTGCTGCACGCCAGCGCGGTCTGCGTGATGACCGCCGACCACCCGCTGGCGAGCCGCGAGGTGATCGTGCCGCGCGACCTCGAAGGCGCCGAGTTCATCTCGTTCAGCCGCAACAGCCGGATGCGCCACCTCACCGATGCCGTGTTCGAGCAGCAGCGGGTGCCGCGCAAGATGCGCGCCGAGGTGTTCTCCTCGGTCGAGGCCAATGCCCTGGTGTCGCGCGGCTTCGGCATAGCCATCGTCGAGCCAATGGGCGTGCATCAAGGCTTCTGGCCGGGGCTGGTGGCGCGTCGTTTCGAGCCGGCGATCGAGTTCACCTTCAACGTGGTGCTGTCGCGCCGCCGGCGGGTCTCGGCGGTCACCAACGCCTTCCTCGCGGAGCTGCGCCGGCGCACGGAGGCGCTCGCCCGCGGCGAGGATCCGCGCGCCGCGCCGAGCCTCGCCATCAGGCTGCCCCGCCGGCGCGGCCGGGACGACGGCGTCTCAAGCGCCGTCGCGGCGGACGAAGAAGGTGAGCCCGGCGACGCGGTCGAGGATGACCACGGCTAGCACCGTGATGAGCACGCTGATGGTCGAGATCGCGGCGAGAACGGGGGTCGCGGAATCCTGCACGAAGGAGAAGATCTGCACCGGCAGCGTCGTGATATTGGGACCGATCAGGAACATCGTCACGGTCACCTCGTCGAACGAAATGATGCCGGCGAACAGCAGCGAGGTGAGGATGCCCGACCGGCACATCGGCAGGACGATGTCGCGCAGCGCCTGCCATTCGCTGGCGCCCATCACGTTGGCCGCGCGGATGAGATCGGGATCGATGCTGCGCAGCGCGACGTGGATCGGCCGGTAGGAAAAGGGCAGCGTCACGATCAGGTGGGCGATGATGATGCCCGGCGCCGTGCCGATCAGGTCGAGCTTGGCGATCAGCGCGACCATGGCGACGCCCATCGCGGCGTGCGGGAAGAACAGCGGCGAGAAGATCGCCAACTCGAGCAGGGCGGCAATGCGCGGCGCGTGGCGCACGGTGTAATAGGCCGCCATGAAATTGCAGGCGGTGACGATGACCGCGGTCACGGCGGCGATGCCGATGCTGATGGCGAAGGCGCGCGGCCAGCGCGGGTCGCTCAGGGTCTCGACATACCAGCGCAGGCTCAGCACGTCGGGCGGAAACTGGATGTAGCCGCTGTCGCTGAAGGAGGCGCCGACGACGATCGCGATCGGCGCGGGCAGCGAGACGAGCAGCGCGATGCCGAGGCCCCTGGCCACGGGATTGAGCGAAGCCATGGCGCTTACTCCAGATTCGCCAGCAGGCGCCGCTCGATCAGCTTGAGCAGCAGGAGGGACAGGAAGCTTATGGACAGGAGGCAGATCGACCAGGCCGCGGCCTTGTTGATGTTGAAGGTGTACATGACCTCCTGGTAGATCTGCGACCCTGCGAACTGGTGCGACATGCCGCCGAGCAGGATGGGCGTCACGATGGCCCCGATGCTGGCGAGGAAGATCACCATCAGCGCGGTGAAGGCGCCGGGCAGCGACAGCGGCAGCACGATGTAGCGGAAGGTCTGCAGCCCGGCCGCGCCAAGCACGCCGGAGGCCTCCTCCAGATTGCTCTCGATGTCGAGCAGCGAGGACAGGATCGAGATCACCGCGAAGGGGATCAGCACGTGGGTCAGGCCGATGATGATGCCGAGATCGTTGAACATCAGCGACAGCGGCGTCTCGATCACGCCGAGCCAGGCGAGCATGGCGTTGATCACGCCCTTGGGGCCGAGCAGCACCAGCCAGCCATAGGTGCGCACCACGAGACTGACCAGCCAGGGCACCAGCACCACGATGAGCAGCAGGTTGCGCCAGCGGTCGAGGCGCCAGAGCAGGAGCGCGATCGGGTAGGACAGCACGACGGAGAGCACCGCGACCACCAGCGACGACAGGATCGTGCGCAGGAAGACGACGTGATAGTCGGCGCGGCTGAGGATCTGGCGGAAATAGCGCAGCGACCAGCCGCCGTCGTCGGCAAAGCCGCTGCTGAAGAGGTGGATCACCGCCGCGAAGAACATGCCGAGCAGGACGAGCACCGGTACCAGCAGCAGCGCCTTGGCCGGCGACGAGGCTTGCGTGTCGGTCATTCGCGCTCTCCGAAGGCGCTCGCCATCGCGCCGGCGAGCGGCGCGTGGACCTGGGCGTCGGCGGCAGCGAAGGTGACGGCGCAGGCAGCGCCGATCGCCGGCAGAGCCTCGCCGTCGCGGGCGAGCCGGACGGCGGTCAGGCGGCGCCCGCCGCAGCTGAGGACGATGCGGATGATCGGCCCGAGCGCGATGCGGTCGACGACGGTCGCCGCGAGGCTGGCCGCGCCCGCGGGCACGTCGTCCGGCCGGCGCACGTCGAGCTGTTCCGGACGCAGGCAGACGAGGCAGGCCGCGCCCTCGCGCGGGGCGAAGGCGAACGAGCCGGCCCGCCGCCGTGTCGACGGCCAGCGCGTCGGCGGCGGCCGTTGCCACCGTGCCGGCGATCTCGTTGAGCTCGCCGATGAACTTGGCGACGAACAGGTTTTCCGGACGGGCATAGATCGCGCGCGGCGAGCCGAACTGCTGGACCCTGCCCGCGCTCATCACCACGATGCTGTCGGAGACGAGGGTCGCCTCCTCCTGGTCGTGGGTGACGAACACGAAGGTGGTCTTCAGCTGCTTCTGGATCTCCTTCAGGCTGACCTGGAGCTGCTTGCGCAGCTGCAGGTCGAGCGCCGACAGCGGCTCGTCGAGCAGCAGGATGGAGGGTTCCAGCACGAGGGCGCGGGCGAGCGCGACGCGCTGCTTCTGGCCGCCCGAGAGCTGCGAGATGCGGCGCCCGCCGAGGCCGGAGAGGCCGACGAGGTCGAGAAACAGCCCGACCTTGCGGCGCATCTCGGCCGGCGCCACCTTCCGCAGCTTCAGGCCGTAGCCGATATTCTCCTCGACGCTGAAATGCGGAAACAGCGCGAGGTTCTGGAACACCATGCCGATCGGCCGGCGCTGGGCCGGCAGGCCGGCCATCGGCCGGCCGTCGATGCGGATCTCGCCCGTGCTCGGCTCGGTGAAGCCAGCAACGAGCCGCAGCAGGGTGGTCTTGCCGCAGCCGGAGGGCCCGAGCAGGGTCAGGAACGTGCCGGCCTCGATGGTGAGATCGACGCCGGTAAGCACCTCGGTCTGGCCATAGCTCTTGGAGACCTTGGCGATCGCGATGGAACCCTGCGACACGCGGGACGGCGAAGCCTGGAGGCCAGGCCCTGATTGTGCGTCGGACATGAACGATAAACCAGTGGAAGGGAGAAGCGGGACCGGGAGATGCCCTCCCCTCGCCCGGCGATGTCTCAGCGGCGCGCGCCGGCCGCGATCTGTTCGACCTGGTCGAGCCGCTCCTCGTAGTGGCCGACCACGGCATTCCAGTCGGGAATGTACATGCGCTTCATCAGGTCGGCGCGGCTCATGCCGAGCGCGCGCTCGACATCCGGCGACAGCACGGCCTGATTGTTCGACGGGATCGATCCGTTCTGCGCCGAAAGGCGGGTCTGCGCCTCCGGATCGAGCAGGGCGTTGAGATAGGCGATCGTCTGGGCGCGATCGGCCGATCCCTTGGGCACCACCACCACATAGGGCAGCATCAGCGCGCCTTCCTTGGGGATGACCATGTCGATGGTCGTCTGCCCTTCGCGCCTCAGGTTCCAGACGCGGGTGGAATAGAACGGCACCGCGGTCACCTCGGCGCGCGCCAGCAGCGTGTTCATGTGGGCGAGCGAGGTATAGGTGGTCAGCGCATTGGCGAACATGGCCCGCAGCGGCGCGAGGCCCGGCCGGACGTCGCTGGCGCTGCCGCCATTGGCATGGGCCATGATGGTGAGGTCGTAGGAGGTCGCATAGACCGGCCGGGTGACCGCCAGGCGGCCGCGCCAGCGCGGATCGGCCAGATCGTTCCACGACTGGAAATCCGAGGCCTTGGCGAGCGTCGTGTTGTAGGCGATGCCATAGTAGGCGAAATGGGTGGAGAGGCCGACGATCTTGCCCTGCGCATTGCGGACGACGAGCTCTTTCGGCAGTTGGGCGATGGCCGGGATCTCGCTGTCCTCGAAGGTTTCGAGCAGGCGCGACCTGGCGAGGCCGATCGCTTCGAAATAGGTGACCTCGACGACATTGTACTGCGAGGCCGTGGGCGAGCGGACGAGGCCGGCCGTGTTCGGCACCTCGGCCATGCGGGCGGCGATGCCGGTGCGCTGGACGAACTGGGCCTGGAAATGGTCGCGCAGCACCGCCGCGCCGCCGCCGCCCCAGGTCGCATGAATGATGTCGGCGCGCGCCGCACCCATGCCCATCGCCAGAGCCATGACGGCACCGACCCACGTCTTCATGGTGTTTCTCCCGAATTTCCCCGCCGGCCGCTCTCAGCCGCGGCCTTGCCAGCGCACAGTCCAATGCAGGTCAGGGCTTTGCAAATTCAAACGTGCGCGCACTTTATTCCTGGAAGTTATGATCTCGAAGGACCGATGCCGACATGCGTTATCGTTTCCGGCCGGGTGAGAAAACAGGATGCGGCGAGCGGCAGGAGACCTCGCCGGCCGGCGCAGCGGCGGCAGGACTCCGCAGGACGCGATCGGGCTGCCGCGATCGAGCGCCCCGGCCCGATCCGCCATTGCGGACGCCCTCCCGTCCGCAGCGCTCCGCAGGCTGCGCCAGGTTTGGCCGGATCAGGGTATCGTTGAAGCGCGCGCGACGGTGGCGGCGCGTGATATGGGCTTGCGCGCACATGGGCGGCCGCCGCGGCGATCCGCGGGCGGCTTCCGCTTTGGCGGAGCCGGAGCCTTGCCGCAGCAAGGCTCCGCGCAGCCCCCGGCAAAGACCGTCAGCGCAGCGTCGCGAGGGCGATCGCGAGACGGCAGGCATCCTGGAAGGCCGGGACGTCGATCCATTCGTCGACCGTGTGCGGCTCGTTCTGGCCGGCGCCGAACGTGACGGTCGGGATGCCGTGCAGGGTGAGCCAGTTGGCGTCGAGGCCGCCATTGGCGAGCTTCGGATTGGGGGTGAGGCCGAGGCTCGCGATCGCCGCCGTGCCGCGCGCGACGACGGCCGCGCCGCGGTCGATCGAGAAGGCGTGGTATTTGCGGTGGCGCGTGAACTTGACCGTGCCGGTCTTGCCCTCGCTGCTGGTCACCGCCTTCACCGCCCGGTCGAAGGCCGCCTCATAGGCATTGGTGATCTCGTCGACGAAGCCCATGTCGTGGCTGCGGCTCTCGCCTTCCAGGAAGGCGTAGTCGGTAACGACATTGGTGGCATCGCCCGCCGCCCGGCCGCCGCGGCCGGCGATGGTGCCGAGATTGCTGGTGCCGCTGCGCTCGCCCTTGACCACCTTGCCGAACCAGCCGCCGGCGCGGATGTCGGCGAGCGCCACGGCTGCGATCATGGTGGAGGAGATGCCGCGCTCGGGCGCAACCCCGGCATGGGAGGCCCGGCCGAAGATCTCGACCTCCCAGCTGTCGGCGCCGACCGCGCCGGTGACGAGATCGGAGGGCCGGCTGCCGTCGAAATTGAAACCCATCGCGACCGGGCCGACCGCGGCCATGTCGATGTGGCGCGCGCCCCACAGGCCGCTCTCCTCGCGCACGCAGAAGACCAGCACCAGCGGCGGGTGATCGAGGTTCTGGCGCGCAAGCTCGGCCGCCAGCGTCACCAGCACCGCGCAGGCCGTGCGGTTGTCGCCGCCGAGCGCCGTATCGCCGCCGCTGACGATCTTCGCGCCGTCGATGCGCGCCTTCGCACCGGCGCAGAGCGGCACCGTGTCGAGATGAGCCATGAACAATAGCGGCTCGGCATTCGAAAGCGTGCCGCGGCCGGGCAGCTTGACGATGAGGTTGCCGGTTTCGGTGGGCACGGGAATGCGCGTATTGGCGTCGTCGAAGCTGATCGCGTCGGCGGGCACACCGACCTCGACCAGCGCCCGCGCCACGTCCTCGCCGATCGCCTTCTCCTGGCCGGTGACGCCTTCGATGGCGAGAAAACGCATCAGGCGGTCGAGCGCTGCCTTGCTGTCATGGGTGGTCATGGTTCGGTTCGCTCCCGCGGGTGATTGCAATGACGCGCATCTTGCCGCGCCGGGCGCCAAGGAGGAGTGCCGCATCGGCAGAGCCGCCCTGCCCTGCCGGATGGAGGCGGCGCCGATCACGCAGCCGGAAGGCTCCGACGTCTATTTCAAATTGCGCCAGTACTGCCAGGCCGGCGGGTCGGGAAATGAGGTGCGGAGGAAGTCGAGAAAAACGCGCACCCGGTTGCTGATGTGACGGCGGCTTTGATAGACGACGTAGATCGGATCTTCGACATGCGACTGATGGTCCGGGAAGAGTTCGATCAATCGCCCCTGTGCAAGGTCGTCGGCGACCTGCAATTCGGCCAGCCGGACGATTCCGAGCCCGGCGCGCGCGATCTCCACCAGCACCGAGGCCTGGTTCGACAGGACCTGACTGTCGACGGCGAGCGCCCGCGCCGGATCGCCGCCCGATCGGACGGTCCAGGTCCTGGCCGCGATGGACGCGACGAAGTTCAGGCATCGGTGGTGAGCCAGTTCGTCCGGATGCTCTGGCGCGCCCTGCTCGGCGAGATAGGCGGGCGAAGCACAGATGATCCAGCGCGTGCTGGAGAAGCGCGTCGCGACGAGCGACGAATCCTTGAGATGGCCGACATGGATGGCGACATCCGTGCCGTCGTCCAGAAGCGGCCCGGGATCGATGCGGAGCAGGATTTCGATGCGCAGGTTCGGATGGCGACGGCAGAAAGCCGGAATCTTCGGAGCAAGCGCGACCTGACCGAAGATCGGCATGGTACGGACCCGCAAAGTCTCCTGGCCGATCGTGCCGTTGAAGACGGTCGCATCCGCGGCCTCGACGGCTTCGATCGCCGCGAGGGCCGCCTGATAGAACGCCTCGCCTTCCGGCGTCATGATGATGTTGCGGTGTGCCCGTCGGAACAGCAGGACCCCGAGCCGGTCTTCCATGCGCGCGATCAGCTTGCTGACTGCCGAGGGAGTAAGCGCGAGATTGCGGGCCGCGGCGGAGAAGCTGCCGTCCTCTGCGGCTCGCACGAAAACCTGCATCTCCGCGTATCGGTTCACGGCTTCTCTTGTGACAAGAATTCACACTCAGTTTGAATGTTAAAACATGGAAACTCGCGGGGCCAGCCCTTAGCCTTCAAGTCAAGAAGACGACGCTGCGACATTGATCCGCGCCACAATTTCCTCTGGGAGGAGATCAGCTTTGGCTATCAAGGCGAACGCCGCGTCCGCGGCGAACGAAGCCTCGTGCCGTAAATATGATGCCATCATCATCGGGGCGGGCTTTTCCGGACTCTATCAGCTTCACAAGCTGCGCGATGAGCTCGGCATGCATGTCCGCGTCCTGGAGAAGGGCGGCGGCATCGGCGGCACTTGGTACTGGAACCGGTATCCCGGCGCGCGCTGCGATTCAGAGAGCTACTACTACTGCTATTCCTTCAACAAGGAGATCGAGCAGGCGTGGGAATGGAGCGAGCGCTACCCTGAACACCAGGAAATTCGAAAGTACCTGAACTTCGTCGCCGACAAGCTGGATTTGCGGCGCGACATCCAGCTCGATACCGAGGTCACGGCGGCGGCCTTCGACGACGCGTCCGCGACCTGGGTGCTGCGGACCAGGACCGAAGAGACCTTTGCCGCGTCTTTCCTGATCACGGCGGTAGGCTGCCTGTCGACGGCAAATGTTCCCAACTTCAAAGGCCTGGAGACGTTCCGCGGCGAATGGTACCACACCGGCGCCTGGCCCCATGCGGGCGTCGACCTGTCGGCCAAGCGCGTCGGCCAGATCGGCACTGGCTCGACCGGCATTCAGGCAGCTCCCGTCATCGCCGCCGAGGCCAGGCATCTCACGGTTTTTCAACGGACGGCCAATTACAGCATCCCGGCCCGCAACGGGCCCGTCACGCGCGAGGACATCGCGTTGACACGCGCCAATTACGACGACATCTGGCGACGCGCCCGCTCCAGCACCAATGGCCATCCCTTTGCCGTGTCCGATCGCTCGGCGCTCGCGGTCTCCGACGAGGAGCGGGAGGAACTGTTCGAAAAGGCCTGGGCGCGCGGCGGTCTGCGCTTCCGCGCCATATTCCGCGACATCCTGACGGACGCAAAGGCCAACGACACCGCATCGGACTTCATCCGCGCGAAGATCAAGGAGGTTGTCAAGAACCAGGCCGTCGCAGAGATGCTGACGCCGCGCGACCACGGCTTTGCAACCAAGCGACCTCCGATCGACACCGCCTATTTCGAGACCTTCAACCGCGACAACGTTCTACTGGTCGACCTGAAGGCCGAACCGATCGTCGAGATCACCCCCAACGGTATCCGAACCTCCCGGAGGGAATACGAACTCGACGTGCTCGTCTTCGCGACCGGATTCGACGCCCTCACAGGACCGTTGCTGAAACTGAACATCACGGGCAGCGGCGGCACGGCGCTGAAAGACGCCTGGGCCGCGGGACCTTGCACCTATCTCGGACTGCAGACGCCGAACTTCCCGAACCTTTTCATGATTACCGGTCCCGGCAGCCCGTCCGTGCTCTGCAACATGCCCATCGCCATTGAACAGCATGTCGACTGGATCACGGGCTGCCTGCGCAAGATGCGCGACGGCGGGCTGACGCGAATCGAAGCCGCCGCCGACGCGGCGCAGGCCTGGGGCGAGCACGTCAACGAGGCGGCGAATGCAACCCTGCTGCCGATGGCGAGCTCGTCCTGGTATCTCGGCGCCAACGTGCCAGGCAAGCCACGCGTGTTCATGCCCTATGCCGGCGGCTTCGCGCGATATGCCGGCATCTGCGCGGACAGTGCTCGAAATGGCTATCGGGGCTTCGCGCTGAGTTGAGGACGCGACAGCGGCCGCCCGCGCGACGCCTCCGACGGCGCTCGCGCAACCTCGCGGTCGTGTCCGGGATGCCGCCTCGCCGATGCCGGCAGCAACCGCTCCGAACCTGGATGCAGAAGGCTCGGACGAGCATGAGGAGGACAGATGACCAGCGTTCATCCAGACGTGGAGGCCTTGATATCGGCCGGCCGGGCGGCGGGCAGCCCGCCGTTCGAGGCCATGACGATCGCCGACGGGCGGGCGGCCCACGCGGCACGGCGCACGACCCACCAGCTTCCGCCCCAGGAGGTTTCCGAACGACGCGACTTCTCCATCCCCGGCCCGGCCGGCCCGGTGCCGCTCCGGCAATACCGCCCAGCCGGCGTTCCGGCCAACGAGGTGCTGCCCTGTCTCGTCTTCGCCCATGGCGGGGGCTGGGTCCTGGGCAGTCTGGAAACGCACGACAGCCTCTGCTGCCACATGGCCAACGCGGCGCAGTGCTGTGTGATCGCGGTCGACTACCGGCTCGCGCCGGAGCACCCGTTTCCGGCCGCGGTCGAGGATTGCGCCGCCGCCTACAAGGCCATTGCCGCGGACTCCGCGCTGCTGCGGATCGATCCTTCCCGCATGGCCGTCGGCGGTGACAGCGCCGGTGGCAATCTCGCGGCGGTGCTTGCGCTGATGGGCCGCGACGGCAGCCTTCCGGCACCGATCCAGCAGACCCTGCTCTATCCGGCCGTCGATCTCGACCGTGGCCTTGAGGATTACGGCCCGAACTCGGCCGGAATGGTCATCACCGGCGCGACAATGGTCTATTTCCGCGACAGCTACACGCCGCATGCCGCCGACCGCTCGGACTGGCGCGCATCGCCGCTCCGGGCCAGATCCCTCGCGGGATTGCCGCCGGCCCTCATCGTCACCTGCGGCCACGACCCGCTGAGCGCCGAGGGCCGCGCCTATGCCGAGCGCCTCGAAAGGGAGGGCTGCACCGTCACGCATCTCCACCTGTCCGATCAGACGCACGGAATGGCGACGATGACAAAGGTCATTCACGCGGCCCCCGCGCTTCTGGATTTCATCGCGGCGGCGTTGCGCGATGCTTTCCGCTGCCATCGCGCAGCGGCTCCGCGCGCGCAGCAGCCGGCGGCAGGCTGACCGCAGGCAAACTGGAGGCGCCAAATTCCGACCCCAGAGGGTCGGGCCATCGAAATGCGACCGGCGAACCCGGCGATCCACCAAAGGGAGGACCAAATGACTGAGGCCAAGAACGGCATCGGACGCCACGGCATCGGACGTCGCGACTTCATCGGCGGCGCCATTGCTGGCGTTGCCATCACCGGCTTTCCGCACATTGCCGGCGCGCAGGCGAAGGTGATCAAGGTCGGCATGCCGACCATCCTGTCCGGGCGCGTCGCGGTGCTCGGTACGTCGAGCCGCTGGGCCGTACAGATGGCGTTCGGCCAGATCAACGCGGCGGGCGGCATCAATGGCCGCACGTTCGAACTGGTCGATCGCGACTCCAAGGGCCGGCCCGACGAGGCAGCCAAGGTCACGCGCGACCTCATCAACAATGACGGCTGCGAGATCATCATCGACGGCGAAGCCTCCTCCGGCGCCTTCGCCGTCCACGAGGTCGTGCGCGACCTCGGCATCCTGTGTCTGCACACCAACTCAGAAACCTCGTCGCTGACCGCCGACCCCAAGCTGTTCGGCAAGACGGCCTTCCGATGCGCACGGCAAGGCATTCACGATGCGGTCGCCGGCGGCGCCTATGCGGCCAGAATCGCCAAGGACAAGGGCTTCAGAAAATGGGCGACCTGCTCGCCCGACTATGCCTACGGACGGGACAATACGGCCGAATTTCTTCAATATGCCAAGCTTTTCGAGCCCTCGATCGAGGTCGTCGACCAGCTCTGGCCGCGGCTCTTCGCGCCTGACTACACCGAGAGCATCACCAAACTCATGCAGGTTAAGCCGCAGGCCGTCTATTCCGCACTCTGGGGTGGCGACCTCGTCGCATTCATCGAGCAGTCGAACCTCTATCGGCTGTTCCAGAACACCGCATTCTTCTCCGGCGGGCTCGGCGATCCGCCGATCCTCGGAGCGATCAAGAACCTGCCGCCCGGGCTCCATACGGCCTATCGCTACAACAAGAGCTTTCCCGACGCGGCCGAGAATACGGCGTTCTGCGAGGCCTATCTGAAGGTCGCTCCGCACGAGCCGACCAACTGGGCCTGGCAGAACTTTGCCGCCGTCCATTTCATCATCGAGGCCGTGCGCCGCGCCGGCGGCCGGACGGAGAGCGAAACGCTCGCCAAGGAGATCGCCGGCATGACGGTCAAGCAGCCGTTCGGCATGGCAGGCGTCACGATGCGCGAAAGCGACCACACCCTGATCAACTACCCCGTCGCCTGGGGCAAGACGGTCGGCCGTTCGCCCTGGGTGGTCGATTACGTCGATACCGAATGGTCCAAGATCATCGAGATCGAGCAGCAATGGAAGAAGGAGAAGGGCTACGCCTGAGCGCGTCCCGGTGGGGCGTTTCGATGCCCTGCGGGCGAGCGCCTCGGACGTCTTCCGCGCGGCCTCGCCGATCGCACAGCCCATGGCGCAGCCCTTGGATCGCGATGGCCGGAGCGAGCCGGCCATGACCGCCAGAGGAGTCCTGTCTTGAACCTCGAAGCCCTTGCTTCCTGCCTCTCTTCCGGAGCCTGCATCGTCACCCAGATGTCGACGGCGCTGATCATCGGCATGCTGCTGTTCATGGTCGCATCCGGGCTGTCGCTGATCTTCGGCGTGCTCGGCGTGATCAATTTCGCGCATGGCGCCTTCTACATGGCGGGTGCCTATTTCGCCTTCTGGGCCTATCAGGTCTCCTCGAGCTTCTTCGCCGCCTTTATCGCGGGCGCTCTCGGCGTCGGCCTCGTCGGGGTGCTGTTCGAGCGTTTTCTGATGAGCCGCGTCTACGGCAAGGACGTGCTCATGCAGTTGCTAGTCTGCTACGCCACCATCCTGATCTTCGATGATCTCGTAAAAATCATCGCCGGGCCGGAATACAAGATGATGGGCATGCCGGAGGCATTCGCCCTGCCCCCACTCGAGATCGGTGGAGGCTTCATTCCCGCCTACTATGTGTTCATGATCGTGGCGAGCCTTCTGATCGGCGCGGGCCTCTGGCTCGCCATCGAGAAGACGAGACTCGGCAAGATCGTCCGGGCTCTGGCCATCAACCCCCAGATGGTCGGCGCGCTCGGCATCAATACCACGCGACTTTATGCCGGCGTCTTCGGGATCGGCAGCGTGCTGGCCGGCATCGCCGGAGCCCTGGCCGCCCCGACCCGGACGCTGACGCCCGGGATGGGCCTGTCGATCCTGATCGAAAGCTTCATCGTCACGGTGATCGGCGGCATGGGCTCGATCGTCGGGGCGCTGATCGCGGCCCTCCTCATCGGATTGACCCGGGCCTTTGGCGCAATCGGTTTCCCGCTCTTCGTCGACGGCATCATGTTCGGCATGATGGCCCTCGTGCTGATCGTCAAGCCGAGCGGCCTGCTTGGACGGGAGACGCCGCGATGACCAGGCGGGGCTTCCTTCGCGACGCCGCGATCGCAACCGCAGTGCTTGGGCTTCTGATCGCCCTGCCCTTCGTCTTCACCAAGCCGTCCCTGCGCGACTTCCTGATCTATGTCATGGCCTATGGCCTCCTGGCCATGTCGCTGAACCTGCTGGTGGGACTGACCGGCCTCGTCTCCTTCGGCCATGCAGCCTTCTTCGCTTCGGGCGCATATATGTTCGGCCTGCTCATGCAGTCGGGGCGGGTATCGATTCCGGTTGCCATGCTCGCCGCCGTCGCTGGCACGGCACTGCTCGCCCTGATCATCGGGGCGATCTGCGTGCGGCTGAAGGAGATCTACTTCTCGTTCATCACTCTCGCCTTCCAGATGTTCATCCACTCGATCATTCTCACCTGGGTGAGCCTGACGGGCGGCGACCAGGGCCTGCGCGGCGGCATTCCGCGCCCGCCATTCCTCGGCATCGATCTCGGCAACGGCATGGCGCTCTACATGTTCTGCGCCGTCGTCTTCATCGCCTGCCTCCTGGTGATGCGCCAAGTCTGGCAGTCGCCCTTCGGCTATACGCTGCGGCTGATCCGCGACAATCCGGGCCGGGCCGACTTTCTCGGCGTCGACATCGTGCGCGTGAAGCTCGGCATCTTCGTGCTGGCGGGCGCAATGGCCGGCATCGCCGGCATTCTGCTGTCGCTGTTCGTCTCGGGAGCCTATCCGGAATTCGGCTTCTGGACCACCTCGGGCGAAGCGATCTTCATGATCATGCTCGGCGGCACGCAATTGTTCATCGGGCCG
Source organism: bacterium YEK0313 (assembly GCA_000751295.2). Classification (NCBI taxonomy): domain Bacteria; species bacterium YEK0313. The sequence continues at coordinate 626,643 of CCMO02000001.1, forward strand.
ATCATCGGCGCGGTGCTGCTGCGCCTGCTGGAGCATTTCGTCAACATCTACACCGAGCACCACGGCCTGGTTCTCGGCCTGGTCATCCTGGCCATCGTGCTGGGCCTGCGCCAGGGCGTCGCCGACTACTTGGTTGCCTGGCTCGGCCGGCGCAGGGAGGCCGCGGCGGCCGCCACCACGACCTCTGCCGAAGCCACGAAAGAGAGGGCCGCCTGATGCTCTCCGTCCAGCATCTCAACAAACGTTTCGGCGGCGTCCACGCGACACGCGACGTCTCGATCGACTTTCCCGGCGGCTCGCTCACCGCGATCATCGGACCGAACGGCGCCGGCAAGACCACCTTCTTCAACCTGATCTCGGGCGCCCTGCGGCCCGATTCCGGCAAGGTCGTCTTTGCCGGCCGGGATATCGTCGGCAAGTCGAGCCTCGACGTCGTCCGGCTCGGCATGGCCCGCGCCTTTCAGGTCGCAGCCCTGTTCCCAAGCCTGACGGTCAGGGAAGCGCTGACAGCAGCCGTGACATCGCATCTGCGCCGGTCCTGGGCCCTGCTGCAGCGCTTTCCCCTGGCCGAGACCAAGGCCCGCACGGACGAGATCATCGAGCTGCTCGGCCTGCAGGCCAAGGCCTCGACCCCGTCGCGCAACCTGTCCCATGGCGACCAGAAGCTGCTCGATATCGGGCTTGCGCTCGCCATGGATCCGAAGGTGCTGCTGCTCGACGAGCCGACCGCCGGCATGGGCCCGGACGAGCGATGGCGCATGATCGCCAAGGTCCAGCATCTCTGGCAGGCCCGGAAGATGACCGTTCTCTTCATCGAGCACGACATGGATATCGTCTTCAAGATCGCGCAAACGATCCACGTCCTGAAATATGGCGCCGTTCTCGCCAAGGGCACGGCCGACGAGATCCGGCGCAACCAGGACGTGATCGATGCCTATCTCGGCGCCGACCACCACCTTGCCGATGCCGCGGGGGCGACATGATGGCCGAGCCGCTCCTGCAGATCGAAGGCGCCGACGTCTATTACGGTGCGAGCCAGATCCTGTTCGGCATCGATCTCAAGGTCGAGAAGGGCCAGACCATGGCGCTGCTCGGCCGCAACGGCGCCGGCAAGTCGACGACCTTCAAGATGATCGCCGGCCTCGCGCCGCCACGCCGGGGCAAGGTGACGCTGTCAGGCGCCACCGTCTCGGGCCACCCCGCCTACCGTATCGCACGGGCTGGCATCGGCTATGTGCCGGAAGACCGGCAGGTCTTCCCGGAGCACACCGTCGACGACAATCTGATCGTCGGGGCCAAGAGGAGCGCGCGCGGCGACAGCCCCTGGACGCGGGAGCGCATCTACGAGGTCTTCCCCCTCCTCGCCGCCATGCGGTCGCGGATGGCCGGTCGGCTGTCGGGCGGCGAGCAGCAGATGCTGACGATCGCCCGCACCTTGATCGGCAATCCCGACCTCGTGCTCCTGGACGAGCCGAGCGAAGGCCTCGCCCCGATCATCGTCCAGGCCATCGGCGACTTGATCAGGACGCTGCGCGCGACGGGCGTAACCATCCTTCTGGCCGAGCAGAACATGCATTTCTGCCTGGGCATCGCGACCCATGCGACGGTCATCGACAAGGGCCAGATCGTCTACCAGGCGACGATCGACGAGCTACGCGGGAACGAGGACATCAAGCAACGCTATCTGGCCGTCTGACACCAACGGGCATCACGGATGCCCGAAGGTTCCGCCTCGTCGATTGCCGCCCGCGCTCAGGCAATCGACGAGGTCTGCAATGGCCCGGCGCGTCAGCGTCCCGGGCCGTTGCCGCAATGCCACGAACCGGCGCCAGCAGCGCACGCAAATACAGGCACCATCATCTCAGGAGGCTGCAATGGAACGGAACGATGGACGGGACCGCATCGCCCTGGTGACCGGAGGCGCCAGCGGGATCGGCTTCGCCACGGCGGGGGTGCTCGCCGAGCGCGGATGGCGCGTCGTCATCTCCGACATCAATGCCGAGGCCAATCGGGAGGCCGCCAGCAGGATCGGCGCGGAAGCCGCCCCGCTCGATGTCACGGACGAGGCCGCGACCGAGGCAGCCTGCGCCGACATCGAGGCGCGGCTCGGTCCGATCGAGGCGCTGTTCGCCAATGCCGGCGTGATCCAGTCCGGCGGGCGGCCGGAAAACCTGCCGCTCGCGGAATTCGACCGGGTCATCGCCACCAATCTGCGCGGCGTCTACGTCTCGTGCCTGACCGCCGGCCGACGGATGGCCGGCCGCGGCCGCGGCGGCATCGTCATCACCGGCTCGGTGACCGCCACCCGCACGGCACCGCTGCACGCCTATGCGCCAACGAAGGCCGCCGTCGTGCACATGGCCGCGTGCCTCGCGGCGGACTGGGGCCGCTCCGGCGTCAGGGTCAACGCCATCTCGCCCGGCTTTGTCGGCACTCCGCCCGTGCTTGCCAACATTGCCGCCGGCAAGCGCGATCCCCGCCTCATCGTCGAGGGCGCAGCGCTCGGCCGCATGGTCGAGCCGGTCGAAATCGGGCGCGCGGTCGCCTTCCTGCTCTCGGACGATGCGGCGGCGATCACCGGCATCAACCTGCCGGTCGATGCCGGCTGGCTCGCCAGTGCGCATCTGACCACCTATGGCGGCGTGCCGCCGGCCCGCTGAGCCGATCAGCCCTGCCTTGCCCCGGCCATGCCGAGAAAGGCGGCGAGCTCGCGCGCCGCCGCGCCGCCCGCCCGGTTCGCACCGATGGTGGAGGCGGACGGTCCGTAGCCGACGAGATGGATGCGCCGGTCCTTGGCGACTTCCGTTGCGAGGCGACCGGTCATGACGATGCCGCCGCCCGGTTCGCGCAGTTGCAGGGGACCGAGATGATCGAGCGAGGACCGGAAGCCGGTGCACCAGAGGATCACATCGACCTTCTGCCTGCGGCCGTCCTCCCAGACGACGCCGTCCTCGGTGATCGCGCTGAACATGGGCAGGCGCTCGAGCGCGCCGCGCGCACGGGCGGCCGCGAGCGCCGGGGTCAGGAAGACGCCGGTGGCCGAGACGATGGAGCCCGGCGGCAGACCGCGGCGGACCCGTTCCTCGACCAGCGCCACAGCGGCCCGCCCGTCCTCCGGCGTGAACGGCCGGTCGCGGAAGTGCGGCGGCCGGCGGGTGACCCAGGTGGTCGAGGTCACCTGCGAGATCTCGTCGAGCAATTGCAGCGCGGAAATGCCGCCGCCGACCACCAGGACATGCCGGCCGGCGAAGTCCTGGGCGCTCTTGTAGTCGTGGGCGTGCAATTGCCGCCCCCTGAACAGCGCGGCGCCGGGATAGTCCGGGATGAGCGGCGTCTCCCAGGTGCCCGTCGCATTGATGATGCCGCGCGCCGAAAAGGTTTCCCGGTCGGTCTCGATGCGCAGGCGGTCGCCACGGTCGCAGACGACGGCGACCGAGACCGGACGGTAGACCGGCAGCGCGAACCGTTTCTCATAAGTCGCAAAGTAGCGCGGCACGGCGACGGAGGCCTGCACGTCGGTGGCGCCGGGGTCGATGACCTCGGCGAACGACAGGCCCGGCAGGTCGTGGACGCGGTTGACCGTGCTCAGCGTCAGCGACGGCCAGCGAAACTGCCAGGCGCCGCCCGGCCCGGGCGCCTTGTCCAGCACCAGATAGTCTCGGCCGGGCGCAAGGCCGAGCTGCCTCAGGTGATAGGCCGAGGACAGGCCGGCCTGCCCCGCGCCGATGACCACGATGCCGACCTTCAGCGCGACACGCATCTCCGGCGCCGCCGGCTCCTGCGCTGCGCCGGCCGGCGGCGCGGCGGATGGCTCATGGGTCATGCGTCTGTCTTCAAGTCAGCGTGGCACGGGCGGCCCGGCGGCATGCCGGGACATCATGCCACCAGATATGGGGCGCCTTCGCGAAACTGCCCGCGGCGGCCGGCGGCCTGCCTGAAATGAAGAAGGCCGCCTGGCGGCGGCCTTCTCTCGGCAGATGGCGTGTGACCTGCCGTTTCGGGCAGGACGCGCGGCGTCAGCGGCGAGCCCGCGGGATCGAGCCGCCATTGCGCACGCAGGATTGGTACATCGCGGCGCGGGTGCGCGAGATGCCGATATCGTTGCGATCGCCGGGCACGGCATCGACGACATCGTGCATGCATTTGGAAATGACCTGCGGATTGTTCCGCTGCCGCGCCGAGCGCGACTGTGCGTCAGCCGTACTGACGAGAAAAAGCATGGTTGCAACAGATGCGGCCGAGACAGTCAGAACAGATGCCAGGTTGAACCGAGCCATTTGACCCTCCTATTCGTTACCTCAATCGTTGTCGAAAATATCCCGAAAAAGATTCCTGAAGACAGAAACCAATCGGAAAGATCTTTTCGCATTTCGATGTTTCATGTGCTTGGAAATTTTGTCAAGTCCCCGTATCGAAACTGATATTCACCATTAAGAACAGGACAAGCGGGACCCTTAACGCGCCGGCTGACAGTGCCACGGGCACCATCGGACCTCGTCCGCGCACAGGACCTGTTTCAGTCTGTTGTCGGATGATTTGCCGGCCGCGGCGCGCCATGCCGCGAACCATGCCAACCGGCGCCGGCTCGATCGTGCGGCTCCAGGCCCTTCTCTTCGTCAACGGCCCCTGCATGACGGCCCCTTGCGACGACGCGAGCCCAAGTTGAGCACATTTCAGGGGGTTTTGACCAACGTAATTCGCCTGATATGGCGCAGGCGCCCGCAACAGCCTTGCCACCCGGGATTTATGGTTGCGTCGGCCGCCAACGACACAACGCCCCCCATCGAACCGTCGGCAGCACAGAGAGCACGGGGTGACGGCCAGGATGAGTCCTGGCTGGGTCGCTAGGATTCGAACCTAGATAGCGGGTACCAAAAACCCGAGTCCTACCATTAGACGACGACCCATCAGGGCGGGAGCGCTGCTCCGCGGCGCGGACCATAGCGAGGCGTGAGCTTTCGTTCAACGGCCTCCTTGCCGCGCCTGTGGGCAGCGGCGGCGGTGCGGCCGGACAGGACGCCGCGCAGCGCCGGCATGTGTGCCGCAAAGCCTTGAAATGTCGCGATTCCGACACTCCCGAGCGGCCCTTCGGAGGGGTGGACGAGGCTCCCATAGCGCTCTAGCTTTCCGGAACGACAAGGCGCCGGCAAAGGTCGCCGCGCGCGAACATGAAGGTGGAGATACGCTCATGCTGGGTCTGATGCAGGACTGGCCGCTTCTGATCCATAAGGTGATCGACCATGCGGGGCTCTATCACGGCGGCCGCAAGGTGGTGTCGCGCTCGATCGAGGGGCCGATCGTCGAGACCAACTACGCGGCGATCCGCGAGAATGCGCTCAGGGTCGCCAAGCGCCTGACCAGGGACGGCATCAAGCCGGGCGACCGGATCGGCACGCTCGCCTGGAACACCTGGCGCCACCTCGAAGCCTGGTACGGCATCACCGGCATCGGCGCGGTCTATCACACGCTCAATCCGCGGCTGTTCCCGGAGCAGATCGCCTGGATCGCCAATCATGCCGGCGACCGCATGATGATGACCGACCTCACCTTCGTGCCGCTCCTGGAAAAGCTGCAGGAGCACCTGCCGCTGGTCGAGAAATACATCGTGCTCACCGATGCCGAGCACATGCCGCAGACGACCTTGAAGAACGCGGTGCCCTACGAGAGCTGGATCGCCGAGGTCGATGCCGATTTCGCCTGGGCCCGGTTCGACGAGAACACCGCCGCCGGCATGTGCTACACGTCGGGCACGACGGGCAATCCGAAGGGCGTCGTCTATTCGCACCGCTCGAACGTGCTGCACTCGCTCGTGGTCAACAACGCCGACATGTTCGGGCTCGCCTCGCGTGACGTGATCCTGCCGGTCGTGCCGATGTTCCACGCCAACGGCTGGTCGCTCGCCTTCACCGCGCCGATGTCCGGCACGTCGATGATCATGCCCGGCGCCAAGATGGACGGGGCGAGCATCTTCGAGCTGCTCGACACCTACAAGGTCAGCCATTCCGCCGCCGTGCCGACCATCTGGCTGATGCTGCTGCAGCATCTCGAAGCCAACAACCTCAAGCTGCCGCACCTGAAGAAGGTGGTGATCGGCGGCTCGGCCTGCCCGCGCGCCGTCACCGAGAAGTTCCGTGACGTCTACGACGTCGAGGTGCTGCATGCCTGGGGCATGACCGAGCTCTCGCCGCTCGGCACGGTCTGCTCGCTGAAACCCGAATATGAGGGGCTGACGGGCGATGCCTGGCTCGACGTCAAGGAGACGACCGGCCATCCGCCCTTCGGCGTCGAAATGAAGATCGTCGACGACGACGGCAAGGAACTCGCCCGCGACGGCCACGTCTTCGGCCGCCTCGTGGTGCGCGGACCTGCCGTCGCCGGCGCCTATTTCCGCGGCGACGGCGGACAGATCCTCGACGCGAACGGCTTCTTCGACACCGGCGACGTCTCCTCGATCGATCCGCACGGCTATATGCGCATCGTCGACCGCTCGAAGGACGTGATCAAGTCGGGGGGCGAATGGATCTCCTCGATCGACGTCGAGAACCTCGCCGTCGGCCATCCCGACGTCGCCGAGGCCGCGGTGATCGGTGTCGCCCATCCCAAATGGGACGAGCGGCCGCTCCTGATCGTCGTGCCGAAGGCGGGGCGCGCGCCGAGCCGCGACGATCTGATGGCCTTCATGCAGGACAAGATCGCCAAGTGGTGGCTGCCCGACGACGTGGTGCTGGTCGACGAGATCCCGCACACCGCCACGGGCAAGATCCTGAAGACGGCGCTGCGCGAGCAGTTCAAGGACTACAAGCTGCCGACGGCCTGAACCTTCCCTGCCAAGGAAAGCCAAGCCGCACCAAGGCCTTGCCACTTGACGTGAGGGCATCGGGCCGGCATTCCGGATGAGACGGCGCCACGGGAAGCTTCGGGGGCGCCACCGGAGGATCGGATGACCGAAGCCGTGCAGGGTCCCTGGGGCCAGCGCTCGACGGCGAGCGCCGTCGCCGCGGCCGAGATGGCCGCGCGCAACCACCTGCCGGCCGCGCCGCCGCCGGCCGGCGGCGCCCCGGTGCAAATCGGCTTCTCCGGCCGCGGCGGCCCGCTCTTCGGCCTCCTGTTCAAGGGCTTCTTCCTGCAGCTCGTCACGCTCGGCATCTACCGGTTCTGGCTGACGACCGATCTGCGGCGGTTCTACTGGTCGAACACGGCGGTCGGCAGCGAGGCCTTCACCTATACCGGCACCGGCATGGAACTGCTGAAGGGCTTTCTGTTCGCCCTCGCCATCCTGGTGCCGCTGCAGGCCTTCGGCTTCTTCCTCGCCCTCGGCCTGCCGTCAGCCGAAAGCGTGGTGACCATCGCCGTCACCTTCATCCTCCTGTTCCTCGGCCAGTATGCCGTCTATGCCAGCCGCCGCTACCGGCTCGCCCGCACCTCCTGGCGGGGCCTGCGCCTGCGCATGACCGGCTCGGCCTGGACCTACGCGATCAAGGCCTTCGGCCTCTGGCTGCTCGTCATCGTCACGCTCGGCATCGCCTATCCCTACGCGACGACGGTGGTGGAGCGCATCAAGATGCGCGAGACCTTCTACGGCGACGCGCCCGGCGATTTCGTCGGCCGCCCCGGCGAGCTGATGCGCCGCCTCTGGCCGTTGTGGCTGATCGCCATCGCGGTGCCGATCGGGCTTGCCGCCGCCGTCTATGCCTCGGCCCCGCCCGAGGCGTGGGCCTATATGCTGTCCCGCATCGAGCCGGAGGCGCCGGCGCTGCCGCCGCACCTCGCCTTCCTGACCGTCGCGGTGCCGGGCGTCCTCGGCGCCGGCGCGCTCATCATCCTGCTGCTCGTGCCGGCCTTCCAGGCCATCACCTTCCGCTGGCGCACCGGCGGCATGCGCCTCGGCGGCGCTGCGCTCAGCTCCGATTTCCGGATCGGCACGGCCTACCGGGTCTATCTCGTCGCCATGCTGATCTTCAGCGTGCTCGGCACGGCCGCCGGCATCGCCGCAACCCTTGCGGCGGGCGGCGCCTACCTCGCCTTCGGCAGTTCGACGACCGGCCTCGGCGTCATGCTGATCATTTTCGTCGTGATCGGCTATCTCGCGCTCATCGGCGGCTTCTGGATGATCAAGCAGATCTTTCTGGACCTGCCGATGTTCCGCGCCAAGATGAATTCGGTAGCGGTGAGCAATCTTGCCTCTCTCGACGAGGTGCACGCCCGCAACGTCGATGCCTCGGCGCTCGGCGAAGGTCTCGGCAGTGCCGTCGACTTCGGCATCGGGCTGTAGGGCCGTGTCCGCCGCCCACGCGATCCACAGGGAACCGTGAGCCATGCCCAGCGTCGCCGCGACCTATTATGACGGGGTGACGGCGAAGCGGAACGCCGTCCAGGTCTCGCTGCATCCCGAAGGCCTCGCGATCTTCGCCGCGAGCGGCCAGCCGATCGCCATCTGGCCCTATCAGGAGATCCGGCGGATCGAGGGCTTCGCCGGCGCCGGCCTCGCCGTGACGCTGCTGAAGGTGCCCGGCTCCTCGGCCGAACCGCAGCTCGAAATCCCCGATCCGGTCTTCGCTTCCGATCTTGCGGCCCGCGCGCCGCTGACGCTCACCAAGGGCGCCAGCGCACGGCGCGAGCGGCGCGCCGTCGTGTTCTGGGCGCTCGCGGCCATCGTCTCCCTCATCGGCCTCGCCTTCTACGGCCTGCCGGCGATCGCGGGCCGGCTCGCGCCGCTGGTGCCGGCCGCCGCCGAGATCCGGCTCGGCGCCGCCATGGATCCGGAGATCCGCAGGACCTTCGGCCGGTCGAGCCCCCTGCGCACCTGCGTCGCGCCCGAGGGCCAGCGGGTGCTGAACGAGCTCGTCGGCCGCTTCGAACAGGCCGCCGGCCTGCATGTGCCGTTGAAGGTGGTGGTGGTCGACGGCCCGCTGGTCAATGCCTTCGCGCTGCCCGGCGGCTATGTCTACCTGTTCAACGGCCTGCTGCAGAAGGCACGCGGCCCGGACGAGGCCGCCGGCGTCCTGGCCCACGAGATCGGCCATGTGAAGCTGCGCCACGGGCTGCGCTCGGTGATCCAGGCCGGCGGGCTCGGCTTCCTGCTCGGCACGGTATTCGGCGACTTCGCCGGCGGCACCGCCATCATCCTGGCGTCGCGCTCGCTGATCCAGAGCGCCTTCTCGCGCGATTCCGAGCGCCAGGCCGACGCCTTCGCCATCGACCTGATGCTGAAGGCCGGCGGCGACCCGATGGGCCTTGCCCGCTTCTTCACCGATGCCGCGGTCGCCGACCCCGGCGGCTTTGCCTGGATCTCCAGCCACCCGGCCAATGCCGAACGCGAGCAGGCGATCCGCAACGCGCTGAAGGACGCCGCCGCCCGCAGGCCGGCCCTGACGCCGGAACAATGGACAGCCCTGCGCGCGATCTGCCAGAAGACTGAGTGAGCAGTCTGCCCTCACGCGGATCGAACCCTGCGGGTCACGGACCGATCAGCATGCGCCGCCGTGCCTTTGTCGAACCCACCTCGCGCCTTGCCGTCTGGAGCCTGCGCTTCGCCCTGGTCGGGCTTGCCGTCTCGGCGGTCGCGGTCGCGGCCGCCCGCTCCGACTGGCTCGACGGCGGCCAGGCCGTGGTGGCGATCAGCGCCGGCCTGGCCATTGCCGCCATCGGCGTCGCCGCGGCCCTCGCCGCCGGTGCGACGATCTGGGTCTCCGGCTATCGCGGCGCCCGCTATGCCGTGCTCGCCGGCCTGATCGGCTGCGCCATGCTGGCCTATCCGGCAGCGCTCGGGGTCATGGGCCTGCGCCAGCAGTCGATCAACGACGTGACCACCGACACGAGCGACCCGCCGGCCTTCGACATCGTCGCGGCCGCGCGACCGCCAGGCGCCAACCCTGCCGCCTATGACCGCGCCCACGCGCCGCTGCAGCGTCAGCTCTATCCGGAAATCCGCTCGCTGGACGTCGATCTCGCGCCCGACGACGTGAACGAGCTGCTGAGCGACCTGATCGACACGCACAAGTGGCGTGTCCTCGATCAGGTGGACTATCGCGGCGCGGCGCGCGACGGCCGCATCGAAATGGTCACGCGCTCGCTGATCCTCGGCCTGCGCGACGACATCGTCATCCGCGTGCGCACGGTCAACGGCCGCGCCCGCATCGACATGCGCTCGGCCGCCCGCTACGGCAGCCAGGACTTTGGCGCCAATGCGCGCCGCGTCATCGCGGCGCTCGACGACCTGCGCCTCGCCGCCCGGCGGGCCCAACGCTAGAGACGATGAAAGGCTGGGACTTCCCATGACGCTCAAGGCCGCATCCATGCCCCTCAACGAGGACGAGATCATCGAGGGGATCAGGCGCTGGGTGGTCGCCGAAAGCCCGAGCCACGACGCCGGCGGCGTCGAGGCCGTGCTCGACGAGGTGGAGAAGGATTTCGAAGGCCTGCCCGTCACCATCGACCGGCGCCCGGGCACCGGCGGCTATGGCGGCATCCTGAAGGTCGCGACGGCGGAGCCGTCGAACGAGCCGTCGATCCTGGTGCTCAGCCATGTCGACACGGTCCACCCCAAGGGCACGCTGACCGGCCGCCTGCCGTTCCACCGCGACGGCGACAAGCTCTACGGACCCGGTCTCTACGACATGAAGGGCGGTGCCTATCTGGCGGTCGCCGGCTATCGGGCGCTGGTGCGCGCCGGCGTCGCGCCGGCCCGGCCGGTCACCTTCCTGTTCACGCCCGACGAAGAGGTCGGCAGCCCCACCTCGCGCGCGGCGATCGAGGAGGAGGCGCGCAAGGCCGCCTATGTCCTGGTGACCGAACCGGCGCGCGACGGCGGCCGCATCGTCACCGCGCGCAAGGGCGTGGCGCGCTTCACGCTGGCCACCCATGGCCGCCCCGCCCATGCCGGCGCCCGCCACGAGGACGGCCGCAGCGCCATCCGCGAAATGGCCCACCAGATCCTCGCCGTGGAGGGCATGACGGACTATGCCCGCGCCATCACCACCACGGTCGGCCTGGTCAAGGGCGGCACCGCGGCCAATGTCACGCCGGAAAACTGCACGGCGGAGATCGACCTGCGCGTGCCCGATCCCGAGACCGGCGCTGAAATGGTCGCCCGCATTCTCGGCCTCCAGCCGGTGACGCCGGACGTGACCGTGCATGTCGAGGGCGGCATCAACCGGCCGCCCTATCCGAAAACCGCGCCGATCGAGAGCATGCTGGCGCGCGCGCAGGGCGTTGCCCGCGCCATCGGCTTCGACCTGCAGGACTGCCCGATGACCGGCGGCGGCTCGGACGGCAATTTCACCGCGGCGCTCGGCGTGCCGACCCTTGACGGCCTCGGCATCGACGGCGCCGGCGCCCATACGCTGCACGAGCACGGCCTCGTCTCCTCGATCGTGCCGCGCGCCCGGCTGCTGGCCGGCCTGATGGAGACGCTGCGCTGAGGCGGGGAGCCCTCACGGTCTGTTGACTCCCGGTTGATCGCCCGCTCCGGCTAAGACGCCGCGACCGCCACGGACCGGGAGGACGCGCGCTTGCACCCGCATTATCGCCGGAACATCTTCGACGACAGGCAGGGCTACGGCATCGTCAGCCGCACCCTGCACTGGCTGATGGCGGCCCTGTTCGCCTGGCAGTTCGCCGGCGCGCTCGTCCATCTGCTGGCGCCGCAGAGCGGCGCCCGCCAGCTGTTCTGGCCGACCCATACGACCGTCGGCTTCAGCCTGCTGCTGCTGGTGCTGCTGCGCGGCGCCTGGGGCCTTGCCAATGCGCGCCGCCGGCCGCAGCAGGCCTCGCGCCGCCTCGGCCGCGCCGCCGCGATCGGCCACCTCGCCATCTATGCGCTGATGGTCGCCGTGCCGGTGCTGGCTCTCGTCAGGACCTATGGCGGCGGCCGCGCCTTCAGCTATTTCGGCCTGACCATCTTCAGCGCCACCGGCAACCGCGTGCCCGAACTGATGGCGCCGGGCAATGCCCTGCACGGGCCGCTCGGCTGGACCCTGTTCGCACTCATCCTCGGCCATGTCGCCATGTCCTTCGTCCACCGCTTCGCCTGGAAGGAGGACGTGATCGGGCCGATGACGCGCGGCCGCCGCCAAGCGCTCGCGGAAGGTTGAGACGATCTCAGCCGGGGCCGAAGCGCGACGGCAGCGGGTCGTATCCCGGCCCGAGCAGAGGCTTGACCGCCTCGGTCGTCGTGGCACGCAGAAAGGCCAGGAGATCATCGCCCGCCGAATGGATCGTCCGACAGCCCCGGTCGATCACGTAGAAGCGTGGCCCCGGCTCTTCGAGCAGCGCGCGATCTTCGGCGCCGAGGCGCGGTGCGCCGTCCTCGCCGCAGGACGCCCCGAGATCGTCGAGCAGCCATGATCGTTCCATTGCGCCCAGCCAGGCGAGCCAATGACCGTCAATGCTGTTCGCGAAGAAGACGAGGTCGGGCAGGAAGTCCGCGACGAGCCGGCTTTCGGCATCGCGCGGTTCGAGGCAGTCCTCGGTTCCGGGCCCGAGGCCGAGCCGCCATTGACCGACGAGGATCTTCAGCACCGTCGACGCCATGATCCGGCTGCGCGGCACCAGCGCCTGATCGCCATGATCAGCGAAGGGCATCCTGACGGCAAAGAGGCCGTTCGCCAGCCCTTGGCCGTAGCGTGTCGCAAAGGCGCGGTAGGATACCGGCAACGGGGACCCGAGCGCCGCTTCCGCAGCATCGAGTTCGGCCTCCGTTGCCGTCCGCACGACGGTTTCGGTCGCGAACAGCGGTCCTGTCTCGCTCATGCCGCGTCTCTCTCCGTTCCATCGGAACTTCCGTGCCTCACCGGGCTTCGCCCATCGGGACCGATCGCCCGCCGGACGCAGCCGCCCCGCCGAACGGGGGTACTATACATGCTGAACTCCACAGCCCGCCTCTTGCCGTGGGAAAGATGGCCCGATTAGCCTGTCGACCTGATACAGCACCACAACCCTGCACCTGGCGCGACCGTCACGTCGCGCCGGCCGGCGGCGCATCCCTCTGGTGGCTGACGGGTCGCCGCTCGCCGGCTCCTATTTCGCCTGGGGCTATTGTCGGCAGTTCATTCTCGTCATGCCGCGACACGGCCTGGTGATCGTCCACAAAAACGACATCCGGCCAGCCGAGGGCCACGCGCCGCGGCATGTGCGGGTGCCGACCTTCCTTGCCATCGCAACCCGCCTCGCCAATGCGCCTTGCGACAGCCCGACGGCGCGCTGGCGGCTAGCCTGCGGCGAGGCCGAAACGGCGCTTCATGCGCAGCCCATCGCGGATATTGAGGCCAAGCAGCGCGAGATTGGCGCCGCCCGCAATAATCTCGACGATCTGCACGGCATAAAAGAGCGCATCGAGCCTCAGCGCCGCAGCCTGCCAGGCCAGGAACAAGGCCGAGGGCACCAGGACGAGAAGGCCATTGGCGCCAATGATCCGCATGCGCCCGAGCTTCACCGCGGCGAACCCTTTCGGCCGGCGGCCAGCCAGTACGACACCGCTGGCGCCGGCCAGCGCCATGGCAACAATGAGCAGCGGCAACTGCCAGGCGATCCAGAGCTTGGCGCTGACGATCTCCGTTTCCGTGCCGAACAGTTCGGCACGGATTGTGCCGCCGAGGAAGCGGGCGACCAGCAGGAAGGCCGCGAGCCCCGCGATGATGTGGACAATGCGCAGCAATGGCCTCACGCCCATGAACGTCTCTCTTGCAGTCGGTGCCGGAACACAAGATACATAGCATGCGATCTAATTATATAGCAAGCTATTTAAATGACCCTCGACCGCACCCGCTCCGCCGGCTACCTGACCAACTGGGCTGCCCGCCTGTTCGCCCGCGCCATCGACCGCCGCCTGAAGGCGGCCGGCATTTCATCGGGACAGTTGCCGGTCTTCTTCGCGCTCGCCGAGGGCCACGCCCTGTCGCAGAAGGCGCTCACCGAGGCCGCAGCGATCGAACAGCCGACCATGGCCGCCACTCTGTCGCGCATGGAACGCGACGGCCTCGTCGCACGCCGCCCCGATTCGAAGGACGGCCGCAGCACGCTCGTCTCCCTCACCTCGGCCGGCATGGCGAAGATGAGCGAGGTGCGCGCGGCGGTCGAAGCGGTGAACGCGGCCGCCCTTGCGGGCCTCGCACCTGGCGAACGGCAAGCCTATCTAAACGCCCTGACCGCTATCGTCACGGCGCTCGGCGCGCTTGTCGACGGCGACGCGCCCTGATCGGGCCTTCCGGCCCGCGCATGTCAGGCAAGCCTCAGGCCCCACCCGAAGCGGTCGAGCCCCAGCCGTTCGGCGACGCGCCGCGAACTCAGATTGCCGATCGCCGCCGTGTAGAACAACGCCTTGCCTGCGAGGTCCGGATGCGCGGCCCAATGCGCGGTCGCCAGCGCCGCAAGCCCGCGCGAGCGCCAGCCGGGAAAGGTATTGACGCCGATCTCGGCGCCGTCTCGGCCGAGCCGCGCGGCGAAAGCGAGCGATGCGATCGCGCCCTCGTCCAGAACCGCGCACCAGGGCGCCCAGAAATCGGTCAGGCCAACGAAACCGGCCGCGACGAGGTGGGCTGGCATGCCGTCCCGCCGCAGCCCGTCGATGAGCGCTTTCCCCGCTGCCGTGCCGCTTGCGACCACATCGGAGCCGTCCGATGAAGCCGGCCGATGCGGCAGCCGGTGGATCAGGACGCGCTCGATGGCGAGCGGGCTGCGCAGACCAGCCAGCAGCGCGCTCAGGACCGACAGCATGGCCGGCTCGGCTTCGGGATCGCGCCAGGGCGGCGCCCGATCGAGCTGTTCGGCCAGGCGCCGGGCGAGATCATCGGGCAACATCTGATGCAGGTGCAGGCTTTGTCTGTCCGGCGTCGCGGCGAGGAAGGCGAGCGGACCGGCCGATTCGTCCGGATCATTCTCCCGGACGATGCGGCCGCGATCATCGCGCACGAACAGAGTCGCGGCGTGCACGGTCATGAGCTCCTCCACCGAAAGGCCTCTGGTCAGCGCGCGCTCCTGCATTGCCTCGAGAACCGGTTCCGGAGCGATATCTGTCCCGAAAACGAAAAAGGGCGGCCCGAGGGCCGCCCGTTTCGTTCGCGCCAGCTGAAATCCTTGCGGCTTTCGCTGGTCGGAGTGGCAGGATTTGAACCTGCGACCCCCACGTCCCGAACGTGGTGCGCTACCAGACTGCGCTACACTCCGCCTCGCGAACAGGCCGCGTGTATAGCGATGCCCGATGAGGGACGCAACCCCATCTTGTGCGCTTCCCTCAACTCTCGACGCATGGCCGGTCGCTCCGCTAAATCTCGGCCATGAGCGCCACCCGTTTCGACGCGATCGCCTTCGCCGGCGGCGGCAACCGCTGCTACTGGCAGGGCGGCTTCTGGGAAGCCTTTTCGGCCGTCCATCCGCAGAGCCCCGCCCTGGTGGTGGGGGTCTCGGCCGGCGCATTCCAGGCCTGTTTCTCGCTGATCGGCCAGGGCGCCAGGGTGCGCGGCATCGTCATCGAGGCCTGCGCGGCCATCGAGAAGGAGCTGCAATGGGGCGAGCTCGCGCGTGGCCGCTCGCCCTTCATCGTCGGCGGGCTCTATCGCGACCTGCTCGACGAGATTTTCGGCACGCTGGAACTTGCAGCGCTGAGGGCCGCGCCGGAAATCCTCATCCAGGTCACCCACCCGCCCCGCTTCATGCCGCCGATCATCGCGGCTTATGCCGCCATCGGCGCCTATCAGGTGGAAAAGGCGCTGAACGGCGCGGCCTATTCGAAGGCCGGCCGCCATGTCGGCCTGAAACCGGCCTGGGTGTCGACACATCTGGTCGAGACGCCGGAAGAGCTGGTCGCTGCACTGATGGGCACCGCCTCCGTGCCGCCCTTCATGCCGATCGGGCGGGTCGGCGGCCGGCCGGCGCTCGACGGCGGCCTCGTCGACAATCCGCCTGTGGAAAAGATCGCCGCGGTCGAGGCGGCGGGCGGGCAGACGCTGGTGCTGACCACGCGGGCCGGCAAGCCGCTGCCCGGCGCCCCGGGCCGCACCGTCGTGCGACCGAGCGTGCCGATCGTCACCAGCCGCTTCGCGGTCACCGATGCCGCGGCCATCCGGGCGGCCTACGAGCTCGGCCTCCGCGACGGCGAGGCCTTCGCCGCAGCGCTCGCCTGATCAGGCCGCCGCACGGCGGCCGAGCCAGGCCTCGAGGTCCATGATCGAACCGAGCACGATGTCGGCCTCTTCGGCAAAACCGTCGGGGACGAGCGGACCCGAGGTGACGCCGACCGCGACGATGCCGGCCGCCCGCGCCGCATGCATGTCGTGCAGGCTGTCGCCGACGAGGGCGACCTCCTCGGGCCGCATGTCGAAGGCCTCGAGGAAAGCGGTGATCTGGCCCGGCGCCGGCTTGCGGCCATGGCCGGAATCCCAGCCGACCACATAGTCGAAATGGTGGTCGATGTTCAGCGCCCGGGTCTGCCGCCGCGCGCCGTTCTCCGAATCGTTGGTGACGACGCCGAGCCTGTAGCCCTGCGCCTTGAGCGCGGCCATGACGCCGGCCGGGTCGCCGATCGGCACGAGCGCGGCGATGCCCTCCTCGCCGAACAGCCGGTCCATCTCGTCGGTCACCGCGACCGAATAGGGCACGCCGATCGCCTCGGCCCAGAGCGGGCCGTAATCGGCGGAGGAACCGGCGACCAGCGGCGAGGTCGGCAGGAAGCGCTGCGCCGCCTCGTCGTAGAGGCTCACCGCCATCAGCCGCTCGACCTTGGTCCGGTCGCCGCCAGCCATGCGCTGCATGACGCGAAAAGCCGCCGGGCCCCACGTCTTGTCGAAATCGACGAAGGTGCCGTCCTTGTCGAACAGAATGGCGCGCAGGGTCATCGGCGGTCTCGCAATGCGATCGGATGCGTCGGGGATCGCAGCCCCTATTCGACCCCTGTGACAGACCTAAGACATACGGTCCAGTGGGAGCAAATTCGACAGTCCCATGCCGGACGGCTCCAGGCGCGGGGGCACGTCCAATTCAAAGCTCCACAGGATTGCAAACTACGACCGATGGTCCACCGCCGGCACTGGCGCCTGCGCCTGGCATCGGGGGCCGGCACGGGCCGGAAGCGGACCATCGGCAGCCATGCCGCACAGCTCCGCACTTGCCAGGGCCGGCTTGCGGGTTTAACCCGCCGGTCACCGACGGAGCCTTGAGGCCATGCGCTACATCTCGACCCGGGGCGAAGCCCCGATCCTGACCTTCTCGGACGCCCTGCTCGCGGGCCTTGCGCGCGATGGCGGCCTCTACCTGCCCGAGACCTGGCCGGCCTTCACGCCGGAGGCGATCGCGGCGCTGTCGGGACAGTCCTATCAGGCGATCGCGCAGGCCGTCCTGACGCCCTTCGTCGACGCGGCGATCAGCCCGGACGCGCTCGCCCGCATGATCGACGAGGCCTATGCGACCTTCCGCCATCCGGCGGTGACGCCGCTCGTCCAGACCGGTCCGTCCGAATGGGTGCTGGAGCTGTTCCACGGCCCGACCCTCGCCTTCAAGGACTGCGCCATGCAGCTCCTCGGCCGGCTGATGGACCATGTGCTGAAGGCGCGCGGCGAACGCGCGACCATCGTCGGCGCGACGTCGGGCGACACCGGCGGGGCCGCGATCGAAGCCTTCAAGGGCCTCGACCAGGTCGACATCGTCATCCTGTTCCCCGACGGGCGCGTCTCCGACGTGCAGCGGCGGATGATGACGACGGTCGACGCCCCGAATGTCCATGCGGTGGCGATCGAGGGCACGTTCGACGACTGCCAGGCGATCGTGAAGGGCATGTTCAACAACCACCGCTTCCGCGACGCGGTGAAGCTGTCGGGCGTCAATTCGATCAACTGGGCCCGCATCGTCGCCCAGGTCGTCTATTATTTCGCCGCCGGCACCGCGCTCGGCGCGCCGCACCGCGCCGCCCGCTATGTCGTGCCGACGGGCAATTTCGGCGACGTCTTCGCCGGCTATGTCGCCAAGCGCCTCGGCCTGCCGGTCAGCGAGTTCGTCGTCGCGACCAATGTCAACGACATCCTGGAGCGCACCATCCGCACCGGCCGCTACGAGGTGACCGGCGTCGTCGCCACCTCCTCGCCCTCGATGGACATCCAGGTATCCTCCAATTTCGAGCGCCTGCTGTTCGACGCCCATGGCCGGGACGCCGCGGCGGTGCGCCGGCTCATGGCCGGCCTTGCGCAGTCGCGCAGCTTCGAGATCGGCGCCGAGGCGATCGCGGCGATCCGGTCGGAATTCTCCGCCGCGCGCGCGGACGAGGCCGAGGTGGCCGGAACCATTCGCCATGTGCTCGCGACGAGCGGCTATCTCATCGATCCGCATACGGCGGTGGCCGTGGCGGCGGCGCGCAAGACCGCGCACGATCCGGCCGTGCCGACGGTGGTGCTGTCGACCGCTCATCCCGCCAAGTTCCCCGATGCGGTGGAGGCCGCGGCCGGCCAGCGCCCGGCCCTGCCGGCCTGGCTCGGCAATCTGATGGAGCGGCCGGAGCAGATGACGCATCTGCCGGCCGAGCAGGCCGCGGTGGAGAATTTCGTGCTGGCCCATAGCCGCGCCGCCGGCCGGCCCTGATCCAACCCGTCCGCGTCCACGGATCGATGCTGCATTCTGCCGCTGGCCAATGTCTGCAAAAATGCAGATAATTTGCCGGAATGGCTCGCCGTGTCTCCGGCGTGCCGGGACGGCCCGATGCTCAGTTTCTCGACCGACGATATCGCTCCCGAGCACCGCTTCGAGCAATGGCGCGAAGTGCGCGGCAAGAGCCTGTTCGGGGTGACGATCGACATCCCGTTCGAGCGCCGGCTGCTGTTCCACGGGGCCTTCCGGGCCCATATGGTGGGCGGCGCGGTGGCCTCCGAGATGAAGGCGTCGGCCTATCGGGTCAGCCGGACGGGGCACGACATCGCGCGCGTCGCCGGCGACAGCCTGTGCCTGTCGCTGCAGGTGAAAGGGGGCGGCTGGCTCGATACCGGCCGCGGCGGCATCGACACCGTTCGCCCCGGCGACATGGCGATCTGCCATTCGGATCTGCCCTATGCGGGAGGCCCGGCCAGCGACAGCGATTTCCACTTCCTGATGCTGAAGATCCCGCTGACCGACGAGATCACCCTCGGCCGCCGGGCCGACGACCTGTTCGCCGCCAAACCGATGGAAAGCACACGGTTCATGCGGCCGTTCCGCGCGCTGTTCGATGCCCTCCTCGCGCCCGACATCCCGCTCGTGGATCCCGCCGAGGACGTCACCCATGCCGCAAGGCTGGCGCTCGCCGCGCGCGGCCGGCTCCGGCTGAACCAGCCGGAAGTGCGCGCGGCCTTCAGGGCGGGCCTCTATTACCGTGCGCTCGCGATCATGGCGCGCGACAAGCTCCAGCCGGATCTCGCCCCCGCCGCGGTGGCCGGCGAACTCGGGATCTCGCTGCGGCAGCTCCACATCCTGTTCGAGCGCCCCGACCGTTCCTTCACCAGGACCCTGGCGGCGCTCAGGATCGAGATGGCCCACAAGCTGCTCGTCGACATGCCCTCGCTGTCGGTTACCCAGATCGCCTTCGCCTGCGGCTTCGACAGCCTCGCCACCTTCTACCGGGTCTTCGGCAGCACATACGGCACAACGCCCGGCAATATCCGCCCGTCCTGATGATGCATATTGCCGAACCCCCGGGCCGGCCGGCGGGGCGAATTGCCGTTATGCGGCTGCGCATCGCGATCTCCGTCGCGGCGGGGCGCTTCGCCACGACAGGCCGTTAACCCCGGCCCGCATCCCACCGCGGAACCCCGTCGAAATACGACAGTTGCCGTACAGCCTCATCGCTGGCCGCTGCCTATGGTTCCGGCCGCGGCGCTGACGACCGTCACGCGACGCAATCGCCAAGCCAGGGAGGCCGCCATGGCGTCGCCGGAGCCATGGATCGTCTTCATTGTGGCGACAGTCACGTTCGCCTGCATGCCCGGGCCGGCGATCCTGTACATGACCGCGCAGACCCTGGCGCACGGCCGCCGGGCCGGCCTCCTGTCGGCGCTCGGCGTCCATATCGGCTGCTATGCGCATATCATCGCGGCCTCGATCGGGCTCGCTTCGCTGATCGCCAATGCGCCGCAGGTCTATGCCGCCATCCGCTTCGCCGGCGCCGCCTATCTGATCTGGCTCGGCGTCATGATGGTGCTCGGCCAATGCCGGCCCGACATCGGGCGCGCCGCGCCGCAGGCGACCACGTTGCGCGACAGCATTGCCGTGGAAGTACTCAATCCCAAGACGGCGCTGTTCTTTCTGACCTTTCTGCCGCAATTCGTCGAGGCCGGCGCGGCCATGCCGGTCTGGGTCCAGTTCCTGATCCTCGGCCTCGTCGTCAATATCGCCTTTTCCGCGATGGACCTCGTCGCCGTCGGCTGCGCCGCGCTGATCCGCGACCGCCTCCAGGCCGGGCCGGCCCTGCGGATCGTCCCGAATGTCTGCGGCGCGATCCTGATCGGCCTCGGCATCGCGCTCGCCGCCGCCCATGACGCGCCGTCCGGGGCCGAGGCCGCCGGCCGGCCCGCATCGGTCGGCCTCAGGATCGGGCTCGACACGGAGAGCGGCTCCCATGCGTCGTCATGACCTTGGCGGCTCATTCATTTCACCCGGACTGCATGTCATGAATCTCGCATGGATAGGCCGCGGGCTTTTCGCCCTGCTGTTTCTCGCTGCCGCGTTCATCCGGCCGGCATCCGCGCAGAGCCGGCCTCAGGACTACGAAACGGCCGAATTCAGACGATCCTGGGGCCTGCGCCTGATCGACGCCCAATATGCCTATGTGCTGGGGGTCGACGGCAGCGGCGTGCGGGTCGGCATGGTGGATGGCGGCATCGCGCCGGACATCCGCGAATTGCGCGGGCAAGTCGCCGGCGGATACGACTATGTCACCGGATCGCCCGACCTGACCGATCCCAATGGCCATGGCACCGGCGTCGCCTCGATCATTGCCGGGCGGCGCGACGGCATCGGCATTCACGGCGTGGCGCCGGGTGCGAGCATCGTCAGCGCACGCATTGCCGACGATGAGGGCTACCTCGATCTCGATAGCCCAATCATCGGCAGGGCCTGGTCCGGTCTCACGGATCGCGGCGTGCGCATTCTCAACAACAGCTGGGGCAGCTACGAGCCGGACGGCGCCATCACCCTTTTCTCGGCCGATCGCGTCAAGGCCGACATGCCGAACCTCCTGGCCGCCGCCCGCCAGGCGGTCGGACGTGGCGCGCTGGTGATCTTCATCACCCACAATGCGGGGCTGAACCAGCCCAGCGTCGAAGCCGGCCTGCCCCGGCTGTTTCCGGAACTGGAGCGCGGCTGGCTGGCGGTCACCGCCGTCGATCTCGATGGTTCGCTGGCCAGCTATGCCAATGCCTGCGGCGTTGCGAAGACCTGGTGCCTCGCCGCCCCCGGCGGAGACGTTTACGGCCTCGAGGTCGCGCAACCGGACGGCGGCTATGCCTTGGCGGTCGGCACGTCGTTTGCCGCCCCGCATGTCGCCGGCACCGCGGCGCTGGTCTGGCAGATGTTCCCCTATATGACGACGGACCAGGTGCGGCAGGTCCTGCTCGGCACCGCCACCGATATCGGCCCTCCAGGCGTGGACGACATTTACGGCTACGGCCTGTTGAGCGCCGGCCGGGCGGTGCGAGGCCCGGGCCGGTTCGACTGGGGCGATTTCCACGTCGTCCAGCCCGGCGGCACGAGCAACTGGCTCAACGACATCGTCGGCGCGGGCGGCCTGATCAAATCCGGCGCAGGCACGCTCGTCCTCTATGGCGACAGCACCTATCGCGGCGCGACCCGCGTCGACGGCGGCATATTGGCGATCCAGGGCAGCATCGCCTCGCCCCTGCGCATCGACCCCGGCGGCACGGTCGCCGGCACGGGCATCGTCCACGGCGAGGTCGACAATGCCGGCGCGATCATTCCCGGTATCGCCAGCCGGCAGGGCGTCTTGACCCTCGACGGACCCTATCGCCAGCGTCCGGGCGCGACGCTTGTGGCGAGCATCGATCCCATCGGCCAGCGCAACAGCCTCGCCGTGACCGGCACCGCAACGCTCGAAGGAGGCACGGTGACCGCGGACTTTCTGCCCGGCCTCTACCGTCACGACGTGACGGGCACGGTGCTGACGGCGCGTGCCGTGATCGGCCGGTTCGACGGCGTCGGCGGGCCGGAGGCCGCCTTCCTGAAACCCGAGCTCAGCTATCGCGGCGACGCCGTCGACCTGATCGTCCGGCGCCTCCCCTTCGACGACCGTCGCGTCGCCAATACGGACAACCAGCGCGCGGTCGGCGCCGCGCTGGAGCGTGGCCTCGACCGTTTCGACGGCGGCATGCTGCAGGCCGCCGCCGCCCTGCAAAGATCATCCACGCCCATGGCCCGCGCCGGGCTCACCGCCATGACCGGCGAGGTCCATGCCACGGCCAGGACGGTGCTGATCGAGGACGGCCGCTTCGTGCGCGATGCGGCGAGCGAGCGGCTGCGCGCGGCCTTCGGCGACGCCGGCGCCTCCACCGCCGAGGTCATGGCCTATGAGCCGGGCGGCATCGCGCCGGCGCCGGCAACGACCGGCCGCTTCGCCCTCTGGTCGCAGGGCTTCGGCGCCTGGGGCTCGACCCGAAGCGACGGCAATGCCGCACGGCTCTCCCGCTCGACCGGCGGCTTCCTGATCGGCGCCGACGGGGCAGTGTTCGACAGCTGGCGGCTCGGCCTCATGGCCGGCTACAGCCGCACCAGCTTCAATATCCGCGACCGGGCTTCGTCAGGCGCGAGCGACAATTATCATCTCGGCCTCTATGGCGGCACGCGCCTCGCCGTCGCCGGCGGCAGCCTTGGCCTGCGCGCCGGCCTCGCCCAGACCTGGCACGCCATCGAGACCAGCCGCATGGTCGTCCTCCCCGGCATGGCCGACCGGCCCAGGGCACGCTACAGCGCCACGACCTTCCAGGCCTTTGGCGATCTCGGCTATCGCATCGAGGCTGGCCCTGCGGCCTTCGAGCCCTTCGCCAACCTCGCCTATGTCCGGCTCGGCACCGACGGCTTCGGCGAGTGGGGCGCCCCGGGCGCCCTCCATGGCGCCGGCCGGGCGACCGATACCATCCTCGCGACGCTGGGCCTGCGGGCCTCCGGCAGCTTCAGCCTTGCCGGCATGCCCGCGACGGTACGCGGCACCCTCGGCTGGCGCCACGCGCTCGGAACCACCGTCCCGCTCTCGGCCCATGCCTTCTCGACGGGCGAAGCCTTCTCGGTCGCGGGCGTGCCGATCGCACGGGACGCGGCTGTCGTCGAAGCCGGCCTCGACATGGCCGTCTCGCGCGCCGCGACGCTCGGCCTTTCCTATTCCGGACAGATCGCCGGCACCGCGCAGCAGCACGGCTTCAAGGCAAGCCTCACTGTCCGATTCTGACCAGGCCCATCCAAGACGAACCACCGCCATCGGCTTTCGAAGGCCATGGCCAAAGCGCGACAGACCGAGGGCCGCCTCGCCTTGCAGCGTGCTTCGCGGCTGAAATGACAGGCGCTCATCGAGATCAACGGCCAACGCAAGGGCCGCCGCAAGGCGCTCATGCGACGGTCGAGAGACCGACGGTCAGGCGCCCAGAACCGAGGCGTTTCGCCTCAATTTTAGGCAGGTCCTGCCCAAAGCACCGTGTGAACAACCCGGTCATTTCGCCTACGCGCTGGCACGATTTCTGCTGCAATGGCTACGGCGGACATGGCGGGAGCAGGCCTTGGCAGAGAAGATCGAAAAAGCGGCGCGCGCCGGCCTGGCGGCAGGGCTGGCGCTGCTCGCAGGCGTCGGGCAGGCTTCGGCGCAGTCGCCTCACATCGCCCTGCCCGAAATCGCGGTCCATGCACCGCGCGACGCGACCGGCGGCGCCGCTTCCACCGAGCTTGCCGCTCCTGTCTCCGCCTCGGAAGGCGTCGTCACCGGCCGCGAGGTCAACGACCGGCCGCTCGGCCGGCCGGGCGAAGCGCTGGAGGTCGTGCCCGGGCTCATCGTCACCCAGCACAGCGGCGAGGGCAAGTCCAACCAGTTCTTCCTGCGCGGCTTCAACCTCGACCATGGCACCGACATTGCCCTTCATCTCGACGGCATGCCGCTCAACATGCGCAGCCACGGCCATGGCCAAGGCTATGCCGACACCAACTTCCTGATCCCCGAGATGATCGGCGGCGTCTGGTACCGCAAGGGTCCCTATTTTGCCGAGGACGGCGATTTCGCCTCCGCCGGATCGGTGCGGCTCACCTATGTCGACCGGCTCGACCGCAACCTCATCCAGACGAGCATCGGCAGTTTCGGCCATTGGCGCTCGCTCGCCGCCGCGTCGCGCCCGATGGGCGAAGGCCATGTCGTCGGCGCGGCCGAAATGACCTTCTACAACGGTCCCTGGGCGCAGCCGGATGCCCTGCGCAAGTTTTCCGGGTTCCTGCGCTACAGCCAGGGCACCGACCGCGACGGCTTCGCGCTGACCGTCATGGCCTATCGCAACAGCTGGACGGCGACCGACCAGATCCCGCTGCGCGCCGTCGCGGCCGGCCTGATCAACCGCTACGGCACGCTCGATCCGACCGATGGCGGCAATGCCGGCCGCTACAGCCTTTCGGGGCGCTGGAGCCGGGCGGACGAGCGCAGCGCGAGCCGCATCGAGGCCTATGCGGTCAGCTCCTCGCTGAATCTCTGGAACAACTTCACCTATGCGCTCGACAATCCGGTCAATGGCGACCAGTTCCGCCAGAGCGACCAGCGCAGCCTGTTCGGCTTCAATGCCAGCCACAGCCTGTTCGGCCGGCTCGGCACCGTGCCGGTGGAGGTCAAGGTCGGCGCCCAGGGCCGGCACGACGACATCCGCGTCGGCCTCGGCCGGACCGAGGCGCGCCAGCCGCTCTGGACGGTGCGCGACGACCGGATACGCGAGACGAGCCTTGCAGCCTTCGTCGAGGCGACGCAGCGCTGGACGCCGTGGCTGCGCACGACGTTCGGGCTGCGCAGCGACTGGTACACGGCTGCCGTCGCCAGCGACATCGCCGCCAATTCGGGATCGACGAGCGCCGCCATCGCCAGTCCGAAATTCGGCCTGGTGCTCGGTCCCTTCGCACGGACCGAACTGTTCTTCAATGCAGGCCACGGCTTCCACTCGAACGATGCCCGCGGCACGACGATCCGGATCGACCCGAACGACCGTACGACCCCGGTCGACCGGGTGCCGCTGCTGGTCAAATCGAAAGGCGCCGAAATCGGCCTGCGCAGCCGGCCGGTGGACGGCCTGGAAACGACGCTCGCCCTCTTCGTGCTCGACTTTGCCTCCGAAAACCTGTTCGTCGGCGATGCCGGCACCACCGAGCCGAGCCGGCCGAGCCGGCGCGTCGGCTTGGAATGGACGGCGCAGTGGCGCCCTGCGCCCTGGCTGGCGCTCGATGCCGACATTGCCTATACGCGGGCGCGCTTCACCGATGCCGATCCGGCCGGTCGCCATGTGCCGGGCGCGCCGACGCTCATTGCCAGCGCCGGCGTCACGCTCGGCGCGGCGACCGGCTGGTTCGGCGGCCTGCGCCTGCGCTATTTCGGACCACGTCCGCTGGTCGAGGACAACAGCGCCCGTTCGCCGGTCGCCGCCCTCGTCAACGCCCGGGTCGGCTATCGTTTCGACAATGGCATCCGAGTCCAGCTCGATGCGCTCAACCTGTTCAACACGGCGGCCAGCCAGATCGACTATTTCTATACGTCGCGACTGCCCGGCGAGCCCGCGACCGGCGTCGCCGACCGGCACTTCCACCCGGCCGAGCCACGCGCCTTCAGGCTGACCTTGGCGGGCCAGTTCTGAGAGCCGGGCATAGCCAGCGGAACGCATCGGCAATGACGATGCGGGCACCTTCCGTCACTGGCTCACCATGGGCCACGACGAGCCGTTGCGGGAATGCCGGTTTCATGGCGCTCGCGCGCTGTCGACGGGCACGATCAGCGCGGCTGAGATCCGTCCCATCGTGCGGATCGTCGTCGAGGGGATCGGGGAGAGATAGCCGAGCGGCTGGGCTTGGTGTCGGCTGGCGACTTGCCGCAATGGAAGTGCACACCGCCGCGCATTGCGTTGTAAGCACGGCCGCGTCAGGCGGCCCTGACATCGGTTTTTGAGAAGCCTGCGCCCTTGAACAGGAGCGGCTCGCCGGACAGAGCAGCGAGCGCGTAGGAAAAGCAGTCTCCGAAATTGAGCCCGGCGGGATGCCGTCCCTTGCCAAAGCGACGCCACGCACGCCTCGCCTGATCAGCATGCACGGGTTCGACCGCAACGATCTCGACATCGGCCTTATGGAGCCAGAGATCGAGCTCGCTGCCAGCCGCTTCACCGAGCCGGGTTTCGATGACCATTGCCGCTTCGAGCACGGTCGCGGCCGAGATAAGACGTATCGGATCGCTGGCAATGCGCTGTTCTAGCGCTGGTGCTTCCGGTTCGCCGAATGCGATAGCCACAATGGCGGAGGTATCGATTACCATCAGCCGGGCAATCCGTTCTCGTCGTAGCCAAGGATTTCCTCAGCCGACCGCGTATCCCGCACATGCATTTGTCCCCAGCGTCGACGACTGGCGGCAAGGTCCTCCAAAAGCATGGCCTTGCGCGCGTCGGAACCGACACGGCGCAGCCGTTCCTCCAGTGCGCGACGGGTCGCCATCGTGATGCTTTCGCCCGTTCGAGAGGCGAGAGCCCGTGCCAGCCGTTCGGTCTCCGGATCCTTGATGCTCAGCGCCATCGTTGGTTCCTTGGTTCCTAAAAGGCGTCCTTCTACCTCGATAGCATAATTGATCACTCCGTGCGCGGAAGCAATCGAGAAGGGATGCAGCACTGTCACGTGCCGAAGCCACGCCGCCGCCTTCCAAAACGGGAGGCTGGTGCCCGACGGCCGGAAACGCATCACAACGAAGCCCGCCAGGAGGCCCAGCTCAAAGCCCGAGATAGGCCTTCCGCACGCCATCGTCGGCGAGCAGTTCCTCGCCCGTGCCCGACAGGGTGACCCGGCCGTTTTCGAGCACATAGGCGCGGCTCGCGAGCTTCAGGGAGACCGCGACGTTCTGCTCGACCAGCACGCAGGTGAGGCCGCCGGCGGCCAGGTCACGGATGATGCGCAGCACCTCCTGCACGACGGCCGGCGCGAGGCCGAGCGAAGGCTCGTCGAACATGACGAGCTCGGGCTCGCCCATCAGGCAGCGGCCGATGGCCAGCATCTGCTGCTCGCCGCCGGAGAGCGTGCCGGCCGCCTGGGCGTGGCGCTCCTCGAGGCGCGGGAACATGGCGTAGACGCGTTCGAGATTGCGCTGCCGGTGCGGCTTCGCCCGCGGGATCATCGCCCCGGTGGCGAGATTCTCGGCCACCGTCAGGCTCGGAAAGACCTGCCGGCCCTCGGCCACCTGGCCGATGCCGAGATTGCACACCTCATGGCTCGGCAGGCCGGTAATGTCGCGGTTCTTGAAACGGATGGTGCCGGCGCTCGGCGGCAGCATGCCGGCAATGGTGCGGATCAGCGAGGTCTTGCCGGCGCCGTTGGCGCCGACGATCGCGACGATGGCGCGCTCGGGCACGTCGAGCGAGACGCCGTCGAGCGCCTGGGCATCGCCGTAGAAGACATCGACGTCGTGAACCTCGAGCATCAGAGCGCCTCCGCCCCGAGATAGCTTTCCAGCACTTTGGGGTGGCGGGTCACCACCTCCGGCGTGCCCTCGGCGATGGTCGCTCCGTGATGCAGCACGTGGATGCGCTCAGCGAGCGCCATGACCGCGCGCATGACGTGCTCGATCAGCACGATGGTGACGCCGGACCTGTTGATGTCCTTGAGGATCGCGACGATCCGGTCGACCTCGGTCGGGCGCAGGCCCGCCATCACCTCGTCGAGCAGCAGCAGGCGCGGCTGCGTCGCCAGCGCCCGGGCACATTCCAGCCGCTTGCGGTCCGGCAGGGTCAGCGACTTCGCCTTGGCGGCGCGCTTGTCGAAGAGGTCGAGCTGGCGCAGCACCGCGTCGGCCTGGCCACGCGCGGTCTCGACGTCGGGCGCGCGCATCATCGCGCCGATGGTGGCGTTCTCGATGACGGTCAGCTCGGGGAACGGCCGGACGATCTGGAAGGTGCGGGCGAGGCCGCGCCGGCACAGCTCGTGCGGCGGCACGCCGTCCGACCGCTCGCCGGCAAAATGGATCGAGCCCGCGTCGGGACGGAACACGCCGGCGATCAGGTTGAACAGCGTGGTCTTGCCGGCGCCGTTCGGGCCGATCACCGCGAAGATCTCGCCCTCGGCGACGGCGAGACTGACATTGTCGACGGCGGTGAGACCGCGGAAGCGCTTGGTGACGCCCTTGATGTCGAGCAGCGCGGCCATCTAGCGCTCCTCCGGGATGCGCAGGGTCTTCTTGGCCCAGGGCCAGACGCCGTTCGGCGCGAACCACATGATGACCATCAGCGCCGCGCCGTAGAAGACGAGGTTGACGCCCGGCACGGCGCGGCCGGCGATCTTCTCGACCAGCGCGATCAGGGTCTGGCCGAGCGGGGTCAGGATGAAGGCGCCGAGGATCGGCCCGAACAGCGTGCCGAGCCCGCCGATGATCGGGGCGAGGATCATCTCGATCGAGCGCGCGATGTCGAAGGACTGACTGGGAAAGAGGTTGTTCTGGTAGAAGGCGTAGACCACGCCGGCGACCGCGGTCATCGCCGCCGAGATCACCACCGCGGCCATCTTGGCGCGGAAGACGTTGATGCCGAGCGCGCGTGCGGCCTCGCTGTCCTCGCGCACCGCCAGCCACGACAGGCCGAGCTTGGAGCGGCGCAGCAGCGCGCAGATCAGGAAGGCCAGCACCATCATGCCGAGGCCGACATAATAGAAGAGCAGCGGCCCGCCACGCAGGTTGATCGCCGACCCGCCGCCCGCCGAGACCGGAATGAAGAAGCCGGCGGCGGCGCCGACGACAGACCAGTTGTCGAAACCGATGCGGGCGACCTCGGCGAAGGCGATGGTCAGCAGCGCGAAATAGACGCCCTCGATGCCGAAACGAAAGCCGAGCCAGCCGATCGCCATGCCGAAGACGACGGCGACCGCCATGGCCGGCACGACGGCGATCGCTGGAGATATGCCGAACTTGACCCAGAGGATGGCGCCGACATAGCCGCCGAGGCCGACATAGAGCGCGTGGCCGAGCGAGAGCTGGCCGCAGAAGCCCATCATGATGTTCCAGGCCTGACCGACGGTCGCGAACCAGAAGATCAGGAAGAAGACCGAGAGCAGATAGCGGTCGAGCACCAGCGGCGCGACCGTGAGCAGAGCGGCGAAGCCGGCGAGCAGCGCAAGCGCCCGGCGCGGCGTCTCGTCGGTCATCCGGGCAAGCATGGAGAACAGGCCTGATGTCATTGCCGGGTCACTCCCTCACGCCTTGCCCATGAGCCCTTGCGGGCGCAGCGCCAGGACCAGGACGAGCAGGCCGAACGAGACCATGGTCTTCATCGACGGGACGAAGATGACGGAAGCCAGCGCCTCGGCGACGCCGATCAGGAGGCCGCCGACCAGCGCCCCGACCATCGAGCCCATGCCGCCGATGATCACGATGGTGAAGGCGAGCAGGGTGAGACCGGGTGCGATCATCGGGGTGGCGTCGGTCAGCGTCACGGTGAGCGCGCCGGCGCAGCCGACGCAGGCAAGGCCGAGGCCGAAGGTGAGCGCATAGAGCTTCTTCACGTCGAGCCCGACCACTGCCGCGCCGGTGAGATTGTCGGCGCAGGCGCGGATGGCGACGCCCGCGGACGTGAAGCGGAAGAAGGCGAACAGCGCCGCCGAAACGGCGAGCGCGGCCAGCGCGGCATAGGCGCGCACCTTGTCGACGATGATCGGTCCGATCAGCCAGCTGTCGAAGGAATAGGGCAGATTGGCGTGGCGCGCATCCGGCCCGAAGATCATCAGGAGGCCGTTGACCAGGATGATCGCGAGGCCGACCAGCAGGATGAACTGCTCATGGTCGGGCCTGCCGACGAAGGGATTGATCAGGGTGCGCTGCAGGCCGTAGCCGATGACGAAGAAGGCCGCGGCGATCGGGAACAGGCTGATGAAGGGGTCGAGCCCGAGCGTGTGGAACAGCACGAAGGCGGCGTACATGGCGACGACGGCGAATTCGCCATGGGCGAAATTGACCACTCGCACCACGCCGAAGATCACCGACAGGCCGAGCGCCATCAGGCCATAGACGAGGCCGGTGAGGATGCCCTGGACGAGCACATTTCCGTAAAGCGACCAGAGCATGGGCAAGGGAGTCGGGGACAGGGGTTGACGGGCAGTGGCCGGGAAGCCGCGAAGGATCGTTCAGGGCAGGAGGCCTTGCATCATCCGTGGTGCAATTCCCGCCAAGTTCACAATCCGCCTGCTCTAGCGTGCCGGCTCAGCTTCGGCAACCCGCAGGCACAGGGGGGATGGGCGGGAGGCCTTGAAGCCCCCGCCCCCGCCTTGGATCAGCTGCGTCCCTGCCAGCCCGGCATGGGCAGGACCGGCTCGGCGACCGCCACGTCCTTCGGCAGGACGACGACCGGTGAGCGCTTCTGGTTCTGGATCAGCGCCGAGCCGATATTGGGGTTCTGCCCCTTGGCGTCGAACTGGATCGGCCCGCCGATCATCACGTGGTCAGCGATGTTGCTCGCCTTGACCGCCTCCATCAGTGGCGCGCCCTGCGTCGTGCCGGCGCGCTTGAACGCGTCGGCCGCGATCAACAGGGCCTCGAAGGTGAAGCCGGCATTGAAGCTGTCGACGGCGAAGCGGTTGTTCGGATTGACCTTGGCGAAGGACTTCTCGAAGGCCTGGGTCATCGGCGCCTTCGGATTGACCCAGGGCAGGCCGAACAGGACGAAGTCCGACAGCGGCCCGAGCGCCTGGTAGAACTCCTCGTCGTAGAAGCCGGGCGAGCCGGGCGAGATGATCGCCTTCGGCTCGAAGCGCTGGCGCACCATGTCGCGCACCAGCTTGATCGCGTCGGAGGCGCGGGTGACGCACATGATGAGGTCGGGATTGATCGCGCGGATGCGCGTCACCTCGACCGCGAGGTCCTGGGCGCGTGGGTCGTAGGCGATCGACTCAGCCAGCTTGATCGGCAGGTTGACGCGCGGATAGATCGCGTCCATCGCGCCACGCTGGGCCGTGCCGAACGTGTCGTTGGCGTGCAGGAAGACCGCCGTCTCCAGCTTGACGTTCTTCGCGTCCATCACGTCCTTGATCAGACGCAGGCCGTTGGTGACGAGTTGGCCGCCGGTCTGGAAGTTGCGGACGAGATATTTGTAGCCCTGCTCGGTAATCTGCGGGGCGGCGGCAATATTGATGACGAAGGGCACCTGGCGCTGCTCGGTGACCTGGGCGATGGCCAGCGTATGGCCGGAATCGAAGGCGCCGGTCAGGACATGGCAACCGTCATTGATCGCGCGCTCGGCCTGGGTGCGGGCGACATCGGCATTGGACTCGGTGTCGATATGGACGAGTTCCACCTTGTAGCCGAGATCGGCGAGCACGGCGGGCGCTGCCAGCGCGCCGCGGTGCATGCTCTGCCCCGCCTGGGCGAAGAAGCCGGAACGCGGCAGCAGCACGCCGATCTTCAGCGTCTGCGCCTGGGCCTTGACCACGGCGGGCGCGGCGATGACCGCACCGGCGCCGGCCAGGACCGTGCGGCGGGAAAGAGAAATTGTCGACGACATTGGTATCATCCTCCCAAAGGGGGTCTTCAGCCCATCGGCCTTGCGCGGGGTTCCGTCAGCCCCAGACCCTGCGCGCCGTTTCCATCATCACATCGATCTTACGCCATTGCTGGCTTTCCGAAAGCGCGTTGCCGCCGATGCCGGAGGCAAAGCCGCATTGCGGCGACAGAGCGACCTGATCGAGATCGATAGAACGAGAAGCCTCGTCGAGTCGACGGCGAAGTTGGTCCACGGTCTCCACCTCGCCGGATTTGGTGGTGATCAGGCCGAGCACGACCATGGTGCCCTTCGGGACGAAGCGCAGCGGCTCGAAGCCGCCGGCCCGCTCGATATCGTATTCGAGCAGCAGCCGGTCATAGGCGAGCCCGCCGAACACCGCTTCGGCGATGCCGTCATATTTGCCCTCGCGATGCCACATGCTGGCGCGGTTGCCGCGGCAGATGTGCAGGCCGAACACGGCCTTGCCCGCAAGGCCCGCAATGACCGCATTGTCGGCGGCGATCGCCCGCTTCAAATTCCTGAGCGGATCCTCGCCGCGCGCGGCCATGCGCTCAAGCGTCGGCAGATCGACATAGCCGGTGAAGCTCGGCTCGTCGATCTGCACATAGGCCGCGCCGCCCTCGATCAGCCCGGCCACCATGGCCTTCTGGATGGCGACGACGTCGGCGAGGAAGGCGTCGGCATCGGCATAGAACGGTTTCGATCCGTCGATGTCGCACATCTGGCAGACCCGGTCGGGACCCATCAGGGTGATCTTGGCCGGTGTCTTCGTGGTCTTGCGGATGAAGGCGAGCTCGCCCGCCGGGAAGCTCGTCTCGAGCTTCAGCCGGGCGGTGGCGGGCGTCCGGAAGCTCAGGACCGCGTCGGCGCCCTTGCTGTTGTGGTGCTCGCCTGCGCCGAGATTGTCGGGCGATGTCAGGAACTGCGCCCAGGAGCCCGACCAGAGGTCCCAGCCCGACACGTCGGAAAAGCTCACCTGCCAGTTCAGCCGGCGATATTCACCGTCGCTGACGAAGGGCAGGCCATGGGCCTCCTCAGTCGCGATGAGCGCGGCGATCGCCTCGTCCTGGGCGGCGACCAGGCCCTCCATCGGCAGCTGGCCGCGGGCATGGCGCAGGAAGGCCGCCTTCAGGTCCTCGGGCCTGAGGAACGAGCCGACCTGGTCGACGCGCATTCGTTTCAGCTCGGCAATCGTGGTCATGGTCCTCCCCTCCCCGGCGCCTGTCGTTGCGGCAATGTCGGCCGCCGCCGCGGGGCGAAGCAAGCCGAGGCGGCGCAAGGGAGACCGGCTTGCGCCTCAGGCGGCGGTCTTGAACTCGAAACGGCAGATATCCTTGATCACGCAGGACGGGCAGGCCGGCTTCGCCGCCTTGCAGACATAGCGGCCGTGCAGGATCAGCCAATGGTGCGCATGCAGGCGGTAGGCTTCGGGGACGACCTTTTCCAGGCCGAGCTCGACGGCGAGCGGCGTCTTGCCGGGCGCGAGCCCGGTGCGGTTGGCGACGCGGAAGAGATGGGTGTCCACCGCGATGGTCGGTATGCCGAAGGCCATGTTGAGCACGACATTGGCGGTCTTGCGGCCGACACCGGGCAGGGCCTCGAGCGCCGCCCGGTCGGCCGGCACCTCGCCGCCGTGGTCGTCGATCAGCTTCTGCGACAGCGCGATGACGTTTTTCGCCTTGTTGCGATAGAGGCCGATCGTCTTGATGTAGGAGATCAGCTTCTCCTCGCCGAGCGCCAGCATCTTGGCCGGCGTATCGGCGACCTTGAACAGCGCGCGCGTGGCCTTGTTGACGCCGACGTCGGTCGCCTGGGCCGACAATGCCACCGCCACCAGCAGCGTATAGGCGTTGACGCTCTCGAGCTCGCCCTTCGGCTCGGGATCGATGGCATGGAAACGGAAGAAGATCGCCTCGATCTCGGCCGGGCTGAGGCCGTCGCGCTTGCGGCGCTTGGCGGCGGCCTTGGCCGCCACGGTATTGGCGATCGCCTTCGACGCGCGCTTGCGCGCCGTGAGCAATCCCGGCTCTTGCGACCCTGATGCGGACGGCTTGCGCGTTGAAGGCTTGGGAGTGGAAAGCTTGGCCATGCCAGTCCTATAATGCTCCGTCATGACGAGCGGCAACCCGACATTCGATGGCGCTCACGGCCCGGCGCCGGCCGATGCCGACGCGCCGGTGTTTGCGGCCATTCTGACGCCGCACCGGTCTCTCACTCCCCGCGGCTTCCTGGCCGTGATGATCCTGGTCGGCGCGCTCAATGCCGCCGCGGCCCTGGTCTTCACGCTGGCCGGTGCCTGGCCGGTCCTGCCCTTCTTCGGGCTGGACGTGGCGATCGTCTATTTCGCCTTCCGCGCAAGCTTCGCCCAGGCCCGCGCCTTCGAGGAGGTGGTCGTGACGCCGGCCGAGATCCGCGTGCGCAAGGTGAGCTATCACGGCCGGAGCCGCGAATGGGCGTTCAACACCGCCTGGACCCGGCTGACCGAAGAGGTCGACGAGGACGATGGCCAGGTGACGGTGCTCACCCTCGATTCAGGCCGGCGCAAGCTCGACATCGCGACCTTCCTGCCGCCGGTGGAACGGACCGGCTTCGGCAAGGCGCTGGCCCGCGCGATCGCCGAAGCCAAGCGCGGCCCGACGCGCACCACCTTTGCGTGAGCGGCACATCCCCCTGCATGAAGGATTTCGACAATGGCGAGTTCGGTCGACCGCGTGAGAGCGGCCCTTGAACGGCATGGCCACGACGGCGCGCTGCGCCGCTTTCCCGAGAGCACCCGGACGGCCGAGGAGGCCGCGGCGGCGATCGGCTGCACGGTCGCGCAGATCGCCAAGTCGATCGTGCTGCGGGCCGGCGACCGGCCGGTCCTGGTGGTCGCCTCGGGCGTCAACCGGGTCGACCCGGCCAAAGTCGCCGGGCTCGTCGGCGGGCCGGTCAAGCGCGCCGACGCGGCCTGGGTGCGCGAGGTGACGGGCTTTGCGATCGGCGGCGTCGCGCCGGTCGGCCATCTGACCCAGCCGATCGTGCTGATCGACCAGTCGCTGAGCACGCTCGACCCGATCTGGGCGGCCGCCGGGTCGCCGAATGAAGTGTTTTCGACCGGCTTCGCCGATCTCGTCGCACTCAGCGGCGGGCAGGTGGCGGACGTGAAGGAGGGCTGACGTGCCTTGGGGGCGCTCGTTTCAGGCCGACGCGATCTGCATAGAAGTCGGCCATGGTTCGAAGCACGCCTTCGGCTCACCCTTCACCATGAGGAATGGGTGCGCGCGGCATCAGGGGCGGTCATGAAGCGGCGGTGCGGTGAGCATCCGGCACCGCCGCCGATGCAATGCTCGCCATTCCGAGACGAGATGGCGAGAGACCAGGGCGCGGCGAAGCGCGCCCTGGCTTCGGCGGCGTCAGCTCAGACCGCCGACGCAGACATATTTGACGTCGAGATAGTCCTCGATGCCGTATTTCGAGCCTTCCTTGCCCATGCCCGATTCCTTGACGCCGCCGAACGGCGCGACTTCGGTGGTGATCAGGCCCTCGTTGATGCCGACCATGCCGTACTTCAGCGCCTCGGAGACGCGGAAGGCACGGGCGAGGTCACGGGTGTAGAAGTAGGAGGCGAGGCCGAACTCGGTATCGTTCGCCATCTGCACCGCCTGCTCCTCGGTGTCGAACTTGAACACCGGCGACAGCGGGCCGAAGGTCTCGTCGCGCGCGACCACCATGTCGGGCGTCACGCCGGCGAGCACGGTCGGCTCGAAGAACGAACCGCCGAGCTTGTGGCGATGGCCGCCGGTGACGATCTTGGCGCCCTTGGCGACCGCGTCCTTGATGTGCTCCTCGACCTTCTCCACCGCCTTGACGTCGATCAGCGGGCCCTGCTGCACGCCCGCCTCGAGGCCGTTGCCGACCTTCAGCGCCTCGGATGCGGCGGCGAGCTTGGCAACGAAGGCGTCGTGAATGCCCGACTGCACCAGGAAGCGGTTGGTGCAGACGCAGGTCTGGCCGGAATTGCGGTATTTGGCGATCATCGCGCCTTCGATGGCGCGATCGATGTCGGCGTCGTCGAAGACGATGAACGGCGCATTGCCGCCGAGCTCCATCGACACCTTCTTCAGGGTCTTGGCCGACTGCTCGACCAGTTTCTTGCCGATCGGCGTGGAGCCGGTGAAGGTGATCTTGCGGACGGCCGGATTGTCCATCAGCTCGCCGCCGATGGCGCTGGCCGAACCGGTGAGAACATTGACGACACCGGCGGGAATGCCGGCCTTCTCGCAGAGATCACCCCAGACCAGGCCCGAATAGGGCGTCTGCGAAGCCGGCTTGATGACGATGGTGCAGCCGGCGGCGAGCGCCGGGCCGAGCTTGCGCGCGATCATCGAGGACGGGAAGTTCCACGGCGTGATGGCGCCGACCACACCGACCGGCTCCTTGGTGACCAGGATGCGCCGTCCGGCCCAGGGCGAGGGAATGACGTCGCCATAGATGCGCTGGGCCTCCTCGGCGAACCAGCGGACATAGGCGGCGGAAAAGTTGACCTCGCCCTTGGCTTCGGCGAGCGACTTGCCCTGCTCGCGGGTCAGCAGCGTGCCGAGCGCCTCGGCATTCTCCTCGATGATATTGGCGAGGCGATGCAGGATCTGCGCGCGGTCCTTGGCGGTGCGCGCCCGCCAGGCCGGCAGCGCGGCCTCGGCCGCCGCGATGGCCCGCGCGGTCTCGGCCTGGCCGCAGTTCGGCACGGTGCCGAGCGTTTCGCCGGTCGCCGGGTCCTGAACCGTCACGGTCTTGCCGTCGTCGGCACCGATCCAGCGGCCGTCGACATAGGCCGCCTCGTGCAGGAACGCGATCTTCGCTGTCATGGGGTCGTCTCCTCGGGTTCAGCCGCCAAAATCGCCTCGCGCCCGCCCCCGAAAGTCTTTGCGGACGCTGCAATGCGGCAAGACTGCAATGCCGGCGCACACAAGCGCAGGCATCGCCGTCAACGTCAATGGCGATATCGTCACCGCCCCGCATATCGGCCAGTCTCCTCATCATGGAACGGGAGGCAGCCATGCCGGTTCCGGAGCCCGGCCCTCCGCCGGCCGGCGGATTGCGCCGGACAGCCCGAACCCGCCATGCTCGGCCGTCAACCAGCGAACCATGGCTGCAGACATGATCGATCATGTGTCCATCGCGGTCGGCGATCTCGCCCGTGCCGCGGCCTTCTACGAGGCCGTGCTGGCGCCGCTCGGTCTCACACGGCTGGTCACCCGCGAGCGCACCGTCGGCTTCGGCAAGCGTTATCCCGAATTCTGGCTCAACCTGCGCGACGATCATCATGCGCCGCCCGGCGATCCCGGCGCGCATATCTGCCTGCGCGCCGCCGACGAGGAGGCGGTCAGATCCTTCCACGCTGCCGCGCTTGCCGGAGGCGGGCGCGATTCGGGCGCGCGGTCCGCGCCAGGCGGCGATGACCACCTATTTCGGCGCCTTCATCCTCGACCCCGACGGTAACAAGATCGAGGCCGTGACCTTTCCGGCGGCCTGAACGTCCGGGCTCAGGCGCGGCTGGCGAGCGCCGGCGCGCGCCGCGCGAGCCCGCCGAAAGCGTCGAGCAGCCGCTCGCGCCAGGCGACGACCGGATCGTCCTCGCCGCTGCCTTCCAGAATGTCGGAACGGCTGGCGCAGCGCGCCCACATGAACATGCCGAACACGCAATAGTCGGCATAGGCCGGAGCGTCGCCGGCAATGAAATCCTGGCTCCGCAGCAGCGTCCGCAGCGGCGCCAGCGTGTCCGACAGCGCCTTCAGATGCGTCGGCCGATCGGCGACGACGGTTTCCAGCGCGGCACCGAAGCGGCGCTCCCGCGTCTGCCGGAAATAGGCCTCGTCCGTCGGGCCGAGCAGCCCGGCAATATCGGTCAGGATCAGCCGGGCGATGGCCAGCATCAGGACGGTGTCGGCCCAGCCGTTGACGAAACGGGCAAGCGGTACCGCCTCGGGCGCGCCGAACAGCGAGGGCCGGTCGGCAAAACGCGTTTCGAGGTGAAGGGCGATATGCCAGGAATCGGCGATGGCGGTGCCGCCGTCGACCAGGACCGGCACGAGCCCCTGGCCGGAGAAGGCGATCGCCTCCTTCTCGGTGAAACGCCACGGCAGGCCCTCGGCCGCGAGCCCCTTGTGGGCGAGCGCCATGCGCACCTTCCAGCAATGCGGGCTGAAGCGCAGCGCCGGGTCGGTGCCGGCCAGTTCATAGAGCGTCAGAGACGGCTGCATCGTCATGCCCGTGCCTCGATACCGGCCGCGGTCTGGCCGAAGAGATGGCGCCGGGCCGCCTCGGTGACGGTCGGCGCGACGTTGATCCGGTCGGCGATCTCATAGGCCCTGATGACCGACGAGCGGCCGGAGAGAGCCTCGAACCATCGCGCAAGGTTCGGAAATGCCGAGAGATCCTGGCTCTGCCGCTCGTGCAGCCGGATCCAGGGGTAGCAGGCGATGTCGGCAATGGAAAAATCACCCGCGATGAAGGTGCGGCCGGCAAGGCGCCGGTCGAGCACGCCGTAGAGGCGGCCGGTCTCCGTCACATAGCGGTCGGTCGCATAGGCAATGCGCTCCGGCGCGTAATGGGCGAAGTGATGGTTCTGCCCGGCCATCGGGCCGAGGCCGGCCATCTGCCAGTAGAGCCATTGCAGCGCCTCGAAGCGCGGCCGGACGGCGGCCGGCAGAAGCCTGTCCGTCTTGTCGGCGAGATATTCGAGGATGGCGCCGGATTCGAAGAGGGCGAGCGGAGCGCTGCCGTCCTGCGGCGCATGATCGACCAAGGCCGGGATCCGGTTGTTCGGACTGATCGCCAGGAAACCGGGCCGGAACTGCTCGCCGGCCGATATGTTCACCGGCACGATCCGGTAGGCGAGCCCCAGCTCCTCCAGCGCAATGGTGATCTTGTGGCCATTGGGCGTCGTCCAGTAGTGCAGGTCGATCATCGCCTCGTTTCACTCCCAGTATTTTTGACATGATTGTCAATCTTGACACCCATGTCAATATTCGAACGACACATGGCGACGGCCGCCGGGCCGGGCGCGACATAGGCCATGGTCCGGGCCAGAGAAAACGGGTGGTCCGACGGCCGGCCTCACCCCACATTGGGGCGAGACGCGATGTCCGGGAGTGCCGCATGCTCAATGTCGTCCAGCTCGACCAGCACGCCGTGCCGATCCGCCTGCGCGACGCGGCCGACGACTACGAGGTGGTGCGCCGGACGCTCGCCTTCATTTCCGACCATTGGCGGCGCCAGCCGAGCGTCGAGGAGATGGCCGAGCATGTCGGCCTGTCCGCCGGCCACCTCCACCACCTGTTCCGCCGCTGGGCCGGACTGACGCCGAAGGACTTCCTGCAGGCGATCACCCTCGACGCCGCGCGCCGGCTGCTGCGCGACGAGGCGACCGTGCTCGATACCGCCTATGAGGTCGGCTATTCCGGCCCCGGCCGGCTGCACGACCTGTTCGTGACGCACGAGGCGATGTCGCCGGGCGACTACAAGGCGGGAGGCGCCGGCCTCGCCATGGCTTATGGTTTCCACCCTTCGCCTTTCGGCAAGGCACTGGTGCTCGCCACCGACCGCGGGCTCGCCGGGCTCGGCTTCTGCGACGCCGGCGGCGAGCCGACGGCGCTCGCCGACATGACCGGCCGCTGGCCGCGCGCCAGCTTCCGGGAGGATCTGCGGCTGACCTCGCCCTATGCCGAACGGATCTTCGACCCCGGCGCCTGGGCCGGCGACCGGCCGCTGCGCGTGGTGCTGATCGGCACCGATTTCGAGGTGCGCGTGTGGGAAACGCTGCTGCGCATCCCGATGGGCCGGGCGACCACCTATTCCAGCATCGCGAGCCATATCGGCAAGCCCGGCGCGGCGCGCGCGGTCGGCGCCGCGGTCGGCCGGAACCCGGTCTCCTTCGTCGTGCCCTGCCATCGCGTCATCGGCCGCTCGGGAGCACTTACCGGCTATCACTGGGGGTTGACGCGCAAGCAGGCCATGCTTGGCTGGGAGGCCGGCAAGACGAGCTGATCTCACCCGCGCCGGCGGCTGTCGACACGGGCCGCCATTCGGCTAGAACGGGGCGCCATGCACGCCCCCTCGCCCGCCTCCCAGCCGAGCCCCTCCGTCACCCACGCCCGGGTGCTGGCGATCGCCGTGCCGATGATCTTCGCGCATGTGACGACGCCGCTGCTCGGCATCGTCAGCGCGACCGCCATCGGCCAGCTCGGCGAGGCGCGGCTGCTGGCGGCGGTCGCGCTCGGGGCGGTCGTTTTCGACTTCCTGTTCTGGGCCTTCGTGTTCCTGCGCATGGGCACGATCGGCCTCACCGCGCAGGCGGTCGGCGCCCGCGACGATGTCGAGCGGCGCGCGGTGATCGCGCGGGCGCTGGTCATGGCGCTCATCTGCGGCGGCGCGCTCGTCCTGCTGCAGCGGCCGATCGCGATCGCCGCCTTCCAGCTGATGGGCGCCTCGTCTGACGTCAACGCCGCAGCCGACGCCTACTTCTCCGTGCGGATCTGGTCCGCGCCCGCGACCTTCGTGAACTATGCCGTGCTCGGCTGGCTGATCGGCCAGGCCCGCACCGTCATCGGCCTCGTCCTTCAGGTGGCGATCAATCTCGTCAACATGGTGCTGACCATCTGCTTCGTCAGCCTCTGGGGCTATGGCGTCGCGGGCGCCGCCACCGCCAACACGATGGCCGAATATTCCGGCGCGGCGGCCGGCCTCGTCGTCGTGCTGGTTCTGCTCGGCGGGCGCTTCGGCGTGAGCCGCCAGGTCGTCTTCGACAAGGCCAAGCTCGTCCGCACCATCGCGATCAACCGCGACATCATGATCCGCACCGCCGCCCTCGTCACCGGCTTCGCCTTCTTCACGCGCCAGGGCGCGGTTGGCGGCGAGACGGTGCTCGCCGCCAATGCCATCCTGATGAACCTCGTCGGCGTCGTCGCCTTCTTCCTCGACGGCTTCGCCACCGCGGCCGAGCAGCTCTGCGGCCAGGCGGTCGGCGCCCGCGACGAAACCGCCTTCCGCCGCGCGGTGCGGCTCGCGGCGCTCTGGGCCATCGCCTTCGGCACCGGCGCCTCGGCGCTGTTCTATGCCGGCGGCCCGGCCGCCATCGACTTCATCACCAGCGCCGAGGCGGTGCGGGCGGAGGCGCGCAACTATCTCGTCTTCGCAGCGCTGACGCCGTTCACCGGCGTCATGGCCTTCCTGTTCGACGGCGTGTTCATCGGCTCGACCTGGACCACCGCCATGCGCAACTGCATGGTGGCGGCCTTCTTCACCTTCATCGCCGTCTGGTGGCTGCTCTCCGGCTACGGCAATGCCGGTCTCTGGATCGCCTTTCTCGCCTTCCAGCTCTGCCGCGGGATCTATCAGGGCCTCGCCTATCCCGGCATGGTCAGGCGGACCTTCCGACCTGCGGCCTAAAGGATGCTGCGCGGCGAGGGGCCGTGCAGAACCTGCCAACTCCAGCCCGTCAGGTAAGCCGCCAGTCGTCGGCGCGGCTGCCGACCGCCGCCGCGACGGAAGCGTGCCCTTCGCGCCGGAGCTGGGCGAGAAGGCCGGCCTTGATGTCGCCGACGAGACCGAACCCCTTGAACACCAGCGCCGAATAGAGCTGCACCAGCGTCGCCCCGGCGGCGATCTTGGCGTAGGCGTCGCCGGCCGAGGCGATGGCGCCGACGCCGATGAGCGGGAACTGGCCGTCGACGCGGCGCCAGGTCTCGGCCAGCATGCGCGTCGAGCGGTCGAACAGCGGCGCGCCGGAAAGCCCGCCGGTCTCCCTGGCGGTCGCCTGGTCGATCAGGCTGGCCGGCCGCTCGATCGTCGTATTGGAGACGATCATGCCGTCGACACGCCGGCGCCGGCAGACCTCGACCATGTCGTCGAGGCCGTCGAGCGTCAGGTCCGGCGCGATCTTGACCAGCACCGGCCGGCCGGGCGCGGCGACGTCGCGGGCGTCGAGCGCGCGGGCCAGCACCTCGTCGAGGAACGAGGCCTGCTGCAGGTCGCGCAGGCCCGGCGTGTTG
The DNA here is from genome assembly GCA_000751295.2 of bacterium YEK0313. Classification (NCBI taxonomy): domain Bacteria; species bacterium YEK0313. Next base: position 668,374 of record CCMO02000001.1, read on the forward strand.
GGCGAGGAGACATTGACCGAGAGATAGGAGACGTCAGGGCTCAGCTTCTCGACCAGCCTGGCATAGTCGGCAATGCGGTCGGGCGTGTCCTTGTTCGGCCCGATATTGACGCCGACGATGCCCGGCCGGCCCCGGCGAGCCCGGAGCCGGGCGGCGACCTTGTCAACGCCGTCGGAATTGAGGCCGTAGCGGTTGATCACCGCCTGGTCGGGCATCAGGCGGAACAGTCTGGGTTTCGGATTTCCCGCTTGCGGCAGCGGCGTCACCCCGCCGACCTCGACGAAACCGAAACCCAGCCTGAGGCAGGCGTCGGGCACTTCCGCGTGCTTGTCGAAACCTGCGGCGAGGCCGACGGGATTGTCGAAGTCGAGCCCGAAGGCCGAAACCTTGAGCCGTGCGTCGTCGGCGCCGCAGCGCGGCACCGGCAAGGTCTTCAGCGCCGTGACGGCGAGATTGTGGCCCGTCTCTGGATCGGTGGCGAACAGGATGGGCTGGGCGAGGCGGGAGGCGAGAGAGATCAGCGACATGGGCTTCCTTTGGCACCAGCGGCCGGCTGATCGCAAGAGGCTCCCGCCTCCTCAAGCTGTCACAGGCGCACGTATTTGGCTTCTTTCGGCCAGGCCAGCGCGTGAACGGCCTGGGCGAGATCCTCGATCAGGTCGTCGGGGTCCTCGAGGCCGACCGACAGGCGCAGCAGGCCGTCGTTGATGCCCATCTCGGCCTTTTCCTCCGGCGTGAAGCGGTCATGCGTCGTGGTCGGCGGATGGGTGATCAGGCTCTTGGCATCGCCCAGATTGTTGGAGATGCGGATGATCTGCAGCGCGTTGGCGACCCGGAAGGCGCCCTGCTTGCCGCCTTCGACCTCGAAGGCGATCAGCGTCGAGCCGCCGCGCATCTGGCGCCTGGCCAGCTCATATTGCGGATGGTCGGGACGGCCGGGATAGAGCACCCGCGTCACGCCCGGCAGCTCGGCCAGCGCATCGGCGATCCGCGCGGCGCTCTGCGTCTGGCGCTCGACGCGCACGGCGAGCGTCTCCAGGCCCTTCAGCATGACCCACGCATTGAACGGGCTCATCGCCGGGCCGGTCTGGCGCAGATATTGATAGACGTGGTCGGCAATGAACTGCCTGGAGCCGAGAATGGCGCCGCCCATGCAGCGGCCCTGGCCGTCAATGTGCTTGGTGGTGGAATAGACGACGCAGTCGGCGCCAAGCTGGAGCGGGCTCTGCAGCAGCGGGGTTGCGAAGACGTTGTCGACCACCGTGCGGATGCCGGTCTTGCGGGCGATCGCGGTGATCGCGGCAATGTCGTAGACCTCGAGGGTCGGATTTGTCGGGCTTTCCAGGAAGAACACCTTGGTGTTCGGCCGGACCGCCGCCTGCCACTGGTCAAGGTCGGCGCCGTCGATCAGCGTCGAGGTGACGCCGAAGCGCGGCAGCAGCGTCTCGATGATGTAGCGGTTGGAGCCGAACAGGGCCTTGGCGGCGACGATATGGTCGCCCGCCGACAGGAGGCCGAACAGCGCGGCATTGACCGCCGCCATGCCGGTGGCGGTCGCCTTGGCCGCTTCCGCGCCCTCCAGAAGCGCCATGCGCTCCTCGAACATGGAAACCGTCGGATTGGAGAAGCGGGCATAGATGAAGCCCGGCTCGGTCCCCTTGAAGCGCGCCTCGGCCTCCTCGGCGGTCGCATAGACATGGCCCTGGGTGAGGAACAGGCCTTCGGAGGTTTCGCCGAAATCCGAGCGCAGCGTGCCGCCATGGACGAGGCGGGTGGCAGGACGGGCGGATGCGGGATCGAACGGTTTCTTCATCTCAAGCGTCCTCTAGCGCCTTCGCCGGCAACGCTTGAACGGAGCGGCGCCGTCGTTGAAGGGACTTGTCCCCTCAAAAAACCAAACCCGGCCAGGCCAGAAGCCAGGGCCGGGTTGATCCCGCGCTCCCGGCCTTTTAGCGAAGTGTTTAACGTGGTCCGCAAGCCGGCCGGCCAAATCTCCACGTGGTCAAGCGTGGTAGAGAGGCACGATCGGCGCGTCAAGCATTTTGTTCGTTTTGACGAACGTTTCGTTCGTCGGGAGTTGGCCTCATGGATCAGGATACTATTGCGGGCATCCTGCCGGCGCAGACGATCGAGGCGCTGGTCGGCACGGGCACGATCCGCATCGCCCGGGCCCTCGACACCGACCAGATCCAGCCGGCTTCGCTGGATCTGCGTCTCGGCACCCGCGCCTACCGCATCCGCGCGAGCTTCCTGCCCGGTCCCGACAATACGGTGGCCGACCGCCTGCAGTCGCTCGCCCTGCACGAGATCGACCTGACCCGCGGCGCCGTCCTGGAGACCGGCTGCGTCTACCTGGTCGAACTGATGGAAGGCCTGGCGCTGAAGGGCGGCATCTCGGCCACCGCCAATCCGAAGAGCTCGACCGGCCGCCTCGACGTCTTCACCCGCGTCATCCTCGACCGGGTCCAAGCCTTCGACACCATTCCGGCCAACTACGAAGGCCCGCTCTATCTCGAAATCTCGCCGCAGACCTTCCCGGTCCTGGTGCGCACGGGTTCGCGGCTGTCGCAGATCCGCTTCCGCCGCGGCCGCGCCGAGCTGAGCGCGGAGGAGATTCACGCCCTGCAGGACGCGGAGCGCCTGGTCGACACGGCCGCGCCGATCGTCGGGCTCGGCGGCATCGCGGTGACCATCGACCTGATGGGCGAAGCCTGGGGCGGCCTGCTCGGCTATCGCGCCAAGCGCCACTCCTCCGTCATCGACGTCGACCGCAAGGCGGCGGCCGAGGTGTTGGATTTCTGGGAGCCGATCCAGGCACGCGGCCGCGGCGAGATGATCCTCGACCCCGACGAATTCTACATCCTCGCCTCCAAGGAGGCGGTGGTGGTGCCGCCGGCCTATGCCGCGGAAATGGTGCCGTTCGATCCGCTGGTCGGCGAGTTCCGCGCGCACTATGCCGGCTTCTTCGACCCGGGTTTCGGCCATGCCGCCGCCGGCGGCCGCGGCGCGCGTGCCGTATTGGAGGTGCGCTCGCGCGAGGTGCCGTTCATCCTGGAGCACGGCCAGATCGTCGCCCGCCTCGTCTACGAGCGCATGACCGAAACGCCGCGCAGCCTCTATGGCGAACTGGGATCGAACTACCAGGCCCAGGGGCTGAAACTGTCGAAGCACTTCCGCTGAGCCTGGTCCGAGACGGTCTTCACCAGACGATCCTCAGGCCGCCCGATGCGGTATGGCTCTGGAACCGTTCGGCGAGGCGCCCGTCATAGGCGGCGAAAATGCCGATCTGTGGCGTCAGCCTCGCTTCGACCGAGGCGCCGAACTCGGCACCGAAGCGACCGATGCCGGGACCGAACGCGGTGAGCGCCATGCCCGGCAAGGCAGCGAAGGCAACCTCGGCGCGGCCGCCGGCGGCGCCGAAATCATGGGTCAGGCGAAGATAGGCGCGCGGAGCAAAGGCCATGCCGTCATGCCGGAACGGCGCGGCGAAGCTGACGCCCAGCCAGCCGCGCGTCGCATCGATCGTTTCACGGGAACCGACGAGCGGCACGCTCCCGCCCATCTCGGCAAAACCACCGGCCCGCACCGCGCCGTAGCGCAGGCCGAGGTCCGGCGTCACCACCAGGGGACCGAAGGAGAGGTCGTAGCCGAGCCGTGCCGCCGCCGAGAAGGTCGTGACGCCGCGGCCGGCCATGGCCCCACCGATCCCGGTGCGGGCGCGCCCCGTGCCATAGGCGAGGCTGGCGCCAAGGCTCGCCGGCCCGTCGCGGAAGCTGCCGAACAGGCCGATCTGCGTGAGATCGACGGCGAGGCGCTCGGGCACGATCGGATCCTTCACCCGCATGGTCGAATTGCCCCACTGCAGGGCGGCGCCGACGAGAATGCCGGGCGCCGCGCGATAGCCGATGCCGCCGGCAAGGCCGGCAAGATCGCCGCTCGACCGGGCAATGCCGCGCGAGGCATCCGCCCCCAGCCCGCTCTGCCGGCCGAAGGCCTCGCCGAACACCTGCCAGCGCGCGCCTCCGGCCGTTGCCCGCTCCGGACCGGTGGCCATTTCACGCAATCCCGAGGGCGTGCTGTCGAGTTCGACGAGCCGGCGCACGAAACGATCGGCCTGGTCCAGCGCGACAAGGCCGGTCAGGGCGTGGACGGTGCCGATCTGGTTGCCGAGGCGGCCACGCACCTCCCATGTCTCGTCCTGGCGCTCATGGGTGGTCACCGTTCGGATCGTCATGACGTCGCTCAGCGTATTGGCGTGCGTGTTGATGCTGGTCCGGCTCCCGGCAATGATCAGCGCCGTGCCCGGCCGCGAACAGCCGCTGGGGCCGGCGGTCGCCGTTCCCGCTACCGTGCATTCGCCGCGATCGCCGGTCGCGATCAACGTCGGGCCATGGGTGGCGATGCTGTTGACGGTCACCACGCTGCTGGTGACGACATCGCGGGTCGTCTCGCTGGTGCCGGTGACGGTCAGTTGCGCCGCGACCCGCACCGGCGCATCGACGGTGACGCGGCGGAGCCCGGCCGCGGCCTGCATGGCGAACCGCGCATCGGCGACTGCCGCAAGGCCGGCGCTGCCATCGATCGCGTCGCCCGTCGTCCGGGCGAAGACCGGGCGACCGTCGAGGACGCCCACCACCGTGGTCGCGAAGCTGCGCGCGACCGCCGTCTCCTCGGCGAACGAACGCCGCGTCGTCGTCGAGAACGACGACGACAGGACCGGTTCCGCGGCCGCGTCGAACAGGAGAAGGAAGGGGATGGTCTGGCCGCCGCTCGTCCGGGCCGTGCCGACCACGGCCGAGCCGCTGTCGGACATGCCGTTGGCGCGGATGAGCGCCAGCCCGCCGAGCTCGACCCCCGCGGCGCTCACCACCGCATCGAGCGTGCGCATGCCATCGGCCGCGCTCCACAGGAACGGCACCTGGAACGAGCCGGCGCCGTCGCGGCCGCTGTTCCCGACGATGCGGCTGCCATCGCCTGACATGCCCGTGAAGAAGCTGAACGTGCCGTTCGGCACGTAGCCGAGCGGTTGGACACCGCCCGCGGCGGTCCACCGGAACGCCTGCTGCGCGCCGCCGCTGCCGAGGAGATCGCCTGCGATGACCGTGCCATCGCGGCTGATGCCGTGGGACCTGCTCCGCTCGAAACCAGCGACCGGCTCGATGACCTCGAAGCCGCCGGCCGCGGTCCAGCGCGCGGCACGCTGGGTGGTGGTGACGGAGCTGCCGGACAGCGTCGCCGCCAGGACCGAGCCGTCCTGGCTCGCCGCGACGGCAATGGAGCTCGACCAGGGCAGGCCGTTGGCGGCATTGCCCGCCGGCAGCCCGATATTTTCGTAACCGCCGGCCGCGGTCCAGCGGAAGCCCCGGGCCACCGCGCCGTCCGTGCCGCCGACCACCGTCAGGCCGTCGCCGCTCAGGCCGCGCACCGAGATGCCGGTCACCGCACCGCCGAACGCGGCAGCGCCGGGCAATGGCAGGACATCGTAGCCGCCGTCCGCCGTCCAGCGCCAGCCGATGCCGGCGGAGAACGGGCTCGACGAGGTGCCGGCGAGCACCGCGCCGTCGAAACTGATGCCGGCCGCACCGTTGAACAGATGTCCCATGGCAGGGCCGAGATCGACCGAGGCTGCCCCGCCGGTCCAGCGCCACGGCCGGTTGGGCGTGTAGGTGCCAGGGGCGAAAGGCGCCGGCGGCGTGAAGATCACGCCCGGATAGCCGGCATTGCCGACGACCACCGTGCCATCGGCATTGACGAGGCTGGCCGAGCCGCCGGTGGCACCGGCCGGCAGCGGCAGGACCGTGGCCGTGCCGTACGATTGCGCCGTCGCCTGCGGCCCCGGCAGGGCCAGCGCGCAGGCCGCAAGCCCCCATCGACGGACGATCGCCCGGCCGGGACGCCGCGCCTTGCGCCCGCGCCCCGCTCCGCTCCACACTGCCAGCCGCATGCCCGCCCCACTGCCCTCTTGCGAATCTCCAAGAGGATGCGGGTGCGGATCCGACGCGGATATTCTCCGTTCAGAGGGGAAGACGGATCGGACGGCCAATGGCCGGACCGGCCGCGTCGCGCCCGCCGCGGCAGTTCCATGCGGGCGAGATCGACCGGAACATCGGAGCGGCCGCGCCGCGGCCGCAAGGAGATTGTCATGACCACGGTGGTGCACAACCCGACGGCCGGCATCTATCCGGCCACCGAAGACTATGTCCATGCTATCGAGGTGCAGGCGCCGGCCCGCATCCTGTTCGTCGCCGGCACGATGGGGCTCGACGACAACGGTGTCGCCGGCAAGACGCTGGACGAGCAGCTCGCGCTGATCTGGTCCAACATCCGCACGATCCTGAAGAGCGCCAACATGACGACGGCCAATATCGTGCGGCTGACGAGCTATCTGCGCGATGCCGCCTATGCCGAGGCCAATGCGCGGGAGCGCGTCGCGGCCCTCGGCACGCGCCGGGTGCCGACCACGGCGATCGTGGCCGAGACCCTGTCGAAGGATTGGCTGGTGGAGATCGAGGTGATCGCCGCAGCCTGACGGCCCGGTCTAGCCTCCCGCAAGCTCCCGTTCCACGAGGCGCGCGAAGAAGCTCGCGCCGATCGGCAGCAGCTCGTCGTTGAAGTCGTAGCGGCCGTTGTGGACGGGAACATTGCCATGCTCCGGCGTCGCCTGGCCGAACAGGAGGAAGGCGCCGGGCGCCTCCTGCAGCATGTAGGAAAAGTCCTCGCCCGCGGTCAGCGATGGGAAGTCGCCGCGGATCAGCTCCGGGCCAACCACGTCGATGGCGGCCTGCGCGGCGGCGGCGGCCTCCTCCGAGGTGTTGATGGTCGGCGGATAAGAGCGCTTGTAGTCGAGCGTCACCTTCAGCCCATGGGCTGCGGCCGTGCCCTCGACCACCTGGTGGAACAGCTCGTCCATGCGCTTGCGCGTCGCGGGCTTCAGCGTCCGGATGGTGCCGCGCAGCTCCACCGCTTCCGGAATGACGATGTCGGACGTGCCGGCATGGATCTGCGCGACGCTGAGGACAGCGGTGTCGTGCGGATCGACCCGGCGGCTGACCAGCGACTGCAGCGCCGCATAGAGCTGCATGGCGCCGGGCAGCGGGTCGAGCCCGGCATGGGGTTCCGCGCCGTGGCTGCTCTTGCCGTGCAGCGTGATCGAGAAATAGTCGACTGCCGCCAGCACGGTGCCTTCGCGCACGGCGACGGTGCCGAGCGGCAGGCCCGGCAGGTTGTGGATGCCGTAGACGGCATCGCAGGGAAAGCGCGTGAACAAGCCGTCCTTGACCATTTCGGCGGCGCCGGTCAGGCCCTCCTCGGCCGGCTGGAAGATGAAGTTGACCGTGCCGGAGAAGTTGCGCGTCTCGGCGAGATATTTCGCCGCGCCCAGCAGCATGGTGGTGTGGCCGTCATGGCCGCAGGCGTGCATCGCCCCGTCATGGGTGCTGCGATGCTCGAAATCGTTGAGCTCGGGCATGGGCAGCGCGTCCATGTCGGCGCGCAGGCCGAGGCTGCGGTTGCCCGGCCGGCCGCGCAGCACGCCGACGACGCCGGTGCGGCCGATGCCGCGGTGAACCTCCAGCCCCCAGGCCTCCAGCTTCTCGGCGACGATGCCGCTGGTCCGCACCTCCTGAAAGCCGATCTCCGGATGGGCATGAAAATCGCGCCGCCATGCGGTCATGTCGGGGCTGAAGGCGGCAATGGCATCGATGGTGGGCATGAACGAACTCCGGAAATGACGCCGGAAGTCTCGCCCGTGCCGCGCCTCTTGCCAATCGGCCTTGCGCGAATGGCTCCTGCCCCCTGCCGGCAGGTCGGCATGCCGGTCGGCGGCAGGATCGCGCCGGCACCCCGGGTCGGCTCAGAGCCAGCGGCCGCTATAGAGCCTCGCCACCGCCTGGGCCCTGGTCCTTGCGCCGAGCTTGCGCTTGGCGTTCTCGACATGGGCATGGGCGGTGACCGGCGAAATGCCGAGGCGCCTCGCGATGGCGGCATCGGACAGGCCTTCGGCCACGAAGGCGAGGCAGTCCCGCTCCCGTGGGGTGAGGTCCGGGCGCGGGCCGGCCGCCGGCGGCGCCAGCGCCTGCATCCGCTCGAAGGCCATGCCGGCCGCGAGCGCGACGGCCCGCCGGTCGCCCGGATCGAGGTCGAACCGTTCGAAGCCGATGCTGATGACGCCGACCCGGCCGCCGGGACCATGGCAGGGCACGGCGAGGCCATCCTCGACGCCCATCTCGCGGCACAGGCCGAGGCCGGCCCAATTGTCGAGATCGGCAAAGCCCGGCGCGCTCCAGCGAAAGCTGCCGGCCCGCCGCAACGGCGCAAAGATGACCGGATTGTTCCGATCGAGGCCGCGGCGGGAATAGCTCTCGATCCAGCCCGGCGCGGCGAACTGGGCGAGAACCCGCCGGCCCGCGACGATATCGTCCAGCCGCCATTCCGGCAGAACCGGGAAGGAACCGGCGAACAGCGTGCGGGCGCCGAGCGGCCTGAGGGCCTCGATGAGCTGCCGTCCCACAGCCTCGGCTGTGGCGCCAGTCTCGAACCGGGCTGCAAGATCGAGCGCGCGAACGAAAGCCGAGGTCATGGCGCAGGTCCCAGCCGCCCCGCGGCGGCGCTGCAGCAAGCTTTCGCACGGCTGACCCAAGGTCATCAAGCGAGCCGCGCGGCCGGCACCCGTCAAAGCCGCCGCTGCGGTACCGGCACCCGCCGGCCGTCGATCTCGACGAAGGTGCAGGCAAGGCCGAACACGTCGGCCAGGAGGCGATCGGTGAACACCTCGCCCGGCCGGCCCTCGGCGACGACCCGGCCAGCCTGCATGACGGCGACGCGGTGGGCGAAGCGCGCGGCGAGCGTCAGGTCGTGCAGCACCGCCACCACGACATGGCCGGCCTCGCCGAGGCCGCGCAGAAGATCGAGGACACCGAGCTGCTGCGCCGGATCGAGGGCCGCCGTCGGTTCGTCCGCGAGGATCAGACGCGCCTCGGTCGCCAGCACCCGGGCCAGCATGACCCGGGCGCGCTCGCCGCCCGACAGCGCCGTCACCGGCCGGCCGGCAAAGCCGGAGAGATCGAGGCGGTCGAGCGCCCGCTGCACGGCCTCGGCATCGGCCGCCGTCGGCCGGCCGAAAGGATCCCCGTGCGGCAGACGGCCGAGAGCCACGGCATCGCGCACCGGCAGGGCCCAGGCCGCCTCCGCCCGCTGCGGCAGATAGGCCAGGCGACGGGCGCGGGCTTCCGGAGACAACCCGGCGAGCATCGTGCCGTCGAACCGGATCTCACCCGCGGCGCGGACAAGGCCGGCGACCGCCTTGACAAGGCTCGTCTTGCCGACACCGTTCGGACCGACCACCGCCAGGAAGGTGTTCGGCGGGACTGTCAGCGACACGCCGTCGACGACGCGGGTCCGTCCCAGCCGGACCGCCACGCCGGACAGTTCGAGGCCGAGGCCGCTCATGCGCCGGCCTCCAGCCGCCTTTCGCCGAAAATGCGCCAGAGCAGGAAGGGCACGCCGACGAGTGCGGTGATGACGCCGGTCTTGATCTCGGTGGTGGCCGGGATGAGCCGCGCCAGGCTGTCGGCGGCGGTGAGCAGGGCAGCGCCCGCCAGCGCCGCCGGCAGCAGGATGCGGCCGGGATCGGCGCGGACGGAGCTGCGAACGAGATGCGGCGCGACCAGCCCGACGAAGCCGATGGCGCCGGCGATCGACACCGCCGCCCCCACGCCGAAGGCCAGGCCCAGGGTCACTGCGATGCGCGCCCGGCCGAGACGGGCGCCGAGGCTGGCCGCCACCTCCTCGCCGAGCGTCAGCGCCCGGTAGACCTTGGCCTGCGAGACCAGCAGCAGCGCGCCGACGGCCATGAAGGGACCGGCGATCGCCATGTGCACGAACGAGCGGTCCTCGAGCGAGCCGAGCAGCCAGAAGGCGATTTCCAGCGCCGCGAACGGATTGGGAGCGAGGTTCAGGACCAGCGCCGTGCCGGCGCCGAACAGGCTCGCCAGCGCGATGCCGGCCAAGAGCAGCACGGTAAGGCCGGCATGGGGGCCCGCGACCAGCAGGAGGGCCGCGACCGACACGAAGGCGCCGGTCATGCCGGCGACCGGCAGCCAGACGGACAGGGCCGAGGCGCCGCCGAGCGCCAGCATGGCTGCGGAGGCAAAGGCTGCGGCCGAAGGCGCGCCGAACAGCGTCGGCTCGGCGAGCGGATTGCGCACCAGTCCCTGGAGCGCGGCGCCCGAAAGACCGAGAATCCCGCCGATCATCAAGGCGAGCAGCGTGCGCGGCAGGCGGATCTCGGTGACGATGACCGCCGCGGTGCTGTCGCCGCCGAACAGCCCGCCGGCGACATCGGCCGGCGACAGCGGCACAGGACCAGCCAGCAGCGACAGGCCGGCGAGAAGGAGACAGATGAGGACGAGTGCGGCTGTCACATGCGGTCCCGGCGGACAGTGGCGTCACGAAACGGCGCCGAGCCACGCTGCATCGGGCCTTGCCGTGGTTCGAGGCTCGCCTTCGGCTCGCACCTCACCATGAGGGAGGGAAGTGAGCGGCAGCACCGGTAGCCATGAAACGATGCGCACCGTGCGCACTCGACACCGCTCCGATGCGCCATGCCCAACATCCCGCATGGTGAGGTGCGAACGCAGCGAGCCTCGAACCACGGCCGCCCGACATGCAGAAGACGTCGCGCCGAGGTGAACGAGGATATCAGACCCTCCGGAATGTCAGATAGCACGGCTTGCGGCCCTCGCGCAGCGCCTTGGCCTCGTAGCGTGTCGATTCCCAGCCGGTCCACGGCGTCGTCCAGTCACGCGCCGTCCGGGCCGCGAAGACGAAGTCGGGCGCACGCAGGAGCCGTTCCAGCGTCCAGGCGGCATAGTGGTCGATGTCGGTGGCGAAACGGAATTCGCCGCCCGGCTTCAGCACCCTGGCGATCGCCTTGACCGTCTTGTCCGAAACGAAGCGGCGCTTGTGGTGGCGGGTCTTCGGCCAAGGGTCGGGATAGAGCAGGTAGACGAGGTCGAGCGCCCCTTGCGGCAGCCACGCGAGCACATCCGCGCCGTCGCCGGTGTGAAGGCGGACATTGCCGATGGCCTTGCGCTCGATCTCGGCGAGCATCTTGGCCATGCCGTTGACGAAGGGCTCGACGCCGATGAAACCCAGGCGCGGATGGCTGAGCGCCTCGCGCACCAGATGTTCGCCGCCGCCGAAGCCGATTTCCAGGACGAGACCGTCGACGGGCGCTGCGAACAGGCCCTCCAGCCCGGCCGGCCGGCCGAGATCGACCTTGAGCCGGGGCAGCAGGGTCTCGATGAGATCGGTCTGATGGGCCCTGAGGCCCTTGCCCTTGCGCCGGCCGAAAAACGAGCCCTGCCCTGCCAGTCGTATCGGTTCGCTCGCCATCACTGATATCGTCGCGTCGGTTGTTCGTGGCGCCTCATAACAAATGCCGGCACCGGTCTGAACAGGGGGCGCAAGCGCATGTCGCCCCCCGGATAAGACGAAGGGGGCCTCAGGGGCCCCCTTCGCTTCATAGACGTGGCGTGTCGCCGGATCAGGCGAGCGCTTCCTTCAGCTTCGGCACGAGATCGGTCTTCTCCCAGGAGAAGGAACCGTCACGGCCCGGCTTGCGGCCGAAATGGCCATAGGCCGAGGTCTTGGCATAGATCGCCTTGTTCAGGCCGAGATGCTCGCGGATGCCGCGCGGCGACAGGTCGAGCACTTCGCCGAGCACCTTCTCGAGCTTGGCCTCGTCGACGCCGTTCTTGGCGGTGCCGTGCAGGTCGACATAGATCGACAGCGGCTTGGCGACGCCGATGGCGTAGGACAGCTGGATGGTGCAGCGGTCGGCGAGCTTGGCGGCCACGACGTTCTTGGCCAGGTAGCGCGCGGCATAGGCGGCCGAACGGTCGACCTTGGTCGGATCCTTGCCGGAAAAGGCGCCGCCGCCATGGGGCGCCGCGCCGCCATAGGTGTCGACGATGATCTTGCGGCCGGTGAGGCCGGCGTCACCGTCCGGACCGCCGATGACGAACTTGCCGGTCGGATTGACGTGCCAGATGGTGTCCTTGGTGATCCAGCCTTCCGGCAGGGTCTGGCGGATATAGGGCTCGACGATCTTGCGCACGTCGGCGGAGGTCAGCTTCTCGTCGAGATGCTGGGTCGACAGCACGATCTGGGTAACGCCGACCGGCTTGCCGTCGACATATTTGACGGTGACCTGGCTCTTGGCGTCGGGGCCGAGCTTGGCGGCCGCGCCCTCACCCTTCTTGCGGGCGACGGTCAGGTCCTCGAGAATCTTGTGGGCATAATAGATCGGCGCCGGCAGCAGTTCCGGCGTCTCGCGGCTGGCATAGCCGAACATGATGCCCTGGTCGCCGGCACCGACATCCTTGTTGCCGGTCTCGTCCACGCCCTGGGCGATGTCCGCCGACTGCGGGTGCAGGAGAACGTCGATCTTGCACTTCTTCCAGTGGAAGCCGTCCTGCTCGTAGCCGATGTTCCGGATCGCCTTGCGCGCGGCGGACTTGACCTTCGACTTGATCTGCTTCTCGGTGAGGTTGGTGCGCACCTCGCCGGCGATCACGACGCGATTGGTCGTGGCGAGCGTCTCGGCGGCCACACGCACCTGGCCGGCCGGCAGGCCCGCCTTGGCGGCTTCCTTGAAGAACAGGTCGACGATCTCGTCGGAGATCCGGTCGCACACCTTGTCCGGATGGCCTTCGGAAACGGATTCCGACGTGAAGAGGTAGGAGCTGCGGGACACGAAAGTCCTCCAGAGACAATGGCCCGCGATTTTCAGCGGGGCGAGGCGCCGTCGCGTCGGTGGCGCCGTGAACCGGGATCCTCGACGACCCGCCGCCGATGCGGCAGGCCAGCCCGGGACATGGCCATGGCGTCAGAACCCGAGCGGGCGAGGTTCTGGCAATAGCGCGTCCGGTGGTCAAGTCCGAAAACGGCAAAAAGGCCGATTCGTTCGCAAAAAAGAACGAGCGTGGCGTCCGGAGCGTCCTTCCGCCGGTGCGCTTCGTCCCGCCCCTGAACGGTCAGGGCGTGGTCTGATCCTCGCCAGCAATGGCATTGACGAGATCGACGACCTTGCGGCGCACCTTGGCATCCTTGATTCGGATGAAAGCGCGGTTCAGCGCCAGGCCTTCGCTGGTCGACAGGAAATCGGCGACATAGGAGGCGCCGCCACCGTCCTCGAAACCGCCTTGCGGCGCCGGCTCACCCGAGGGAGCACCCTCGAAGAAGAAGGACACCGGCACCGACAGGATGGCCGCGATCTGCTGCAGCCGGCTCGCGCCGATCCGATTGGTGCCTTTTTCGTATTTCTGGACTTGCTGGAAGGTCAGGCTGAGGCGCTCGCCGAGCTTCTCCTGGCTCATTCCAAGCATCATGCGACGCATGCGAACGCGGCTACCGACATGTTTGTCGATCGGGTTCGGTGCCTTCTTGATCATTCGTGGAACTCCGTAGCCCCCATGACCTGATGCAGGACACGTCGCCCCCTCGACGTGGAATGAAATGGCATGCAGACGTGCTGTGAGAGGGATGATGATACCACCTGCCCGGGTGACAACCAAACACAACCTCTGCTATCCACAAACGGGTTATGGCCAATTATCCCTGGCCGTACAAGGCGCTGCCGTGCTTATGCATGGCCGCCAGTCGCCTATCTTTTCGGCATCTTACGCCGCCGGCCCAGCACAACCAGCAGCAGCCCGAGCCACGCAACGGCAAATGGCATATGGCCGGCGCGTGCGAAAACGGTGGCCGGCAGTGCGGCCGGCAGGCTGGCGTCGAGGGCGTCGCGAGCCCCGAGCGGCAGCGCGCGAACGACCCGCCCGAGGGGGTCGATGACCGCGGAAATGCCATTATTCGCGGCGCGCACGACGGGCAAACCCTCCTCGATGGCGCGCACGGCGGTCTGGTGCAGATGCTGGTAGGGCCCGGGCGTGAAGCCGAACCATGCGTCGTTGGTGACGTTCAGAAGCCAGCCGGGGCGGCGGTCGGGCGCGGTGACCTCGCCGGGAAAGATGATCTCGTAGCAGATCAGGATGCCGACCGGCGGCGCCCCGGGAACATCGATCGTGTAGCGCCGGTCGCCCGCGGAAAATCCACCTTGAACGCGGGTGATCGCCTCGAGGCCCATCGCCTCGAGTCGTTCGTGGAATGGTAAATATTCTCCGAACGGCACGAGATGCACCTTGTCATAGGTGCTGGTGATCGCGCCCTGGTGGTCGATGACATAGGCCGAATTGAACACCCGCGGCAGGCGCCGCCCCGGCAAGGGCGCATCGAGACGCGCCGCCCCGGTGATCAGCGTGGTGCCCTCGGGAATGAGATTGGCGATGCGGGTCAGCGCCTCGCGATCCTGCATCAGGAAGAACGGGAAGGCCGATTCCGGCCAGATCAGGTGCGTGATGTCCTTGATGCCGTTGCGCTCCGGCGAGGCCGCCTTGTCGGAGAGCTGGGCGTAGCGGTCGAGAATCCAGTCGCGCGCCTGCGGACGGAAACGCTCGTCCTGCGGAATGTCGGGCTGGACGATCCGCAGCCTGACGCCGTCGACGGTGGCGATCTCGGTCGTCGTGACGCGCCAGGCGCCGAAGGCGGCCAGGCTGGCGAGCACCACGATCGCCGCGGCCGGGACGGCGAGACGGCCCCGGCTTTCGCCCGGCCCGTCACCGAGCATGCAGGGGCTGGCGAAAATCAGCACCGTGACCAGCGTGACGCCGTGGATGCCGACGATCGAAACGACCTGGGCGAGCCAGAGATACTGGGTCAGCGCCGAGCCGTAGGGGTTCCAGGGAAACCCGGTCAGCACCGTGCCGCGCAGATATTCCGCGCCGGCAAGGCCGAGCCCGAGGGCGAGGACGCGGCCGGCCCCGGGCCGCCAGACGAGACGCGCGAAGGCGGTGCCGAGCGCGGTGAACAGGGCAAGGCCCGCCGGCAGCGCCATCACCGCGGCCGGCATCAGCCAGGCGAAACGATCGGCCTCGACCAGGAAGGCCGAACCGATCCACCAGAGGCCGGCAAGGTGGTAACCGAAGCCGAACCACCAGCCGATGGCCGCGGCGGCCAGCAGCGTGCGCGCGCGACCGCCGGCGGCCGCGCCGTCGATCAGCCAGACCAGCACGGGAAAGCTCAAGCCCAGCACCGGAAACAGGCCGAAGGGCGGCATGGCGAGCGCGCCGAGGGCCCCGGCTCCGAAGGCCAGCACCGCGCGGCGCCAGCCCCAGGACAGGATGATCGAGCGGGCCATACGCGGGATCATCCAGGCGGGGTCTCCAGGGGCGGCCGACGTGATTCGGCCGGGCGACAGGGGCGTATCCCCCGTGTCGGCCAGGCCGGCGCGCGGGTCAAGCACCGGCCTGCCGGGAGAACACGACCGGCGCCGTCACGAGGCCTTGCGCGTGTCGGCCGCCGCCGGCGCGGGCGACACGGGCGCCGGCACCGACTGCGGCAACGGTATCAGATCGGGAACGGCCTGCACCGCCTGGGCCGGCAGGGCCGCAGCCGCCGGCGCCGGTCCGTCGACCTGCGGAGCGATCTCCTCCTCCTCGTCCTTGCGGCGGGCGAGACGGGAGGGACGGGCGATCAGCCCGCTGCCACGGGTGATCTTGACCCGCTTGACCCGGCGCGGATCGGCATCGACCACCTCGAACTCGAAGTCGTCGCGGCCGGCAACCACCTCGCCGCGCACCGGCACGTGGCCGGCCAGAACGGTCAGGTAGCCGCCGAGCGTGTCGACCTCGTCGCTGACCTCCTCGCCCGGATCGAAATCCGGCCCGAGCGTCTCGCGCACGTCCTCGAGCGTCGCCCGGGCATCGGCCATATAGGCGCCCTCGCCGATCGGGATGATCGCCCTGTCGTCGTCGACGTCGTGCTCGTCCTCGATGTCGCCGACGATGCTCTCGACGATGTCTTCCATGGCGATCAGGCCGTCGGTACCGCCATATTCGTCGACGACGAGGGCGAGCTGGATGCGCGTCGCCTGCATGCGCGCGAGCAGGTCGATCGCGGGCATGGACGGCGGCACGAACAGGATCGGCCGGATCAGCCGGCTCGCCGAGAGAGCCACCGACAGGTCGACGGCGCCGAGGTCGAGCCCGGGCTTGTTTTCGGCCTTCGGCTCGGCTTCGACATCGGCCTTGGCGTCGATGACGCGGCCGGCGCGGCGCCGGCGTGTCGCCGTCTTGGCCTCGTTGAACAGATGGGTGACCAGGTCCTTGATGTGGACCATGCCGACGGGATCGTCGAGCGTGTCGTCGAACACCACGAGCCGGGTGTGGCCGGCATCCTCGAACGCCTGCATCAGCGCGCCGAGCGAAATGTCCTTCTGGACCGCGATGATGTCGGCGCGCGGTTGGGCGAGGTCGCCGACCCCGCTCTCCCTGAGCTCCAGAATGTTCTTGAGCATCGCGCGCTCTTCCGGCGTGAAGCCGGCGCCGGCGGGCGCGTCTTCCTCGAGCACTTCCTCGAGGTTGCGGCGGATCGAAGCATTGGCCTTGAGGCCGAGCCTGAGGCGCAGGCGATCGATCCAGCGTTCGTGGCGCTCGGCCGACCGGTCGGTTTCGGCGGGCGCGCTGTTCGGCGGTAGTGGTGTTGCGGCCTCGGCCGCGGTGCTTCGGTATCGACTGTCGCTAGGGTCAGGCATTGGGTTCATCGGGCATGGTGCGCCCGGCCGCGTGGGGGTCCTTGATGCCGAGACCGGCCAGGACTTCGGTTTCGATCCGTTCCATGGTCAGCGCTTCGGCTTCCGTTTCGTGATCGAAGCCCAGAAGATGCAAGAGACCATGGATCGTCAAGTGGGTCAGGTGCTCGCCGGGCGCAATACTTTCCTCGCCCGCCTCCCGGACGAGCGTCTCATAGGCAATGATCACATCGCCCAGGATCGGCCCGTGCGGCGCCGGAAACGACAGGACATTGGTCGGCTTGTCCTTGGCCCGATAGTCGCGGTTGAGCCGCCGCACCTCGCCGTCATCGGCGAGCGCGACGGACAATTCGGCATCGGCCGGCACCTTCACATCAGGGTGATGGGTGGCCGCCGCCACCGCCCGACGCACCAGATCCTCGGCATCGGGCAGGTCCTGCCAGCGGTCCGAGAGAATGGCGATATCGGTCGAGACCGGGCTCTCGATCAGCGGATCGTAACTCATAATACTCGCGTACTATTCCGATACTATTCCTGGCGCATCCGGCGCGAGGCATGTGGCGCGCGGTGGTCGCCGGAGCGGGTGGCCGCCTCGTAGGCCTTGACGATGCGCCCGACCAGTTCGTGGCGGACCACATCGTCCTCAGTGAAATAGGCCTGGGCAATGCCGGGAACGCCGTCGAGGAGATCGAGCGCCTCTGTGAGGCCGGAGGTCATGCCGGGCGGCAGGTCGACCTGGGTCGGGTCGCCCGTGATGATCATCCGCGAATTCTCGCCGAGCCGGGTGAGGAACATCTTCATTTGCATGGACGTGGTGTTCTGGGCTTCGTCCAGGATCACCACGGCGTTGGTCAGCGTGCGTCCGCGCATGAAGGCGAGCGGCGCGATCTCGATCATGGTCGACTGGATGCCGCGCTCGACCCGCGGCGCGTCCATCAGATCGTACAGCGCATCGTAGATCGGCCGCAGATAAGGATCGACCTTTTCCTTCATGTCGCCGGGCAGGAAGCCGAGCCGCTCGCCGGCTTCCACGGCCGGACGGGTCAGGATGAGCCGGTCGACCAGTCCCTTGTCGAGCAGCGCCACGGCCTGGGCGACCGCGAGCCAGGTCTTGCCGGTGCCGGCCGGACCGATGCCGAAGACCAGCTCGTTGCGCTTCAGCGCGCGGATATAGGCATCCTGCGCGGGCGTGCGGGCGCGCACCGTGCGCTTGCGCGTGACGATCTCCTCGTGGCCGATGCGCGGCGCGCCGTCGGCCTCGAACAGCGACCCCTGCGAGGTGGTCATGCGGATGGCGCCGTCGACATCGCCGAGGGTGATGTCATGGCCCGCCTGCAGGCGCTGGTAGAGGCTTTCGAGCACGGCCTTGGCCTGCTCGCACAGATCCGGCGGACCGGCGAGGGTCACATGATTGCCGCGAGCGGTGGCCTGGATCCTCAGCCGCTTCTCGATGAAGGCGAGGTTCTGGTCATATTGGCCGAACAGGCGGCTGGCGAGGCGATTGTCGTCGAAAGCCAGCGTGATCTCGGCTTCGGTGTTGGAGTCGTGCGTCGCAAGCCAGGGAATGTTTTGGCCGCTGTCCGGCCCGAAGCCACCCGCACCCGAATTTTTCAAACCGTCGATCCTTCCGTGGAAAGGTTCACTCCGCCGCCTGCACTGCGTTCATATGGGGAGCGTCCGCCAGAACGCCATTCAAAGAGTTTGTCTGCGTGCCGGTGATTCGGACAGATACGATTGTCCCGGCGACAGACGACGGCGCGATGACCTGCACCGGCGAAAGATAGGGCGAGCGCCCGACCATCTGGCCCGGCTTGCGGCCGGGCTTTTCGAACAGGACGTCCATGACCCGGCCGACCAGGCTGTCCTGGAAGGCGCGCTGCTGCTCGGTGATCAAGGCCTGCAGGGCATGCAGACGCTCGGTCTTGAGCGTCTCCGGCAGCTGGTCCTCCTCGCCGGCGGCCGGCGTGCCGGGCCTCGGCGAATATTTGAACGAATAGGCGGCGGCAAAGCCGACCCGCCGGATGAGATCCATCGTGTCCTCGAAATCGGCATCGGTCTCGCCGGGGAAGCCGACGATGAAGTCGGAGGACAGCGCAATGTCGGGCCGGGCCGCCCGCACCCTGTCGATGATGCGGAAATAGTCCTCGCGCGAGTGCTTGCGGTTCATCGCGGCGAGCACGCGGGTCGAGCCCGACTGCACCGGCAGATGCAGGTAGGGCATCAGTTCCGGCAGATCGCGGTGCGCCGCGATCAGCGCGTCGGTCATCTCGCGTGGATGGCTGGTGGTGTAGCGCAGCCGGGCAATGCCGGGCACTTCGACGAGCCGGCGCAGCAGCCGCGGCAGATCCCAGTCCAACCCGTCGGGGCCCTCGCCGTGATAGGCGTTGACGTTCTGGCCGAGCAGCGACACCTCGCGCACGCCGGCGCGCGCCAGCTTCTCGACATCGGCCAGGACCTGGGCGACCGGCCGGGATACTTCCGCGCCGCGCGTATAGGGCACCACGCAGAAGGTGCAGAACTTGTCGCAACCCTCCTGGACCGTGACGAAGGCCGAGAGGCCGCGCGCCCGCGTGGCGGCCTCCGCCGCATCGGGCAGATGGCGGAACTTGTCCTCGGCCGGGAACTCGGTATCGACGACACCGGGCCTGGCCGCGGCGCGGGCGACGAGGTCGGGCAGGCGGTGATAGCTCTGCGGCCCGACCACGAGATCGACGGTGCGCGCCCGGCGGACGATCTCCTCGCCCTCCGCCTGGGCGACGCAGCCGGCAACCCCGATCAGCACCTGGCGGCCGTCCGCTCTCGCGGTATCCTTGATGACGCGCATGCGGCCGAGCTCGGAATAGACCTTCTCGGCCGCCTTTTCGCGGATATGGCAGGTGTTGAGCAGGATCAGGTCGGCCTCTTCGGGGCTCGCCACCTCGCGATAGCCCTCCGCCCCCATGACGTCGGCCATCCGCTGGCTGTCATAGACATTCATCTGACAGCCATAGGACTTCACATAGACCGCCTTCCGGGCGGCGGCCTCGGCCGGCCGGGCAGCATCGTCAGTGGTCTTGTCGGTCGGGCCGTTCAAAGTCTCGCTCATCGCCTGCTCGTGGTTCAGGACGCGCGGTATAGCGGATTTCCGGCCCGGCCGGGAGTCGTCAAGCTCCTGGCGCGGTCCGATCCCTGCCGCAGCCCGCCCGCGGCGACCCAGCCACCCATTGCGCGAGCCGGGCCGTCATTCGAGAATGGACGCGCGGGCAGGAGCGCGATCATGCGGAGCGTCGCATTGATGGAGCAGGGCGTGCGCGAGGCCATGGCCAGCATCGCGGCCAGCCCGCAGCGGCGGATGACGCCCTTCGTGCTGTTCGTCGACAACGGCAAGGCCGTCCATCTCACCAGCCAGCGCGAAGCCGCGGATGCCCTCGCCTTCTTTCGCCAGGCGATCCGGCCGCGGCCCGGCACGACGGACTACGTGCTGATCTGGGACGGCGTGATGGCGGAGTTCCATCCGGACCGGCCGGGCGCGGACGGCGACCGCGCCATCTTCGCGGAAATGGGCGACGACAAGCTGCCCGACGCGACCGTCATGGCCTATCGCTTCGCGATCAAGGAGCCCGGCCTGTTCCGCCGCAAGCGCGAACTGGTGATCAGGGACAACACGCTCATCTATGCGGCGGCGCCATCACGGATCTTCCCCGGCCCGCAGGCGCCCTGACCGGGGGCCGCGGGCCGCACCAGCGCCGAAAGCACAGGTCAATAGGCCTGGGCGGTCGGCCGCACCACGATCTCGTTGACGTCGACGTCGCCGGGCTCGCCGACGGCATAGGCCACCGCCCGGGCAATGGCATCGGCCGGCAGGAGATCGCGCCGGTAGTCCTCGATGGCGGCCCGCCGCAGCTCGGGATCGGAAATCGTCTCGGCGAGCTCCGAAACCGTCGCTCCCGGCGCGACCAGGGTGACACGAATGCCCGGCCCCGCCTCCTGGCGCAGCCCCTCCGACACCGCCCTCACCCCGTATTTGCTGGCCGAATAGACCGCGGCCGTCGGCACGATGCGCCGGTCGGCGACCGAGCTGACATGGACGAAATGGCCGCCGCCCTGGGCCTGGAACACCGGCAGGGCGGCGGCGATGCCATGCAGCACGCCCTTCAGATTGACGTCGATCATCCGGTCCCATTCGTCCACCTTGAGAGCCGTCATCGGCGACAGCGGCATCAGGCCGGCATTGCCGACCATGACGTCGAGGCGGCCGAAGCGCCGGCACGCGAAGGCGACGAACGCGGCGACGTCGGCCCGGTCGGCGACGTCGAGCCGCGTCCAGGCGACCGCGCCCCCGGCGGCCTCGATCTCCGCGGCGATCGCCATGAGCCGCTCGGTCCTGCGGGCGCCGAGCACCACCTTGGCCCCGCTGCCGGCAAGGCGGCGGGCAACGGCCTCGCCGATGCCGCTGGAGGCGCCGGTGACGGCAACGACTTTTCCATTCAGATCCTGCATGGCGGGCATTCCAGTTCTCGAAAACGGACGATGGGCGGCGGAGCCGGCGGGATCATTCGCGCCGGAACGCATCGCCGCCGACGCGCAGCACGCCATCGGTGACAAGGCCGGTGGCGGTGAAACCGGAATCGTCGAAGAAGACGAGCTGCGGTCCGCGCACCTCGTAGCGGCCGCGATAGGCGCTGCGGCGCTGGCCGCGCGCCTCGTCGTAGCGGCCGTCGGCCATGAGCTCGAGGCGGATGAAGCCGTTGGCGGTCACCCACATGCCGATGACGGTATCGGCCGCCGGCCGGCCGGCCGGCTCCGTGGCGATGGCAAGCTCGGGGCCGGCCGCGATCAGGCTGGCGACGCTCGCCGCCATCATGGAAGTGCGTGTCAGGGATAGGGCCATCGGACGATCCTTCGGTGCTGGCCGCGGCCTCGACGGCCGGGTCGTTGCGGATGCCGGGACCCTAGTCCTTGACCCAGAAGGACACGAACGCATAGATGTCAGAATAAGAATGATCGGAGGTCATTCATGAGCTTCGACGGCCGGCTGCTCGGCGGCATCGGCGTGCTGACGGCCGTGGTCGAAACCGGCAGCTTCGTGCGCGCCGCCGACGCGCTGGGCCTCACCCAGTCGGGTGTCAGCCGCGCCATAGCACGGCTCGAAAAGCGCATCGGCATTCGCCTCCTGCACCGCACGGCGCGGGCGGTATCGCTGACCGAGGAAGGCCGGCTGTTCCATGCCGAGGTGCTGCCGCTCCTTCGGGGCATCGAAGCAGCCGCCACCGCGGCGGCCGGCGCCGGCCGCCAGGTCCGCGGCCGCCTCCGGGTGAATGCCGACCCGCCCTTCGGTCATTTCCTGCTGACGCCGCGGCTGCCGGAATTCCTGGCGCAGCATCCCGAGCTGACGGTCGATCTGTTCGTGCGCGACCAGCTCGGCGATTTCATCGGCGAAGGTTTCGACGTCGCGGTGCGTTTCGGCGAGCCCGAGCCCTCGGGCCTGACCTGCCGGCTGCTGATGCGGGCCCGCGTCGTGACCTGCGCCGCGCCGGCCTATATCGCCCGCCGCGGCGCGCCGGGACACCCGCGCGAGCTCGCCGACCACGAATGCGTGCTGATCCGCGATCCGGCGACGGGGCGGCCCTTCGCCTGGGAACTGCACCGCGGCGCCGAGGCCGTGCCGGTCACGGTGCGCGGCCGCCTGATGGTCAATGACGGCCGCAGCCTGATCGCCTCCTGCCTCGGCGGCCAGGGCATCGCGCAGTTGCTCGACTTCATGGCCGCCGACATGCTCGCCGACGGCAGCCTCGTCCAGGTCCTGCCGGACTGGGCCGACGAGACCTTTCCCGCCTATCTCTATCACCGTGCGCAGGGCCTGCCGACGGCGCGCCTGCGCGCCTTCATCGACTTCCTCGGCGGGATCGTGCGGCCGCCGCGCGTCAGCGCAGCCGCGGATTGAGCGCGTCGCGCAGCCAGTCGCCGAGCAGGTTGACCGACAGGACAAGGGCCGCGAGCGCGATCCCCGGGAAGATCACCACCCACCATTCGCCGGAGAACAGGAACTCGTTGCCGATCTGGATCAGCGTGCCGAGCGAGGGCGTGGTCGGCGGCAGGCCGACGCCGAGGAAGGACAGGGTCGCCTCGGTGATGACGGCGAGCGCCAGGTTGATGGTGGCGATCACCAGGACCGGGCCGGTGACGTTCGGCAGGACGTGGCGGAACAGGATGGTCGGCCGCGACAGGCCGATCAGGCGGGCGGCCTGGACATATTCCTTGTTGCGCTCGACCAGCGTCGAGCCGCGGACGGTGCGGGCATATTGCACCCAGAACGACAGGCCGATGGAGAGCACCAGCACCCAGAAGATCAGCACGTCCGAGCGCCTGCCGCCGACCAGCGCGTGCATCGTGCCGTCGATGAGCAGCGCGGTGAGAATGGCCGGGAAGGTCAGCTGCACGTCGGCGATGCGCATGATGATGCTGTCGACCGTGCCGCCGAAATAGCCGGCGACGAGGCCGAGCACGATGCCGATGGTGGCCGCCACCAGCACGCCGAGAAAGCCGATGACGATCGAGACGCGCATGCCGAACAGCACGGAGGAGAAGACGCAGCGGCCCTGCTGGTCGGTGCCGAGCGGAAAGCGCCACTCCCCGTCCGCCGCCCAGACCGGCGGCTTGGACCCGTCGAGCAGGCTGAGCGTCTCCGGATTGAACGGATCGTTCGGCGCGATCCAGGGCGCCAGCAGGGCGCTGACCACCAGGATCAGCGCGACCAGCGCGGCGAGCATGGTCACCCAGGAGCGAGTGAACGAATAGAAGATGTCGGAATCGACGATGCGCGCGAGGACCGAACGGCGGGCCGGGCGGGCGGCGGAGGGCGGCGTGTCAGAGGTCACGGACATGGGTTTTGAGCCTCACGACGCCCGGCCGGCGATCCGGATGCGCGGATCGACGGCGACATAGAGGAGATCGACGATCAGGTTGATCACGACGAACAGGCTCGCGACCAGGAGCAGGTAGGCCGACATGATGGGAATGTCGACGTTCTGCACCGCCTGCAGGAACAGAAGGCCCATACCGGGCCACTGGAACACCGTCTCGGTGATGATGGCGAAGGCGATGATCGAGCCGATCTGCAGGCCGGTGATGGTGATGACCGGGATCAGCGTGTTCTTGAGGGCATGGCCGAAATTGATCGCCCGGTTGGTCAGGCCGCGGGCGCGCGCGAACTTGATGTAGTCGGTGCGCAGCACCTCCATCATCTCCGAGCGCACGAGGCGCATGATCAGCGTCATCTGGAACAGGCCGAGCGTGATGGCCGGAAGGATGAGCGAGCTCCAGCCCTGGGCGGTCAGGAAGCCGGTCGACCACCAGCCGAGATCGACGACGCCCTGCCGGCCGAACGACTTCAGGACGCCGAGCGTCACCGGGAAGATGAAGATGAGCAGGATGCCGATCAGGAAGGTCGGCAGGGAAATGCCGATGAGCGAGACGGTCTGGAACAGCTTCGACAGGATGGAATGGGGCTTCAGGCCGGAATAGACGCCCATGGGAATGCCGGCGAGCAGCGCGAACAGCGCCGAGACGAGGGCCAGCTCCATGGTGGCCGGAAAGCGCTCCCCGATCAGCTTGGAGACCTTCTGCTTGTTCTGGTAGCTGGTGCCGAAATCGAACTTGGCCGCGTTCCAGACGAAGCGCAGGAACTGCACCGGCACGGGATCGTCGAGGCCGAGCTGCTTGCGGATCTCCGCGCGCTGCTCGACGGTGGTGTCCTGGCCGACCATCTGGTTCACGGGATCGCCGACGAAGCGAAACAGCGAGAAGGCGATCAGCGAGACGGCCAGAAGGACGACGACGGCCTGGGCCAGCCGGCGCAGAATGAACGCGAGCATCACATTCCCTCGGAACGATGAGGGAAGCGGCCACGGGTGCCGCTTCCTCGAAGAGCCCTGGCGGGCCGGACGAGGGACGTCCGGCCGGACAGGTGGTCAGCGCTTGGTCACCCAGTGGAACAGGAACTGGTTGTCGGCGCGCTGGACGAGCTCGACATTCTTGGCGACCCCCCAGGCCAGCGTCTGCTGGTGCAGCGGGAAGTGACTGACCTCGTCGGTGATGATCCGATAGGCCTGGGCGATCAGGTCGTTGCGCTTGGCCGTGTCGGCCTCCACCAGGATCTGATCGGTCAGGGCGTCGACGCGCGGATTGCAGTAGCCGCCGAGATTGGTGGCGCCATTGCCGCCCGAGCCGGTGTCGTCGCGGCAGCGGACGAGATTCTGCAGGATGTTCCAGGAGTCGAACGAGCCGGGCGTCCAGCCGAGCAGGTAGAACGAGCTCTGGTAGCCGCCCGAAGCCAGCACCTTGGCGAAGAACTGGGCGCGCGGCACGGCCTGCAGATTGATCTTCACGCCGATGCGGGCGAGCATCGCGACCACCGCCTGGCAGATCGCGCCGTCATTGACATAGCGGTCGTTCGGGCAGTCGAGCGTCACCTCGAAGCGGGTGTTGTCGGCACCGCGCGGATAGCCGGCCTCGTCCATCAGCCGGTTGGCCGCGGCGAGATCGACCGGCGGGCGCTGGAACTCGTTCGACCGCTCGAACAGGAGCGGCGAGATGAGCAGCGCCGTCGGCGCGGCAGCGCCGCGCATCACCTGGCGGCGGATCGCCTCGATGTCGATCGCCTGGTAGAAGGCGCGGCGGACGCGGACGTCCTTGAACGGATTGCGTCCCTTCACCGACGAGCCGAGCAGTTCGTCGCGCCGCTGGTCGACCTGCATGAAGATGGTGCGCAGCTCCGGCCCTTCCATGACGCGGGCATTGGGGCTGGCATTGATGCGCGGAATGTCCTGCAGCGGCACCGGGTCGATCACGTCGACCTCGCCGGAGAGGAGCGCGGCGACCCGCGTCGGCGCGGAGGTGATCGGCGTGAAGATCACCTCCTGCAGGTTATGCTCGACCTTGCCCCACCAGGCCGGGTTCTTCGCAAAGACCGTGCGCACGCCGATCTGGTGCTGGGTGATCCTGAAGGGCCCGGTGCCGTTGGCATTGAGCACGGCATAACCGGGCGTCGTCGCCGCCGGAGCGCTGGGCGCCACGGCATTGTTCGCCTCGGCCCATTTCTTCGACATGATGTACCACGTATCCCACTCGTAATGCAGGATCGGGTTCGGCGTCTTCAGCTTGAAGTCGACCGTATAGGGATCGACCGCGACGACCTGGACATTGGCGTCGATGCGCGAGCGCAGGTCCGAGGTTTCGGCGCGGACGCGGTTGGCCGAGAAGACCACGTCGTCGGCGGTGAAATCCTCGCCGTTGTGGAACTTGACGCCCCGGCGCAGGTGGAAGCGCCAGGTCAGGCCGTTGTCGAGGATCTCCCAGCGCTCGGCGAGGCCCGGAATGATCTTCAGGTCGCGGTCGCGCTTGGTCAGCCCCTCGTAGACGTTGCCCTGCAGGGCGAGCGTCGTGGTTTCGTTGATCCCGTAGGGATCGAGTGTGTTCAGATTGCCCTGGAACGCATAGCGCAGCGTCTGGGCGCTCGCGCTGGCGGCCCCCAAAGCAAGGGCCAATGCGCCCGCGATGAGCGCAAGCTTCAGCTTCATCCTGTTTGTCCCCCTCTGTCGAGGTATCCCGCGGCCATGCATTGTTGCTGTGAGGGGGTTTCTCCCCCCGGCCGGCCGGGCGCTACCTTAGACAGGAGAGTCGCGATCGGGAAAGAGGGGTGCACAGCGATTGTGCATCGGCCCGTGCGCAACGATCGGACCGGTTCTCTGCCGCCGTCGCGCCGAACAGGCCCCGGGGCGACACAAGGTCGTCACTTTCGCCGTGGAGGTTTCGCCGCTCCCGATTCATCTCTGGCCACAGGAGCCGCACGCATGTTTCCGACCATTCGCCTGCTCGGTCTCGCCGCGACGATCGTGGCCGGAGCCGCGCTCGCCACGCCGCCCGCGGTCGCCGCCGCCGGCGCGGCGGCCATCGGCGACGGCCTCGAAAGGTCCTTCGACTGCGCCGGCGGTGTCGCCAATGTCTCGGGCGCCAACAACCGCATCGTCCTGACCGGCCGGTGCCATATCCTCAACGTCTCCGGCGACGGCAACCGGGTCGAGGTCGAATTGCAGGCCGGCCAGCCGATCAACGTGATGGGCAGTGCCAACCAGATCGTCTACCGGCTGGTCGATGGCCGCACGCCACCGGTCGTCAACCTGATCGGCGCGGACAACAAGGTCGAGGCCGACCGGACGGTGGCCAATGATGCGGCCGCCATCGACACGATCGAGGTGGCCGACGACGGCGAGGACCGGCAGCTCGACTGCGCCGGCCGCGGCGTCGCCGTGCGCGGCGATTCGAACCGGCTGCGCCTCGCCGGCGGCTGCCGGACGCTGGTGGTGAGCGGCGATTCCAACGTGATCCAGGCGGAGATGTCGCCGGGCAGCTCGATCCTGGTCAGCGGCGACAATGTGGCCATCACCTATTCGGTCAAAGGCGAGGGCCCGGCGCCCTCCATCAGGGTCAGCGGCAGCGGCAGCGCGGTGACGCCGGCCCCTCCGGCGCCGCGCTGAAGGTGGCTTCGCCGACCGCCGGTCCCTAAGCCGGCTCGCCGCCGGCCGCCGGACGGCGCGCCGCCCAATCCTCCGCCCATTGGTGCAGCGGCAGGACCAGCGCGACGAGCGCAAGGCCATCGGCGCCGAGCCGGTAGCCTTCCGCGCCATGCGCGACGAGACCGGCGGCCCTGAGCTCCTTCAGCCGCGCATTGAGCACGCTCGGATTGGTCTGCGCGGCGGCCGCCAGCGCCCGGAAGGTCAGGGGCCGGCCGGCCTCCTTGAGCTCCCAGAGAATGCGCAGGGCCATGCGCCGCCCGAGCAGGTCGAGCAGGACCATGATCGGCCGGCCGGAACGCGAGCCCCGCGCGGGTTCACCGGGAGCTGGGACCATTTGCTACACTTTCCATAGCGCAAGGATTGATCTATTGCTATCTAATCCATAGCAAGGAGACCGTCGATGCCGATGCCCCATCCTGCCGCGCGCGTGAAGCCGGCCGAGGCACCCTACCCCGCCGCCATCGCCGAGCGGCTGGCCCGCATCATGCCGCCCGGCGTGCCGGCGCTCGCGCTGTTCACCACCCTTGCCCGCGACGAGCGGCTGTTCGAGCGTTTCATGAATGCCAGCCTGCTCGACCGCGGCCACCTGACCTTGCGCCAGCGCGAAATCGTCATCGACCGGGTCACCGCGCGGGCAGGTTCGGAATATGAGTGGGGCGTGCATGTCGCCCTGTTTGCCGCGCGGGCCAGTCTCGGGCCGGCCGAAATCGCGGCGACGGTCACCGGCGGCGCCGACGATCCGGTCTGGAGCGCCGACGAGCAGGCCCTGGTGGCGGCGGTCGACCAGCTGCATGCGCACTGCGACCTCGACGAGGCCGCCTGGCAGGCGCTGTCGGCCCATTTCAGTGCGGCAGCGATCCTCGAAATCCTGATGCTGGCCGGTTTCTACCGGATGGTGAGCTATCTCACCAATGCCCTGAGGCTCGCGCCAGAGGCTTTCGCGGCCCGGTTTCCGGCCTGAGGCCCCATGCCGGTCCCGCTGCGGATATTGTTGGTAAGGCTTAGATGCCTTACATTGGAGGAACCGTAATCCAGACAGGTGACCTATGACGAGCCTCCTGACCGTGACCGCCAAGGGCCAGGTGACATTGCGCAAGGAGCTGCTGGACCATCTCCACGTCCGGCCCGGCGACAAGCTCGCCGTCGATATCCTGCCGGACGGCAAGGTAGCGATACGGGCGGCCAAACCTGTAAATTCCATTGCCGACTTCGCCGGCTGCCTGGCTCCGGCCCCGAAGCGGCTCTCGATCGAGGAAATCAGCGAAGCGGCCGCCCGGGCATGGGCCGGCCGCAAATGAAAGTCACCGTCGACACCAATGTCCTGGTCCGCCTCGCAACGCTCGACGATCCGGACGAAGCCCAGGTGGCGCAGGCGACCTTGCAGAAGGCGGAGCTCATCGCCGTGACCCTGCCGGTCCTGTGCGAATTCACCTGGGTCCTGAGCAGCGGCTACAAGAAGACCGCGCCCGAAATCGCCGGGGCGATCCGGCGCCTGACCGACAATCCTGCCGTTCATGCCGATCACAGGGCGGTCGAAGCCGGCCTCCGCACTCTGCAGACCGGCGGCGATTTCGCCGATGGTGTCATCGCCCATCAGGGGCGCGGCCTCGGCGGCGAGATTTTTGTGACATTCGACAAAAGGGCGGCCGCCAGGATCAAGGCCGAAGGCTTTGCGACGCACCTTCTCAAGACCAGACCTTGACGTCCTTCATCGAGGTCAGCGCGGATCGAGCGGAGCCGTCCCCGCGGGCGTGCCATCGGCGGCGAGCGTGATCTTCTGGACGCGCGCCTCGGCATCGCGCAGGAGCGCCTCGCAGCGCTTCTTCAGGGCCTCGCCGCGCTCGTAGATGGCGATCGAATCCTCGAGCGGCACGTTGCCGCCCTCCAGCTTCTGGACGATCGATTCGAGCTCGGCCAGCGCCTTCTCGAAGGGAAGCGCCGCCACGTCGGCATGTTTGTCAGCCATGGAATGCCCTCCGGATGCGGTGCTGCTGTCAGGGCCGTGACCCGCGACCCAAGGAATCACGGCGCCCCTCTCATAGCCCATTGCGGCGCAAAAAGCCCGGGGTCCTGCCTCAGCCGCGCATGAGCGCGAGAACATGGGCCGCCACCGAGCGGCCGAGGCCTTCGAGGTCGTAGCCGCCTTCGAGAACCGAAACGAGGCGGCCGCCGGCGCTCCTGTCGGCGATCGCCATGATCTCCTTGGTCGCCCAGCTGAAATCGGCCTCGGTCAGGTTGAGATTGGCGAGCGGATCGCGCTCATGGGCGTCGAAGCCGGCGGAAATGATGACGAGGTCGGCGTTGAAGTCGCGCATGCGGGGCAGGATGGCGAGGTCGAAGGCCTCGCGGAACTCCCTGGACCCGGCCCCCGGCGGCAGCGGCGCGTTGACCACCTGATCGTAGGCGCCACGCTCGCGTGCGGCCCCTGTGCCGGGATAGAGCGGCATCTCGTGGGTGGACAGATACATCACGCTCGGATCGGACCAGAAGATCTCCTGCGTCCCATTGCCGTGGTGGACGTCGAAATCGATGATCGCCACGCGGTCGACGCCGTGGATGGCGCGGGCGTGACGGGCGGCGATCGCGGCATTGTTGAACAGGCAGAAGCCCATGGCGGTGGCCGTCTCGGCATGGTGGCCGGGCGGGCGGGTGGCGACGAAGGCATTGGCGGCCTTGCCGGCCATCACCTCGTCGACGGCGAAGACGGCGCCGCCTGCCGCCCTGAGCGCCGCTTCGTAGGAGCCGGGCGACAGGGTGGTATCGGCATCCAGATGGACAAAATTGACCATCGGGGTGGCGTTCTCGATGCGCTCGATGAATTCGGGCGGATGCACGCGCGCAACCGCCTCGATGCTGGCAAGCGGCGCCTCGTCGCGGGCGAGGTCGGCAAAGCGCTCATGCTCCAGCACATGGGTGACCATGCGCAGGCGGTCCGGGCGCTCCGGGTGGCCGAAGGGCGTGAGGTGATCGAGGCATTTGGGATGCGACAGCACAAGCGTGGTCAATTCAAGCCATTCCTTCCCCGCCTCGCGCGGGCTCGTGCGGCCCGCCGTCCATGGTCCGGGCCCATGGTTCCTGCCAGCCAACCCTAACCTGGATCCCCGCCGCGGACCAAGCCCCGCGCGCCACGCCGCCGCGGCATGCGCGGGGCTGGTCAGGGAAATGACGGTTTCCCGCGCCGCGATGCTGTGTCAGGCTCTGGCATCGTCCGGGGGATGACCATGGTCCATGCCTCGATCCGCACCCTGATCCGCGCTTTGGCGCTGGCGTTCGCGGCCATGCTCGCCGGAACCGGTTCGCTCGCGCCGCAGGGCCGCCCGGGCGGCGACGAGGTCGACCTGCAGCTCGTCCTGGCGGTCGACATTTCCTACTCCATGGATCCGGAAGAGCAGCGCCTGCAGCGCGAAGGCTACATCCAGGCGATCGTCGCGCCCGAGGTGATGGATGCCATCAGGCGCGGCCTGCTCGGCAAGATCGCCGTCACCTATCTCGAATGGGCCGGCGCCCATGACCAGCAGGTTGTGGTCGGCTGGCGCATCATCGACAGCCCGGCCAGTGCCGAGGCCTTCGCCGCGGAACTGCAGTCGAAGCCGATCCGCCGCGCCTTCCGCACCTCGATATCCGGGGCGATCACCGCAGGCGCAGCCCTGTTCGAGACCTCGAACCTGAGATCGCAGCGGCGGGTCATCGACGTCTCGGGCGACGGCGCCAACAACAACGGCGCCCTGGTCGAGCCGGCGCGCGATGCGGCGCTCGCCCGCGGCATCACCATCAACGGCCTGCCGATCATGCTGAAGCGGCCCGACGCCCGCACGATGGATATCGACAATCTCGACGCCTATTACCACGACTGCGTCATCGGCGGCCCCGGCGCCTTCGTCATCCCGATCAAGGCGCCGGAGGAATTCTCCCCCGCAACCCGCCGCAAGCTCATCCTGGAAGTGGCCGCTCCCGGCCCCTCGATCCCCCTGCCGGGGGCGACTTTCGTGCCCGCCCAGAGCGAAAGGGTCGACTGCCTGATCGGCGAACGCATGTGGCGCGAGCGCTGGGACCGGAACTAGGACGGCGCGAGCCGCGCGCCACTAGCAATTTCGCGCTTTCTGTTGGAGCCTTACGCTGGCATCTGCTTGTCCGGTCCGGCGCCGGGAGCGGCGCGGATGTCGAACCAACTGCACGAGGGGTCAGCCCGCATGTCGCCCGATGTCTTTCTCGCCTATTTCATCGCCTGCATCGTGATCGTGCTGGTGCCCGGCCCGACCGTCACGCTGATCGTCGCCAACAGCCTCCGGCACGGCACCCGCGCGGGGCTCGCCAATGTGCTCGGCACGCAGATCGGCCTTGCGGTCCTCATCGCCATTGCCGGCATCGGCCTGACCACCGCCATCGCCGCCATGGGACACTGGTTCGAATGGCTGCGGCTTGCCGGCGCCGCCTATCTCATCTGGCTCGGCTACAAGATGATCCGCGACAGCCGCGCCGGCGCCGAGACCGGCTCGGCGCCGAGCCGGCCGCGCGGCGGCTTCGTGCTGCAGGGCGTCATCGTCGCCCTGTCCAATCCCAAGACGCTGATCTTCTTCGGAGCCTTCTTTCCGCAGTTCATCGACGCGAACCGGCCCTATGCTTTGCAGATCGTCATCATGGGCGCCACCGCGCTCGCCTGCGCGGCCGTCTCCGACAGCGCCTATGCGCTGATCGGCGGGCGCAGCGGACACAGCCTGTCGGAAGCCCGCGCGCGGCTGATGTCGCGCATCGGCGGCGGCTTCCTGATCGGCGGCGGCGTCTGGCTCGCCGTGTCGCGGGCCAGATGAGCAAAAAGCCGGGCTGTCCCGCAGGCCGGCCTCTTGCGCCGGCCGCGGCTTCGGGCTTGTCTCACGCGCCCGAGCGCTAAGCCCGGGCACTCAAGGAGAACACAGATGGATTTCGGCCTTTCCAACAAGAAAGCCCTGGTCTTGGCATCGAGCCGCGGCCTGGGCCTCGGCATAGCCGAGGCGCTGGCCGCCGAAGGCGCCACCGTCATGCTGGTCGGCCGCACCGCCGAGCGCATCAAGGCCAATGCCGAGCAGATCACCGCCCGCGGCAAGGGCAAGGCCTACGGCATCGCCGCCGATCTCAGCGCGCCCGGGGCGGTGGACGAAATCGTGGCGATTGCCGAGCAGACGCTCGGCCAGATCGACATTCTCGTCAACAATACCGGCGGTCCGCCGGCGAAGCCGGCGACCGAGGTCGGCGAGGACGAATGGGCTAAATATTTCAAGACCATGGTCGAACCCGTCTTCGCCATGACCGCCAAGCTCCTGCCCGGCATGCGCCAGCGCAAATGGGGCCGCATCGTCACCGTGGCCTCGTCCGGCGTCGAGCAGCCGATTCCGAACCTTGCCCTGTCGAACGCCCTGCGCTCGTCGATCGTCGGCTGGTCCAAGACGCTGTCGTCTGAAGTCGCCAAGGACGGCGTGACGGTCAACATGATCCTGCCGGGCCGCATCGCCACCGACCGGATCAAGGAGCTCGACAGCGCCAACGCCCAGCGCAGCGGCAAGTCGCTCGCCGAGATCGAGGCGGCGTCCGTTGCCAGCATCCCTGCCGGCCGGCTCGGCACCGCCCAGGAATTCGGCGCGACGGCGGCCTTCCTGTGCTCGGACCAGGCGGGCTATATTACCGGCTCGAAGATCCGGGTCGACGGCGGCGCCACCCGCAACGTCTGAGCAAGGCGGGCGTGGCAGCGATGCCCGGGCCGGCCCTGTCGCCATCGACGATCAAGGAGTTCGGCCATGTCGTTTTCGCCCACGCCCGACCCGGAACTCGGCGACAGGCTCGCCTGCGACGCCATCGAAATGGTGATCGTGCCGCGTACGCACGATCTCGGCGGCTTCACCGTCCGGCGCGCCCTGCCCTTCGCCAAACGGCGGATGGTGGGGCCGTTCATCTTCTTCGACCATATGGGGCCCGCCGTCTTCCGTGACGGCAACGGCATCGACGTCAGGCCGCATCCCCATATCGGACTTGCCACCGTCACCTATCTGTTCGCCGGCCAGATCCAGCACCGCGACTCGCTCGGCACCTATGTGCCGATCAATCCGGGCGAGGTGAACCTGATGACCGCCGGCCGCGGCATCGTCCATTCCGAACGGACCGATCCGGTGCTGAAGGCGCAGGGCCAGGAGCTGCACGGCATCCAGAGCTGGCTCGCCCTGCCCAGGGAACACGAGGAGACCGCGCCGGGCTTCGACCATGTCGACCGCGACGCGCTGCCGGTCATCGAAGCGGAGGGCAAGACGATCCGGCTGGTCATCGGCTCGCTCTACGGCAAGACCTCGCCGGTGCCGACCACCTGGGACACGATCTACGCCGATGTCGCGCTGGAAGCCGGCGCCAGGCTGCCGGTCGACCCGGAAACCGAGGAACGGGCGATCTATGTCGCGAGCGGCGAGATCGACGTGCAGGGCGATCTGTTCGGCGAAGGCAAGATGCTGGTGCTCAGGCCCGGCGACCGGATCACCCTCGCCGCGACGCGGCCGGCCCGGATCATCCTGTGCGGCGGCGCCGTCATGGACGGCCCGCGCTTCATCTGGTGGAACTTCGTCTCCTCCTCCAAGGAGCGGATCGAACAGGCCAAGGACAATTGGCGCCAGCGCCGCTTCGACATCGTTCCCGGCGACGAACAGGACTATATCCCGCTGCCGGAATAGTCGCCCGGTGCCCGGCGGGCGACGTTCCATCGACAATTTTACGTGATTTCGCCGCGCCTGCGCCAATCGGTCGCCCAGGGTTGGCCCTGGCTTTACTGCATTGCACGCATCAGATCCCTGGTGTAACGCTCACACCTTGGTGTCGGCTATCCTGCCGCACCTGACTGGATCATTCCTGCACTCGCGCGGGGCCGGCCGGAAACCGCCTTTTCGCCCTTTCCACCGCCCGCGCCAGCCGGTGACATCGTGACAGATCGCCCCGCAACGCCCCTACTCGACACGATCAAGACACCCGAGGACCTGCGCAAGGTTCCGGAACATCTTGTGCGACAGGTCGCCGACGAGCTGAGGGCCGAGACCATCTCGGCCGTCTCCGTCACCGGCGGGCATCTCGGCGCCGGCCTCGGCGTGGTCGAGCTGACCACGGCGCTGCACTATGTCTTCGATACGCCGCGCGACCGGGTGATCTGGGACGTCGGCCACCAGGCCTATCCGCACAAGATCCTGACCGGCCGGCGCGACCGCATCCGCACGCTGCGCCAGCGGGACGGGCTCTCCGGCTTCACCAAGCGGTCGGAAAGCGATTACGACCCGTTCGGGGCGGCCCATTCCTCGACCTCGATCTCCGCCGGCCTCGGCATGGCCGTGGCGCGCGACCTGAAGGGCGGCAAGAACCATGTCATCGCGGTGATCGGCGACGGCGCCATGTCGGCCGGCATGGCCTTCGAGGCCATGAACAATGCCGGCGCACGCGGCGAACGGCTGATCGTCATCCTCAACGACAACGACATGTCGATCGCCCCGCCGGTCGGCGCCATGTCGGCCTATCTCGCCCGGCTCGCCTCCGGCAAGACCTATCTGAAGCTGCGCGACATCGGCAAGCAGCTGACCCGCCGGCTCGGCGCAACCATCGACCGCACGGTCACGCGGGCGGTCGAGCACGCCCGCGGCTTCGTCACCGGCGGCACGCTGTTCGAGGAGCTCGGCTTCTATTATGTCGGGCCGATCGACGGCCATAATCTCGACCACCTGCTGCCGGTGCTGAAGAACGTCCGCGACGCCGACCTCGGGCCGATCCTGGTTCATGTCGTCACCCAGAAAGGCAAGGGCTACGCCCCGGCCGAGGCGACCGCCGACAAGCTGCATGCGGTTGCCCGCTTCGACGTGATCACCGGCACCCAGGTGCAGTCCAAGGCCAATGCGCCGTCCTACACCAAGGTGTTCGGCGAGAGCCTGGTGAAGGAGGCGGCGAAGGACGACCGGATCGTCGCGATCACCGCGGCCATGCCGTCCGGCACCGGCGTCGACCTGTTCGGCAAGGCATTCCCTGAGCGCACCTTCGATGTCGGCATTGCCGAGCAGCATGCCGTGACCTTCGCCGCGGGCCTCGCCAGCGAGGGCTACAAGCCGTTCTGCGCGATCTATTCCACCTTCCTGCAGCGCGCCTACGACCAGGTGGTCCACGACGTCTCGATCCAGGGCCTGCCGGTGCGCTTCCCGATCGACCGTGCCGGCTTCGTCGGCGCCGACGGGCCCACCCATGCCGGCTCGTTCGACGTCGCCTATCTCGGCTGCCTGCCCGGCTTCGTGGTGATGGCGGCCGCCGACGAGGCCGAGCTCGTCCACATGGTGGCGACCGCCGCGGCCCATGACGAAGGCCCGATCGCCTTCCGCTATCCGCGCGGCGAAGGCGTCGGCGTCGATCTGCCCGCCGAGGGCGTGCCGCTTGCCATCGGCAAGGGCCGGATCGTCAAGGAAGGCACGCGCATCGCGCTCCTGTCGTTCGGCACGCGGCTCGGCGAATGCCTGAAGGCGGCGGAAGAGCTCGGCGCGCTCGGCCTGTCGACGACGGTCGCCGATGCCCGCTTCGCCCGGCCGCTCGACGTCGACCTCGTGGCGCGGCTCGCCCGCAACCACGAAGTGCTCATCACCATCGAGGAAGGCTCGATCGGCGGCTTCGGCTCGTTCGTGCTGCACGCGCTCGCCGATGCCGGCCTGCTCGACCAGGGCTGCAAGGTGCGCCCGATGGTGCTGCCCGACGCCTATGTCGACCACGACAAGCCCGAGGCCATGTATGCCCGTGCCGGCCTCGACGCCAAGGGCATCGTCGCCAAGGTGTTCGAGGCGCTCGGCCGCGGCGCCATCGGCGCCGAGCACGGTGCGGGTGCGCTGAGGGCGTGACCGGTCCCGATCAGCCTGCTTCGCCGCGCGCCGGGGGCCGGCGCCGGGCCGATGTCCTGCTCGTCGCGCGCGGCTTGTTCGACAGCCGCGCCAAGGCGCAGGCGGCGATCGCCGCCGGCCTGGTCAGCGCCGACGGACAGCCGGTGCGGAAGGCCTCCGACGAGATCCGCGCCGATGCGACGCTGGAAGCAAGTCCCGAACATCCCTGGGTGTCGCGCGGCGGCGTCAAGCTCGCCCATGCCCTCGACCGCTTCGGCATCGATGCCGGCGGCCGCATCGGCCTCGACGTCGGCTCATCCACCGGCGGCTTCACCGAGGTGCTGCTGGCACGCGGTGCGGCCCGGGTCACCGCTGTCGATACCGGCCGCGACCAGCTGCACCGGAGCCTGCGCGCCGATCCGCGCGTCAGCCTGTTCGAGGCGACCGACATCAGGACGCTGGAGGCACCGGCCCCCGCCCCCGACCTCGTCGTCACCGATGTCAGCTTCATTTCGCTCGCGCTGGTGCTACCGGCCATGACGGCGCTCGCCGCACCGACCGCCGACCTGATCGCGCTGATCAAGCCGCAGTTCGAGGTCGGCCGCGCCGCCGTCGGCAAGAACGGCGTGGTGCGCGATGCCGCGGCTCAGGCCGCCGCCGTCGAGCGGATCAAGGCGGCGACGGAGGCTCTCGGCTGGCAGGTCGTCGGCGTCATCGACAGCCCGATCGCCGGCGGCGAAGGCAACCGCGAATTCCTGATGCACGCCCGCCGCGGCGGCGCGCCGTCGCCTGGGCCGGGAGCGATGCCATGAGCGCCGAGCGGTTGACCATCAGCCATGTCGGGCACCGTGGCGACGGGGTCGCGGATGGCCGTTTCGTGCCGTTCACACTGGCCGGCGAGGTGGTCGAGATCGAGGGCGACGGCGAGCGCGTGCTGCCGACCGCGATCGTCACCCCGAGCCCAGAGCGCGTGGCTCCCGCCTGCGGCTATTTCGGCACCTGCGGCGGCTGCGCCCTGCAGCATTGGGCGCCGCCTTCCTATTTCCGCTGGAAGCGCGACCTGGTGGCGACCGCGCTTTCCGCCCGCGGCCTTCATCCCGAGATCGCCGACACGATCGATGCCCATGGCACCGGCCGCCGCCGGGTGACGCTGCATGCGCGGCGCGGCGACGGGCCGAAGCTGACGGCCGGCTTCGCGGCGGCGCGCAGCCACGCCATCGTGGCAATCGACGCCTGCCCGGTGCTCGACCCCGCGCTCGAGGCCGCCCTGCCGGCGGCCCGCGCCGTCGCCCGGGCGCTCGAACCCGTCGGCAAGCCGCTCGACATCCAGGTGACGCTGACCGACCAGGGCCTGGACATGGAGCTGCGTGGCGCCGGGCGGCTCGCCGAGCGCCTGCGCCAGGAGCTGATTGCCGCCGCCGGCGCCGCGCATCTGGTCCGTCTCACCAATCACGGCGATCTCGTCATGCAGCGCGAGCCGCCCTCGGTCCGCATGGCCGGCCTCAGGGTCCAACTGCCGCCCGGCGCCTTCCTGCAGGCGACCGCTGCCGGCGAGGAGGCCCTCGGGCGCCTCGTGCTCGACGGTGTCGGCAAGGCGAAGAGCGCGGCCGATCTCTTCTGCGGCATCGGCCCCTTCGCGCTGAGGCTCGCCCAGCGGATGAAGGTGCGCGCGGCCGATGCCGATGCCGGCGCGGTCGCCGCGCTCGCCGCCGCGCTGCGCCATGGCTCCGGCCTGAAGCCGGTCACGGCGGAAACCCGCGACCTGTTCCGCCGGCCGCTGACGGCCGCCGATCTCAAGGGCCTCGACGCGGTGGTGTTCGATCCGCCGCGCGCCGGCGCCGAGGCCCAGGCCAAGGTGCTGGCGAAAGCCGATGTCGGCCGGATCGTCGCCGTGTCCTGCAACCCCGCGACCTTCGCGCGCGATGCCGCGATCCTCGCGGGCGGCGGCTGGCGACTGACCGATGTGACGCCGGTCGACCAGTTCCGCTGGTCCGCCCATGTCGAGCTGGTCGCGCGCTTCACCCGCTGAGCGGCCTCATGGCCCCGTCGCCGGCTCCGGCAGGGCAATGCCGCGCTGGACGGCCGGCCGCGCCGCCACTTCGGCGTACCAGCGGCTCAGATGGGCGAAGGCGCTGATATCGAAGCCGCAGATGGCGGCGATATGCATCCAGCCGAAGGTTGCGATGTCGGCGATGGAATAGTCCGTGCCGGCGAAATAGCGGTTGGCGCCGAGATGGCCGTCCATGGTGGCGAAGGCCTCCTCGGTGAGGCGCCTGTAGCGCGCGATCACCGACGGCAGGGGCTGCTTCTCGAACATTTCGAAATGCACGCGCTGGCCGAGCAGCGGCCCGACGCTCGCGGCATGGAAGGCGAGCCACTGGATCGCCTGCCAGCGGGCCTTCGTCGCCGACGGCAGGAGCCGGCCGCCGCGCTCGGCGAGATAGAGCAGGATCGCCGCGGATTCGAACAGCGTGACGCCGGCCTCGGTGTCGACGATAACGGGAATGCGGCCATGCGGGTTGAGCGCCAGGAAGTCCGGTCGCCGGGCCTCACCCGCGCCGATGCGGACATGGTGCAGCTCATAGGCGAGCCCGAGCTCCTCGAGCGCGATCGTCGC
This sequence comes from bacterium YEK0313, assembly GCA_000751295.2. Taxonomy (NCBI): domain Bacteria; species bacterium YEK0313. Next base: position 707,038 of record CCMO02000001.1, read on the forward strand.
CTTGAAGCCGTTCGGCGAAGCGTCGGTATGGAGATGGATCATGACAGCGCCTCGCTGACCTTGGCCGGCGCCCCGGCCCCCTTGGCATCGTCCGTCTCGCCAGGCCGGTCCTTCAGCGTCAGGACGACGAGCCCGGCCAAGAGCGAGAGAACGAAGGAACCGATCCAGAGCGCGCCATAGGAGCGGCCGAGATCGAACAGAAGCCCGCCGGAGAGGGCGCCGAGTGCGCCGCCGAGGGCATGGCCGCTGGAAATGAGCCCCATGGCAAGGCCGATGCGCCGGACGCCGAAATGGCTGGCGGCAAGCCCGACCGTGACCGGAATGGTCGAATAGTCGACCAGGCCGAACAGCACGACGAACACATAGAGCAGTCGGATGTCGGGAGCGACGTAGAGCAGCAGCACGAAGCTTGCGGCGCGCACCACATAGATGGCGCCGAGCAGCGTCGGGCGGTGCACGCGATCGGAGAGATAGCCCGACAGGACCATGCCGGCAAAGTTGACGGCCGAAAGCACGCCATAGGCGGCAGCGCTCGGCAGCGGCGGGAACCCGCAGAAGGCCGCATAGGGCAGAAGATGGGTCTCGATCGCGCCGGTCGCCGTGAAGCCGCAGACGAGGAAGCTCCAGAACAGGACGTGGAAGACCGGCGCGCGGACGAGCCGCCGGACATCCTGACGCCAGTTGCCCGCGGCGGCCGCGCCCGCCGCCCGCGGCTGGTTTTTCGGCAGCAGCCGAAAGGCGGCGACCGCCAGGACGAAGGCGAGAACGGCGAGCGCCGCGAAGCCGTAGCGCCAGCTTGCGCTCTGCATCAGCAGCGCGACCATCGGCACGACGAGCAGTTGGCCGGCAGTCGCGCCCGACGTGCCGATCCCGGTCGCCAGCCCGCGCCCCGCCTCGAAGGTCTTGGCGATCGCCGCCGCCACGACATTGGTGGCCACCGCGGTGAAGCCGAAGGCGGCGACGACCCCGAAGCCGAGGGTGAACAGCACCGCGGAACCGGTGGCCGCGACGAGGCCGGCCCCGAGCCCGATCGCCGTCAGTCCGCCGGCCAGCAGCAGGCGCGGCCCCCGCGCATCGGTGAGGCCACCGGCAAAGGGAGCCGCCGTCGCCATGACCAGCAGGGCCAGCGCGCCGATGCCGGAGATGAACGAACGCGACCAGCCGAGCTCGGTCTCGATGACCGGCATGGCAAGGCCGAGCACCGCCCGCACGGAAAAGGCGATGGCGAGCGCCGCAAACCCCACCAGCACCAGGAGCCAGGGCCCCGATCGCGCCGCAACCTGCATATCGCGCCTCGTGAAAGAATGGAGATTTCCTAAACACGTCCAATACAGTACGATAATGAACTGAACGGCTTTGCAGAAACGATTCATTCTCCCTTTTGACATTAGGCAGACTAAATTCTGATGAGCCCGGTCATGCCCCTGCTCGCGCTCCGCGCCTTCGCCGAGACCGGCCGGCGCGGCAGCATCAAACAAGCCGCCGAAACGATGGGCGTGACTTCGGGAGCCGTCAGCCAGCAGATCCGGCTGCTGGAGGCACGGATCGGCACGGCGCTGTTCAGCCGGACCCGCTACGGCATGCAGCTGACCGAGGCCGGAGCCAGGGCCCACGGCCAGGTGCTGCGCGCCTTCGACCAGCTTGCCGAAGCGCTCGGTGCGCTGGAGGCGTCCGCGGCGCGCAGGACGCTGACGGTGACCACGGCCCCGTCCTTCGCCGCCTCATGGCTGATCCCGCGGCTCGGCCGCTTCACCGCCGCGCATCCCGAGATCGAGGTCCGGGTGGAGGCGACGCAGGAGGTGGTCGACCTTCGCAGCGGCCGCGTCGACATGGCGATCCGCCATGGCCTCGGCCGCTATCCAGGGCTCAAGGCGGTGCACCTGATGGCGCCGGCGATGGTGCCGGTCGGCAGCCCCGGCCTCATTGCCGCCGGCCCGCCGATCGCAGCCCCGGAGGACTGCCTCGCCTATCCCCTGCTGCAGGACAACGACCGTGCCGACTGGCCGCTCTGGCTGAAGGCTCACGGCATGACCGGTACTGATGTCGAGACCGGCGGCCGGTCGACACGCGGGCCGAGCTTCGACGACGACTTCCTCCTGATCCGCGCTGCCGAAGCCGGCCAGGGACTGGCGCTGGTGCGCGACATCTATGCCGCCGGCGAGATTGCCGCCGGGCGCCTCGCCCTGGCGCTGGACCGACCCTGGCCGACCGCCTTCGCCTATTACATCGTGACCGTGCCGGAGGCCGCGGACCGGCCGGCGGTCGCCGCCTTCAGCGCCTGGCTGCAGCGCGAGGCGAAGTCTCAAGAGGAGGCGGCCGCTTGATGCCCGGCCCCGAGACGTGACCGGCGCCCTCTGCCGGTCAGTCGCGTGGCGCCGCCGCCCGTGCGAGCCGGTCACGGATGGCCTCGCCGAGCCCGTCATGGGGCACCGGCATGACCGCGATGCCTGTCGCCCCGGCCGCGTCCAGGGCGCGCAGGTGGCCGAAGAGATTGGCCGCGGCCTCGGCGAGGTCGCCGGCAGCCGAAAGGTTCAGAACCGGGCCGTCATGCGGCGGCAGCGCGGCGCCGAAGGCGAGCAGGGCCTCGCCCGGCGCGACCGAGACCGCGTCGAGCCGGACATGGGCACGCGGCGCATAATGCGAAGCGAGCATGCCCGGCGCGAGCGGCGCCGCCTCGGCCCGCGCTGCCTTGGCCGCCGTTCCCGGCGGCCGGCCGAGGACCTTGGCGAGAGCGGCCCGCGACACTCCGCCCGGACGCAGCAGGACCGGCCCGCTGTCGAGGCAGGCGACGATGGTCGATTCGACCCCGACCAGGGTCGGGCCGGCATCGAGGACCGCGTCGATCCGGCCGTCGAGATCGGCGAGGACATGATCCGCATCGGTCGGGCTGACATGGCCCGACCGGTTGGCCGAGGGCCCGGCGATCGGCCTGCCGGCTGCCTCCAGCAGGGCATGCGCCACCGGATGGTCGGGTACGCGCAGGCCGACCGTGTCGAGCCCGGCGCGGGCGAGCTCGGAGATCGGGCTGCCGGCGGCGAGCGGCACGACCAGGGTCAGCGGACCTGGCCAGAAGGCCCTGGCGAGCGCTTCGGCGGCCGCATCGAACCGGCCGAGCGCGAGCGCCGCCTCGCGCGTCGCGACATGGGCGATCAGCGGATTGAAGCTCGGCCGTCCCTTGGCCTCGTAGATGCCGGCAACCGCCCGGCCGTCGGTCGCGTCCGCGCCGAGACCGTAGACGGTCTCGGTCGGGAAGGCGACGAGGCCTCCCGTACGCAGAAGCCGGCCGGCTTCGGCGAGGCCAGCAGCGTCGGGAGCGAGGCGAAGCGTCTTGCGCTGGGTCATGGTGGAGGGCGTTCGGCTCGGTTCGAAGCGCTCCTGCATCGGGGTTGGCGCGAGCGGAGCGAGCCTCGAACCACGGCCAGGCGCGATGCAAGGCGCGTTTGTCGTCCCGACGCACTAGCACGGCAGCATCGGACAGCCAACGGACCTCGGCCGACATCCGGCAGGCCGCGACGGATATCCGACAGCCTGCGGCGGATAGCCAGCGGATCGCAACGGACCTCCCTTCTCCACCAACTTCCGTTGACGTAAACGTCAAACGATTCTATCCCTCGTTCGTCCAGATCGCGCGCCGTGCCGTTGCACGACGGACGCGGCTTCGCCATGGTGCCGGGCATTCTCGCGGCCACAGGCGACTGGACCGAGGACGGCCGCGCGGAGGAGACCAATGAGCTATCGCGCGCCCGTCACCGACATCGCCAAGACACTGAAACACGTCGCGGGCCTCGATCGCGCCCTGGCCGACGGCCTCTATGGCGAGCTGACGCCGGATCTCGTCGATGCCGTGCTCGAAGAGGCCGCCAAATTCGCCGCCGACCGCATCGCGCCGCTGAACACGGTCGGCGACAGGACCGGCACGCCCTTCAAGGACGGCAAGGTGACCATGCCGGCCGGCTGGAAGGAGACCTATACCGACTGGGCCGCCGCCGGCTGGAACGGCCTGATGGCGGACGCTGCCTTCGGCGGCCAGGGCCTGCCCTGCGTCATCAACGCGGCCTGCCTTGAAATGTGGAACGCAGCCTCGAGCGCCTTCGGCCTCGGCCCGCTCCTGACCCAGGGCGCGATCGAAGCGATATCGGCCCATGCCTCGGACGAGCTGAAGGCGATCTACCTGCCGAAAATGGTGTCGGGCGAGTGGACCGGCACGATGAACCTCACCGAGCCGTCGGCCGGCTCGGATCTCGCGGGCCTGCGGACGCGCGCGACCCGCGCCGGCGACGGCACCTACCGGATCACCGGCTCGAAGATCTTCATCACCTATGGCGAGCACGACCTGACCGAGAATATCGTGCACCTGGTCCTCGCCAGGCTGCCCGACGCGCCCGCCGGCACCAAGGGCATCTCGCTGTTCATCGTGCCGAAGTTCCTGGTCAATGCCGACGGCTCGCTCGGCGCCCGCAACGACGTGCGCTGCCATTCGATCGAGCACAAGCTCGGCGTCCACGGCTCGCCGACCTGCACCATGGTCTATGGCGATGCCGGCGGCGCGGTGGGCTATCTCGTCGGCGAGGAGAACCGCGGCCTCGCCGCCATGTTCACCATGATGAACAATGCCCGCCTCGCGGTGGCGCTGCAGGGCGTCGCCATTGCCGAGCGCGCCACCCAGCAGGCGCTCGCCTATGCCGAGGAGCGGCGCCAGGGCCGCGCGCCCGGCTATGCCGGCGAAGGCATGAGCCCGATCATCCTGCATCCCGACGTCAGGCGCATGCTGGCGACGATGCGCGGCTACACGCAGGGCGCCCGCGCCATCTGCTACATGCTGGCCGCCGAGATCGACCGGGCCCATCTCGGCCGGACCGAGGCCGAGCGCGCGGCCGGCCAGGCGCGCGCCTCGCTGCTCACCCCGATCGCCAAGGCCTTCTCCACCGACATCGGCAACGAGGTTGCCTCCCTCGGCGTGCAGGTGCATGGCGGCATGGGTTTCGTCGAGGAGACGGGTGCCGCCCAGCACATGCGCGATGCGCGCATCTTCGCCATCTATGAAGGCACCAACGGCATCCAGGCGATCGATCTCGTCACCCGCAAGATCGGCCTCGAAGGCGGCAAGCTGGTCGCCGACGAGATCGCCCGCATGCGGGCGATCGTCGCCAAGGTGGTCGGCACCAACGCCTCCGGCTTCGGCCGCACCGCCTCGCGTCTGACAGAAGCGATCGACAGCCTGGAACGGGCGACGGCGCATCTGCTCGCCGCACTGAAATCCGATCCGGCCGATGCGCTGGCCGGCGCGACGCCCTATGCTCGGCTGTTCGGCCTCGCCCTCGGGGGCGCCGCGCTCGCCGAGAAGGCCCTGGCCGAACGCGAGGACGGCGGCGGCGAAGCGGCGCAGGACGCCACCGCCATGGCGCGCTTCTTCGCCGAGAATCTGAGCCCCGCCGCCCCTGGCCTCGAAGCCGCGGTGACGGAGGGCGCGGAGAGCGTCAACGATCTGGCCCTGCAGCCTGCTGGATGAGCCCAGCCGGCGGCGCGGCCCCAACCCTGTCGAATGAGGCCGAGGACCTGGCATGACCGATCACGTTTCCATCGCAAGGCACGACAATGGCGTCGTGCTGGTTCGCATGAACCGGCTCGACAAGAAGAACGCGCTGACCGGCGACATGTACGACCGGATGCGCGGCGTGATCGAGAACGCGCCGGCCGAGGGCACCCGCGCGGTGGTCTTCGCCGGCGGCTCCGGCGTCTTCACCTCCGGCAACGACATTGCCGACTTCATGGCGCGCTCCTCGGGCGGCGACGGCGCCTCGCCGGCCTTTCGTTTCATCAAGGCGCTCGCCACCGTCGAAGTGCCGATGATCGCGGCCATCGACGGCCTGGCGATCGGCGTCGGCACGACCATGGTGCTGCACATGGACCTTGCCTATGCGAGCCCCAGGGCGCAGTTCCGCATGCCCTTCGTCGACCTCGGCCTGGTGCCGGAAGCGGCGTCCTCGCTCATCCTGCCGCAACTCGCCGGCTTCAAGAAGGCGAGCGAATATCTGATGCTCGCCGACGGCTTCGGCGCGCGCGAAGCGGTCGAGATGGGCATGATCAATGCCGAAGTGCCGGAAGCCGAACTGGAGGCGAAGGCTCTCGACGCGGCGGCGCGCCTCGCCGCCAAGCCGCCCCAGGCTCTCGCCCATACCCGCCGGCTGATCCGCGGCGGCGCCGAGGCGCTGCGCCGGCGGATGGACGAGGAAGGCGTGCTGTTCGGCCAGCAGCTGATGTCGGACGAGGCGCGCAAGGCCTTCGCCGCCTTCATGACCCGGAAATGACGACAGGACGCAAGACCTGAAGCCGCGCCGATGCCAGGCTCGGTGATCGCGATCCAGGGGAGGAGATCATGAGCCTGAAAGGCAAGACGCTGTTCATCACCGGCGCCTCGCGCGGCATCGGCCTTGCGATCGGCCTCAGAGCGGCGCGCGACGGCGCCAATGTGGTCGTCGCGGCCAAGACCGAGACCGCCCACCCGAAGCTGCCCGGCACCATCCATACCGCGGCGGAGGAATTGAAGGCCGCCGGCGGCAATGCCCTGCCGCTGGTGGTCGACGTGCGCGAGGAGGAGAGCGTCGCCGGCGCCATCGCCAGGACGGTCGAGCATTTCGGCGGCCTCGACATCGTCGTCAACAACGCCTCGGCGATCAATCTCGCGCCGGTCGACAAGCTCGACATGAAGCGGTTCGACCTGATGCACCAGGTCAATGCCCGCGGCACCTATCTCGTCTCGAAATATGCCATCCCGCATCTGCGGGAGAGCGCGGCGGCCGGCCGCAACCCGCATATCCTGGCGCTGTCGCCGCCGCTCGACATGAACGTCAAATGGTTCGCCGGCACCACCGGCTATTCCATGGCCAAGTTCGGCATGAGCCTCGTCGTGCTCGGCCTGTCGGGCGAATTGAAGGGCGAGGTCGGCGTCAACGCGCTCTGGCCGCGCACCACCATCGCGACCTCGGCGATCAAGAATCTGCTCGGCGGCGACAGCCTGATGCGCCAGAGCCGGTCGCCGGAGATCCTCGCCGACGCGGCCTGGCACATCTTCAACAAGCCGTCCGGTTTCACCGGCCATTTCCTCGTCGACGACACGTTCCTGGCCGGCGAGGGCGTCACCGATTTCGACGTCTACCGGATGGATCCGAGCCAGGCTCTGGCGCCGGATTTCTTCGTACCCGAGGCGATCGAACCGCCGGCGACGGCCAGCTACGGGCCGCTGACGCCGAAGGGCTGACGCCGAAGCGGCCGAAAGCCGAGCCGCCACTCAGCCGTCGAGCATTTCGGTTTCCTTGATCTCGATGCCGAAGCCGCCGAGACCGACATAGCGGCGGTTCTTGAAGGCGAGCAGGGAGATCGAGTTGACGCCGAGATCGCGCAGGATCTGCGCGCCGAGGCCGATCTCGCGCCACTGCTCGTCGCGCAGGCGCGCCGAGCCGTGGCTCTCGTGAATGTCGGGCGGCGGGGCGGTCGCGGCGAGCGACTGGCTGGGCACGCCGGCGGTGCCGTCGCGCAGATAGATCATCACGCCCCCGCGCTCGGCGAGGCGCTTCATGGCACAGTCGAGCACCGGATTCTTGCCGAAGACGTCGCGCAGCACGGTCTCGCGGTGCAGCCTGACCAGCGTCGTGGCACCGTCCTCGACCTCGCCGAACACCACGGCGAGGTGCTCCACCTTGTCGTAGGGCGTGCGATAGGCAATGCCGCGGGCGGGTCCATAGGGCGTCTCGACCAGGAACTCGCCGGCGCGCTCGACCAGACGGTCGCGCGCCTGGCGGTATTTGATGAGATCGGCGACCGACACCATGGCGAGGCCATGCTTCTCGGCGAAGGCCGTCACCTGCGGGCCGCGCGTCACCGTGCCGTCGTCATTGACTAGTTCGCAGATGACGCCGACCGGCGGCAGGCCGGCGAGCTTGCAGAGATCGACCGCCGCCTCGGTATGGCCGGAACGCATCAGCACGCCGCCGTCCTTCGCGATCAGCGGGAAGATGTGGCCGGGACGCACGAAATCGATGGCGCCGGCATTGGGATTGGCGAGCGCCCGGACGGTCGCGGTGCGGTCGTCGGCCGAAATGCCGGTGGTCGTGCCGTGGCGGTAGTCGACCGAGACGGTGAAGGCCGTGCCGTGCGGACTGTCGTTCGAGGACACCATCGGATCGAGCCGGAGCCGCCGCGCCTCCTCGATCGACAGGGGCGTGCAGACGATGCCGGAGGTGTGGCGGACGATGAAGGCCATCTGCTCCGGCGTGCAGAGCGAGGCCGCGACGATCAGGTCGCCTTCGTTCTCGCGGTCGTCGTCGTCGGTGACCACGACGATCTCACCCCTGGCGAAGGCGTCGAGGGCCGCCTTCACGCGCTCGGTGGCTTCCAGCATGGCATTTTCCTCATCGCGCGGCCCCTTGAGGCCGATGAAATCGTTGGGGGTGACGGCGCCGCCGGTCAGCTCGGCAATGCGCGCCGCGGTTTCGCGCGACATCCACGGCGCCTCGCCGTTGCACAGCGCGGTGATCGTCGCGGGCGAAACGCCGAGGCTGCGGGCGAAGGCCTGCCGGGTGATGCCGGCGCGGGAGAGCCAGATGTCGAGCTTCATGCCGCCAAAATGGGGCAGTGACGGCTTTCAGTCAAACTGAAAATCCATGCATTCCAGGTCTGCCTTTCAGCAGAACTGAATTCAGCCGTTCTGACCGCGATGCCGCAAATAATGGTCGGCGATGACGCAGGCGACCATGGCCTCACCCACCGGAACGGCGCGAATCCCGACGCAAGGGTCATGGCGCCCCTTGGTGAGAATATCGGCCTCGCCGCCATGCTTGTCGATGGTCAGGCGCGGATTGAGGATCGAGGAGGTCGGCTTGACCGCAAAGCGCGCGACGATCGGCTGGCCGGTGGAAATGCCGCCCAGAATGCCGCCGGCATGATTGGCGAGGAACAGCGGCTGGCCGTCATTGCCCATGCGCATCTCGTCGGCATTCTCCTCGCCCGACAGCGCGGCCGCGCCGAAGCCGGCACCGATCTCGACGCCCTTGACCGCATTGATGCCCATCAGGGCGCCGGCAATATCGGCATCGAGCTTGGCATAGATGGGCGCGCCGAGGCCGGCCGGGACGCCCTCGGCGACGATCTCCAGGATCGCGCCGATCGATGAGCCGGCCTTGCGGATGCCGTCGAGATAGGTCTCGTAGAAGGCGGCCTTGTCCCGGTCCGGGCAGAAGAACGGGTTGTTGCCGATCTCGTCCCAGTCCCACTTGTCGCGGTCGATGGCATGCGGGCCCATCTGGACGAGGGCGCCGCGCACGTCGAGCCCGGGCACGATCTTGCGGGCGATGGCGCCGGCCGCGACCCGCGCCGCGGTCTCGCGCGCGGAGGACCGGCCGCCGCCACGATAGTCGCGAATGCCGTATTTCATCTCATAGGTGAAATCGGCATGGCCCGGCCGGAACTTGTCCTTGATGTCGGAATAGTCCTTGGAACGCTGGTCGGTGTTCTCGATCAGCAGCGCGATCGGCGTGCCGGTCGTGACCTGGACGCCGTCGTCGTCGACCATGACCCCCGAGAGGATCTTCACCGCGTCCGGCTCGCGCCGCTGGGTGGTGAACCGCGACTGGCCCGGACGGCGGCGGTCGAGATCGGCCTGGATCTCCTCGGCGGTCAGCGGAATGCGCGGCGGGCAGCCGTCGACCACGCAGCCAAGCGCCACCCCGTGGCTCTCGCCGAAGGTGGTGACGCGGAACAGATGGCCGAAAGTATTGTGCGACATGGCGGTTCGTTAGGCGCAAAGCCCCGATGCGGTCAAGGGCGCCCGGCGCCCGTCACTCCGGCATGACCTGGTCGAGCCGGCCGCCGAGGCGCAGCGGCTGGCACCGTGTCGCAAGCCCGCCGTCGGCAATGTCGACCACCAGGCCGGACAAGGTCGCCGGCCCGCCGGCCGGCTCGAACTTGCCGCCCGGCGTCTTCTCGCGCATGCGGCGCAGCGGCTCGGCCTTGTCCATGCCAATGACCGAATCGTAGTCGCCGCACATGCCGACATCGGTCATGTAGGCCGTGCCGCCCGGCAGCACCCGGTGGTCGGAGGTCGGCACATGGGTATGGGTGCCGATGACGAGCGAGGCGCGCCCGTCGAAGAGATGGCCGAAGACCTGCTTCTCGCTGGTCGCCTCGGCATGGATGTCGATGACCGCGGCATCGGCGACGCGGCCGAGCGGGGCGGCGTCGAGCTCGCGCTCCACCGCCGTGAAAGGGTCGTCCATCGCGTCCATGAACACCCGGCCCATGGCGTTGACGACCAGCACGCGGGCCCCCTTGCGCGTCTCGATCAGCGCGGCGCCCCGGCCGGGCGTGCCGGAAGGATAGTTGACCGGCCGGACGAGGCGCGGCGCCCGGTCGATGAAGACCAGCGCCTCGCGCTGGTCCCAGGAATGATTGCCGAGCGTGACGCAGTCGGCGCCGGCGTCGAGCAGTTCCTGGTAGATGGCTTCCGTGATGCCGAAACCATGAGCGGCATTCTCGCCGTTGATGACGACGCAATCGAGCTTCAGCGCGGTGACGAGGCCCGGCAGCTTTTCGGTGACGGCGACCCGGCCGGCCTTGCCGACGACGTCACCGAGGAACAGGAGGCGCATCAGGGGGCCCTATATCCGGTCTCGGTCAGGATGGCGTCGAGCCTGCGGTCGTGCGGCTCCACCGGAATGACTTCGACCTGCTGGACGGAAAAAGCAACCCCGATGGCGAGCCGGCGAACCGTCGCGTCGAGCCTGGCGAAGGCCCGGTCGTAATGGCCCTTGCCGTAGCCGATGCGGTTGAAGGCGGCATCGAAGGCGGCGAGCGGCGTGATCAGGATATCGGGCTCGACCTCCGGCGCGCTCGCGTCCGGCCCGAACGTGCCGAAGCCCATCGGCACCAGCGGCGCGCCGCGCTCCATCAGGCGGAACACCATGGGCGTGGTGCGCGAGGGAAAGGCCGGCAGCGCCAGCCGGGCGCCTGCGGCGCGCAGCCGGTCCAGCAGCGGCCGGACGTCGATTTCGGACTGGATCGGCAGGAAGCCCGAGACGATCTTGCCGGCAATCGCGATCCGGTCGAGCGGGAACAGGGCCGCGACCGCCAGGGATGCCTCGATGCGGGCTTCGATCGGCAGGGCATCGCGGCGGGCGAGCGCCGCATCGCGCAGGGCTGCTTTGGATAAGACCGCGGCTTCGGACAATGTCTGCATCGGCCCCGCAAGGCGAGCGAATGAAACGGTAGAGCCGCTCCGCCGTTGGACGCTCGATCCCGGGAACCTACCTAAGTAGGTGGGCGCCATATGTCCCAGTCCAGGGACCGGGTCAGGGACAGCTCCCGTTGAGATCGATAAGGCCCCGGGGAATTATGGTCCTGACGGGCGTCGCAGCTCTGTCACGAACATAGGCTCTGCGCCGCCCGAGAGGAAGGGGCTCGGGGGCCTCCTCGACCGGAAATTCGCGTCCGCCGACTGACAGGCGCGGAGCACGGCCGCCGCGCCATTTGACAGGACGCGGCGGGCCGGCGGAAATGGCCGGCCGCCCTCCAGCCGACAGCGCCCGCCATGCCGCATTCGCCGCTCCCGCCGCCGCCCGTCCCGCCGCTCGCGCCCGTCCTGATCGAGCGCTTCGCATCGATCGTCGGCGCGCGCCATGCGCTGACCGATCCCGCCGACCAGGCGCCCTACCTGAAGGACTGGCGCGACCTCTATCCCGCGCGCACGCAGCTCGTGCTGCGGCCGGCGGCGACCGAGGAGGTCGCGGCGATCCTCCGGCTCGCCAGCGAGACCGGCACGCGCGTGGTGCCGCAGGGCGGCGCCACCGGACTCGTCGGCGGCCACCTGCCCTTTGCCGAGGGCGGCGAGATCATCGTCTCGATGACCCGCATGAAGGCGATCCGGGCCGTCGATGCCGCCGGCAACACGCTGATCGCGGAAGCCGGCGTGACGCTGCAGGAGGCGCAGGACGCGGCCGCCGCGGTCGGCCGGCTGTTCCCCCTGAATATCGGCTCGAAGGGCTCCTGCACCATCGGCGGCAATCTCGCCACCAATGCCGGCGGCACCCAGGCGGTCGCCTACGGGCTCGCCCGCGACCAGGTGCTGGGCCTCGAAGTGGTGCTCGCCGACGGCCGGATCTGGCATGGGCTGCGGATGCTGAAGAAGGACAATACCGGCTACGACCTGAAGCACCTGTTCATCGGTGCGGAGGGCACGCTCGGCATCATCACCGCGGCATCACTGAAGCTGGTCGCGGCGCCGCGGGCGGTGGAGGCCGCCTGGGTTGGGGTCGCCTCGCCCGCCGCGGCGCTCGCCCTGCTCGCCCGCGCCCAGGAGCGCGCCGGCCTCGCGGTGACCGGTTTCGAGCTGATGCCGCGCAACCTCTTCGAGTTCGTGCTGCGCCACATGCCCGGCGCGCGCGATCCGCTTGGGGAGCCCGCGCCCTGGTACTGCCTGGTCGAACTCGCTTCGCCCGCGGCGGCGGGCCTGCGCGACATGCTCGAGGACATCCTCGCCTCGGCGCTGGAGGACGGCCTCGTCGCGGATGCGGCGGTCGCCGACAGCAGCGCCCAGCGCGAGGCCTTCTGGCGCTGGCGCGAAGGCATGAGCGAAATGCAGAAGCCGGAAGGCGGCTCGATCAAGCACGACGTCTCGGTGCCGGTCGCCGCCGTGCCGGCCTTCATCGCCGAGGCCTCGGCGGCCTGCGAAAAGCTGATCCCCGGCTGCCGGCCGGTGCCCTTCGGCCATCTCGGCGACGGCAACATCCACTTCAACGTCAGTCAGCCCGTCGGCGCCGACAAGGACGGCTTCCTCGCCCGCTATGACGAGGTGAACGGGCTGGTCCACGGCATCGTCGCCCGCTTCGGCGGCTCGATCTCGGCCGAGCACGGCATCGGCCGGATGAAGCGCGATCTGCTGCCGGCGGTGAAGGACCCGGTGGAACTCGACCTGATGCGCAGCGTGAAGGCGCTGCTCGACCCGCAGGGCATCCTCAATCCGGGCAAGGTCCTGTCGATGCCGGCGCTTGGCGTCGAGAACGGCCGGTGACGCCGGGCGCGGCATCAGAGGCGGCCAGTCAGAACAGGCTCCCCTGCCCGCCATCGTCAGGTGATCGCGGGGCCGGCTTCGGCCGCGGCGCCCTCACGGGGCGCACCGGCTCGGCCGGCGCGTCGGTCGCCTCGTCCTGGATTTCCGGCCCGTCATTGGTGACCTTGTTCACCGCCGGGCCGATGCGCCTGAGCTCGAGCTCGCCCTGCAGCGGGGCCGCGATCAGCGCCGCGGCGCGATCGGGCGGCGTCGCCGGATCGAGCCATTCCTCCCAGGATTTCGGGTCGAGAATGATCGGCGCGCGCGGGTGGACGGCATCGAGCGGCGGCTTCGCCCCGGTCGTCATCAGCGCCACGGTGTCGATCTCCGAGCCGTCGGGCGAGGACCAGGTCTCCCACAGCGCGGGAAAGGCGAAGGGCGCGCCATCCGGGCGGCGGATCAGATGCGGCGTCGAGACGCGGCCCTCGCGCTGCCATTCGTAGAAGCCGTCGACCGGCATCAGCCCGCGCCGGCGCTGGAACGCCGCCCGGAAGGAGGCCTTCTCGCGCGCGGTCTCGGCCCGGATATTGATGACCAGCGGATAATCGGCGGGATCCTTGACCCAGCCGGGCAGAAAACCCCAGCGCATCAGCACGAAACGCCGCGCGCCGTTGATGATGGTGACGACCGGCACCGGCTGGGTCGGCGCGATGTTGAAGCGCGGCGGAAAGTTCGGCCGGTCGGAATAACCGAACTCTTCGCGCAGCAGCTCCGGCGCCAGGGTGATGGCAAAGCGGCCACACATGGCTCAGCCCGGCTGCCGTAACGCCATGATGGCCGCCGCGAACATGTCGAAACCCGCCTGGTCCATGAGCTTTTAAGTCTTCCTTCACGCTGGCCATGGCTTGTTGGCGAGGCCCAGAAGGACACGATCATAGCCGATGTTCGCAGCGGAGCTACAGAACGCGGAACTGACGCTGACGCCGGAGCGTCTGCGCGCGGCCAATATTCATCCGGAAACGCGGCTGGCGACCGACTATCTCAACCATTTCAACGAAGCGATCATGCTCCTGGAGCTGATCCCGTCCATGCCCGACTGCATGGAGGACGTGCTCGCCTGGCAGCCGCGCACCTACGAGGAGCATTTCCTCGCCTCCAGCTATCGCGACAAGGAACTGGTGCTCGCCGTCTACCGGCATGTGCCGCCCGAGGTCCTCGCGCGCTTCCACGCCGTGATCGACCAGATGAACCAGCTCATGACGGCGGCCATCGACAGCCTGAAGGTGGTCGGGCCGGGGCCGGCCACGGCCATTGTCGCGGAGGAGGCCGGGCTGATCCTGAAGCGGCTCGCCGCGCGCGCGGCCGGCATCATGAACGCCGCGACGGAAACGGAAGAGGATCTCGCCCTGCCCGCCTCCGCCCAGGACGCCATCGACGCCCTGATGCGCCGCTGATAGCCTTCCGTCCATGTCCGATCGCTCCTACCCGTCCCGGCCGATCCTCGCCGTCTCGACCGCGGTGATCCGCGCCGGCAAGATGCTGGTCGCCCAGCGCGCCAATCCGCCCGGGCGCGGGCTCTACAGCCTGCCCGGCGGCCTTGTCGAGGTCGGCGAGACGCTGGGCGAAGCCGCCGCGCGCGAACTCATGGAGGAGGTCGGCGTCAGGGCCGAACCGATCGGCCTCGTCGGCGCCCGCGACATTATCGGCCGCGACGGCGAGGATCGGGTCGAACGCCATTTCGTCGTCGTCACCTATGCCGCCCGCTGGCTCGCCGGCGAAGGCGAGCTGACGCCGGAAGCCTCCGACATCCGCTGGGTCGATCTCGACGAGATGGCTGGCCTTGCCACGACCGACGGCCTTGCCGATGTGGCGCGGGCGGCCTTCGCGCTCGCCCGCAGTGCCCCGGGGGCCGCATAAACCCTGTCGCGACCCGCCGGTTGCAGCGGCCGGCCCGCTGGCGCATAGCTTCGTCATGGTTCGCGCGCTGATCCCGGTCCTCGCTGTGCAGGCCGCCCTTGCCGGGCCGGCCGCCGCGCAGCGTGCCACGACCCCGCCAGCGGCGCCGGCCGTGCCCGAATCACTGATGCAGGCGCCCTACGAACCCCAGCTCCTGCGGCTCGCCGAGATCATGGGGGCACTGCACTATCTGCGTACGGTCTGCACCGCGCCGGACACAGGCGCCTGGCGGCGCGAGATGCAGGCGCTGATCGATGCCGAGGCCGGCAGCGCCGAGCGGCGCGAACGGTTGATCCAGCGCTTCAACCGCGGCTATGCCGGCTTCGAGCAGACCCATCGCTCCTGTACGCCAGCCGCGCAGGTCGCCACCCGCCGCTATCTGGACGAGGGCCAGCGCATCGTCGCCGACATCACCAGCCGTTTCGTAAACTAGATCCTGCGTGTCATTTTGGGATCACTGAAGATTAATTCACAGGTGTTAACCTTCCGGTGAGAATTGGCTGCCCTCGGCCGACTCACGTGCTAGTGTCCCTTCATGGGGCAAATCGGGTCGACCGGTCCCCCTTCAGGACATGACGATGCAGTTTGCTCCCGCGATTTCAGCCCGTGCCGTCGAAGCCGAAGACCAGCGGCAGGCCGCCATGGGCTACGTGTCGGAAGCCTTTGCCGAGGCCCGCCTCGACGGGCTCGACGTCGACTGCATCGCCCAGGCCGCGGTCTTCGCCTCTTTCGTCGAGATGGTCGCGACCTATGGCGAGGAAGCCGCCGCCGGCTTTGCCGAGCGGCTGGCCGAGCGCGTGCGCGCCGGCGAATTCACGGTGGACCGCTCGGCACACTGAACAGGGCGGCTGCGAGGGTGATCCTGTTGACCCCACGGACCGTCGCCATCGTTTCAGCCGTCATTTCGGTGACCGTTCTCGGCGTCGCCCTCGCCCAGATCATGCCCGCCGACCGCGCGCGCGCCCCGGCCGGCACGGTGCCGCCCGCGCCGGACAATGCGGCGCCGCTGCGCCCGACCATTCGAGACGTCACACCCCAGGCCCGCGAAACGCCGCCGGCCGCGACCGAAACCGCGGCGCGACCGGCCGGTCCGCGCCGGCCGGCGCCCGTCTCGGTCGAGATCCTGCCCGACAATGAGGACCTGAAGGATCGGGTCGGCCATATGCGCGAGAAGCTCATTCTTGCCGCCCGCTCAGGCGATATCGAGCGCCTCGGCGTGGTGTTCCAGATGAACGAGACCATGCCGGTGTTCAGCCGCGGCGGCGAACGCGATCCGATCGCCTTCTGGAAGCAGGCCTTGGGCGACGGCCAGGGCCACGAGATCCTCGCCATCCTCCTCAACATTCTCGACCTGCCGCCCGCCGTCATCAACAAGGGCACGCCGCAGGAAATGACGGTCTGGCCCTATCTCGCCCATGTGCCGCTGGACCGGCTCACGCCACGCCAGTCGGTCGACCTCTACCGGCTGATGACCGCGCAGGACGTGCGTGACATGCGTACGCTCAACGCCTGGGTGTTCTGGCGCCTCGGCATCGGGCCCGACGGCACGCTGCACTATTTCCTCGCCGGTGAGTGATTCCGCGCAAGGCGGGCGCCGGCCGGGTTGAACCGGCGATCCGCCACGCTAACCTTTGCCGGCAAGCGATCCGCACCGATTCGCGGCGAACCGAGGAGGCAGCCCATGGCCGGGACATTCGCATTGTCGAAGGCGACGAATGGCCAGTTCCGCTTCGTGCTCAAGGCCGGCAACGGCCAGACCATCCTGACGAGCGAACTCTACACCACCAAGGCGGCGGCCGAGAACGGCATTGCCTCGGTGCGGACCAATGCCCCCAACGACGCGCGCTATGAGCGCAAGGAGGCCAGGAACGGCCAGCCCATGTTCAATCTCAAGGCCGCGAACGGCCAGGTGATCGGTACGAGCGAGACCTATTCGTCGGCCTCCGCGCGCGATGCCGGCATCGAAAGCGTCAAGGCCAACGCGCCGGACGCCAAGCTCGACGACAGGAGCTGACTGCGGCGGACGCGCTCAGGCCGCCCCTGCCTTTTCGAAAACGAGCATGGTCCAGGTCACGGCGTCGCGGTCGAGCATGTCGCCGCGGCAGCTTTCGTGGACCAGCGCGAAGCCATTTGCGGCCGCAAGCGCAACCGTCTCCGCGGCCGTCACCTCGAACATGCGCCGGCCCGGCGGCACCGGCCCGTGGCGCAGGGTCATGAAGACGCGGCCGCCGGGAACCACCAGATCGTCCAGCGCCTGCATGGCCGCCTGCCGCTCGGCACTGTCGAGATGCATCCAGACGGCGGTCAGGAAGGCGAGATCGAACCGGTCGGACGCGGCCCGCACCCGCGCGAGGTCCGGCAGGCCGTCGTCGAGCCAGGTGATGCCGGCCTCCGGATGCAGGCGCTCGCCCGCGCCGCGCAGCTCGGCCGTCGGCTCCACAGCCACGACGCGATGGCCGCGGGCGGCGAGCGCCGCGGCATCCCGGCCCGTGCCGGCGCCGATATCGATCACCCGTCTCGGCGCGGCCGGAACGAGGTGCAGGATGTCGGCATGGACATCCTCGAACCGGATGCTTTCGTAGCGAACCGTGAGGGCCGCCGCCTCGGCGGCATAGCCGTCGGTCGAACGGGCCGGGCCCGTCACCGCTCCGGCCCCGCCGCGTCCTGGAAGCGCACCGGCGCGCCACCCGCGGGGGCGGCAAGCTGGCCCTCCCACATGACGCGCCGGCCGCGGATGACGGTGCCGACCGGCCAGCCGGTCACCTCGACGCCGTCATAGGGCGTCCACTGGCTGCGCGAGGCGATCCAGGATGCGGTGATCTTCTGCCGGCGCTTCAGGTCGACGATGGTGAGGTCGGCATCGTAGCCGGCGGCGATTCGGCCCTTGCCGGCAATGCCGAAAATCCGCGCCGGGCCGTGGCTGGTGAGATCGACCAGGCGCTCCAGGCTCAGGCGCCCGGCATTGACGTGGTCGAGCATGGTCGGAACCAGCGTCTGGACGCCGGTCATGCCCGAGGGCGAGGCCGGATAGGTCTTGGCCTTTTCCTCCAGGGTGTGCGGCGCGTGGTCGGAGCCGAGCACGTCGACGATGCCCTGGCCGATGCCGTGCCAGATGCGGTCGCGGTGGCGCGCCTCGCGCACCGGCGGATTCATCTGGGCAAGCGTGCCGAGCCGCTCGTAGCAGTCGGGCGCGACCAGGGTCAGGTGGTGCGGCGTCGCCTCGCAGGTCGCGACATCCTTGTGGCCCTGGAGGAAGTCGATCTCCTCGGCCGTCGAAATGTGCAGGACATGGATCTTGGCGTTGAAGCGCCGGGCGATCGCCACCAGCCGCTCGGTGCAGGTGAGCGCGGCGATCTCGTCGCGCCAGACCGGATGCGAGCGCGGATCGCCCTGGATCCTGAGGCCGGCCCGCTCGCGCAGGCGGTACTCGTCCTCGGAATGGAAGGCCGCGCGGCGGCGCGTGCGGCCGAGGACCGCGGCGACGCCCTCGTCGTCCTCGACCAGCAGCGAACCGGTGGAGGAGCCCATGAATACCTTGATGCCAGCCGCGCCCGGCAGGCGCTCGAGCTCGGCAACCTCGGTGGCATTGCCGTGGGTCGCGCCGACCCAGAAGGCGAAATCGCAATGCATGCGGTTGGTCGCACGGGCCACCTTGTCGGCCAGCGCCGCCTCGCTCGTCGTCTGGGGGTCGGTATTGGGCATTTCGAAGACGCTGGTCACGCCGCCCATCACGGCCGCGCGCGATCCGGTCTCCAGATCCTCCTTGTGCACCGGGCCGGGCTCGCGGAAATGCACCTGGCTGTCGATGAAGCCGGGCAGAACATGCAGGCCGGTGCAGTCCACCACCTCCCCCGCCGCCTGGCGCGCGAGGTCGCCGATCGCGGCGATGCGGCCGTCCTTGACGCCGATATCCCGTTGGCCGGCGCCGTCCTGGTTGACCACGGTGCCGCCCTTGAAGATCGTGTCGAAGGTCTGGGACATGGCTGCTATCTCCGGCGTGCTGAGAGGCGCGGCCTTTCGGCCGCGCGCCGACACGCTTATGTCGGAGAACGGCCGGGGTGCCAAGAGAACCGCACCGCTGCGGACGCAATGCTGCGGCCGCGGCCATGCGGATGCGACGACAGGCGCAGGAGACTGAAGTCATGGGATCGGCCGTGCTGCCCGACCGCGGCGTCATCAAGCTGACCGGCGAGGATGCGGGACGGTTCCTGCAGGGGCTGGTGACGCAGGACGTCGGCGCCGCTGCGGGCGAGGCCGCCGGCTTTGCCGCCCTGCTGACGCCGCAGGGCAAGATCGTCGCGGATTTTTTCATGATCGCCCTGCCGGAGACGGCGGGCGGCGGCCTCGTGCTTGACGTGCCGCTGCCGCTGGCAGGCGACCTCACGCGCAAGCTCACCTTCTATCGCCTGCGCGCCAAGGTGGTGATCGAGGACCTGTCGGCGAGCCTCGGCGTCACCGCGCTGTGGGCGGGAACGCCGGCGCCGGAGCTGAGCCTCGCGGTCGCACGCGATCCGCGCCATGCCGGCCTCGGCTGGCGGGCGATCGGACCGCGCGCCGAAGGCCATGCGGCCGACGCCGCTGCCTATGAGGCGCTGCGCATTTCGCTCGGCATTCCCGAAGGCGGCAGGGATTTCGCCTATGGCGACGCCTTCCCGCACGAGGTGGACATGGATCAACTCGCGGGGGTCGCCTTCGACAAGGGTTGTTTCGTCGGCCAGGAGGTGGTGAGCCGGATGCAGCATCGCGGCACGGCGCGCACCCGCATCGTCCCGGTCGCCTTCGACGGCGCGCCGCCACCGGCAGGCACGGAGGTGACGGCGGGCGACAGGCCGGTCGGCACGATGGGCTCGGGTCTCCCCGGGCGCGGGCTCGCCAAGCTCCGGCTCGACCGGATCGCCGACGCGATGGCGGCGGGCGAGCCGCTGGTTGCCGGCGGCGTCGTGCTGACGCCGGTCAAGCCCGACTGGGCGCGCTTCGCCTGGCCGGGAGAGGCCGCGGCGCGCTGACCGAGACGCGCGTGCCCCTTGCATGCAAGGGGCATCCGCACAAGCACGACAAGCAAAATCCCAATACGACTTGCGGTGATGCTCTCGGTAGTTTGGCACCATCAGGCCGCGCAGGCGGTCGCCCAAACGGAGAGTGCCACATGCATGATGATTCCCAGGGACCGGCGGTCGCCCAAGACAACGGCATTGCCCTGCTGCGCATAACGCTCGGCATCGTCTTCCTCGCGCATAGCGTCTATCTGAAGCTCATAGTCTTCACATTGGCCGGCACAGCCAGTTTCTTCCAGAGCCTCGGCCTGCCGGGCTGGCTCGCCTATCTCGTCTTCGCCGCGGAAGCGGTGGGCGGCGCCCTGCTCGTCCTCGGCATTCAGGCGCGCTGGGTGGCGCTCGCCCTCGTCCCGATCGCGCTCGGCGCGACATGGGCGCATTCCGGCAATGGCTGGATGTTCGCGATGCCGAATGGCGGCTGGGAATATCCGGCTTATCTGACCGTGCTCTGCATCGCCCAGGCGCTTGTCGGCGACGGCGCCCTGGCGCTCAGCCGGTCGCTGCCGATCTCGGCTCTCGCCGGCCGCGGCCTCACCACGGCGCGATAACCGCCGAAGAGGCAGGCTTCCGCATCGCGCCGGCGGCCCTGGCCGCGGGCGCGCCCCTCCTCACAAGAAGCTCTGCGGATCGACGTCGATCTCGAGCCGGACATTGCCGCGCGGCGCCTCGACCGAGGACAGCCAGGCGCGCAGCCAGCCGGACATGTCGAAAGCCCGTGCCGACCGCGCCAGCAGCCGCACGCGGTGGCGCCCGCGCACCAGAGCGAGCGGCGCCTCGGCCGGACCGAGCAGCCTGACATCGGTGCCGGCGGGCGCGGCACGCATGATGGCGCGGGCATAACCGAAGGCGTCAGCCTGGGCTTCGGCCGAGACCACCAGGGCTGCCAGCCGCCCATAGGGCGGCAGCCCCGCCTCCTCGCGCATGGCGATTTCGGCGGCATAGAAGGCCTCGCGGTCGCCGCGCACGATGGCGTCGATGATCGGATGCGCCGGCTGGTGCGTCTGGATCAGCGCCCGCGAGCCGTCCTTGGCGCGGCCGGCCCGGCCGACCACCTGCTGCAGCAGCTGGAAGGTGCGTTCGCCGGCCCGCGGGTCGCCGTTCGACAGGCCGAGATCGGCATCGATCACCCCGACCAGGGCAAGATGGGGAAAGTTGTGGCCCTTGGCGACGAGCTGCGTGCCGATGACGATATCGGCCTCGCCCTTGGCCACGGCCTCGATCTCCTGGCGGATGCGCTCGACGCCGCCAGCCATGTCGGAGGAGAGGATGAGCAACCGCGAGCCGGGAAACAGCGTGGCGCATTCCTCGGCCAGCCGCTCGACGCCCGGACCGCAGGCGACGAAGGAATCGACCGCCTCGCATTTCGGGCACTCGGTCGGCGGCGGCATGGAGAACCCGCAATGGTGGCAGATCAGCCGGCGCCGGAAGCGGTGGTCGACCAGCCAGGCGGTGCAGTTCGGGCATTGCACGCGCTCGCCGCAGGTGCGGCAGAGGGTAAGCGGGGCATAGCCGCGCCGGTTGAGGAACAGGAGCGACTGGTCGCCCGCGGCCAGCGTCTCGCGCATGGCGAGCTCCAGCGCCGGCGATATCCAGCGTCCTGTCGGCGCGCCGCGTGTCTTCAGGTCCACCGTGCTGATGGCCGGCATGTCGAAGCCGCCGAAGCGCTCGGGCAGGATCAGCCGCCGGTAGCGCCCGCGATCGGCATTGACCCGCGATTCGACCGAGGGCGTCGCCGAGGCGAGCACGACCGGTATGTCGTGCAGCCTGGCACGCACCACCGCCATGTCGCGGGCGTGGTAGTGCACGCCGTCATCCTGCTTGTAGGCCTGCTCGTGCTCCTCGTCGACGACGACGAGGCCGAGCGCAGCGAAGGGCAGGAACAGGGCCGAGCGCGCGCCGACCACCACCTTGACCTCGCCGGTGGCAACACCGGTCCAGACCCGGGCGCGGCGGGTGGCGCCGACACCCGAATGCCAGGCGGCAGGGCGGTGGCCGAAGCGCGCGGCGAACCGGTCGAGGAACTGGGTGGTGAGCGCGATCTCGGGCACGAGGATCAGCGTCTGCCGTCCTTGCCTGAGCGCTTCGGCCACCGCCTCGAAATAGACCTCGGTCTTGCCGGAACCGGTGACGCCGTCGATGAGGAAGACGTCGAAGCCGCCGGCGGCCACCGCATCCTCGATGGCAAGCGCGGCATCCTTCTGCGCCGGATTGAGTGCGGCCGGCGCATGGGCCGGGTCGAGCGGCAGGCCGGCCGCCTCCGGCGCCAGCGTGACCGCCTCCAGCGCGCCGTCGTCGACCAGGCCGTCAATGACGCCGACCGACACGCCGGCCTCGCGCGCGGCCTCCGATTTCGGCCGGGCGAGGCCGTCGGCCATCAGCGCCAGCACCTTGGCGCGCGAGGGCGTCGGACGGCTCGGCGGCTGGCCGGTGACGCGCACGCCGATGCGCGGGCGCGGCGGCGCGAGCTGCTCGGGATCGCGCATCGCCATGCGCAGCACCATGCCGCGGGGGGCAAGCGTATAGTCGGCGATCCAGTCGACCAGCCGCCGCACCTCGTGCGGCACCGGCACCACGTCGTAGCGGCCGGCAATGTCCTTCAGCCGGTTGTGCGAAATGCCGCCCGGCTCGTCGCGCAGGTGCCAGACCGCGCCGACGGCCACGCGGTTGCCCAGCGGCACGGCGACGATATCGCCCGGAGCCACCGCCAATCCATCGGGGACGCGGTAGCTGTAGGGACGGTCGACGGCGACCGGAATCAGGACGTCGGCATAGCGCGGCGGGGACATGGCGAAGCCCTAGCGCGAAGGCGGCCCGGAAGGGAAGGCCGACGCCCCGCAAGCCCGCCAAGCCAGTTTGGAACGATTCGTTTCTTCGCGAAAAACGTCAGCACTTCTGCCACTTGCCGGATTCTTTAGAATTCCGCTAAATTCATTACAAGTCATTGAAAACACATGCATTTCGCGATAGAAAGCAAGGGCCCACGAGGCCTCGCGGCGTGATTTTCGCGGGGCGGGCGGAGACCGGCAGTGATCATTTGCCATTGCAATGTGTTCAGTGACCACGACGTTCGTGCCTGTCTCGGCGACGGCCCGGAATGTCCGCGGGCCGTAGGTGAAGTCTATACCTGTCTCGGCTGCAGCCCCAATTGCGGCCGCTGCGCGCGCACCATCCTCGCGATCATGCGCGAGAGCGGTGTCGAGCAGGGCTGCTCGGCCTGCCCGATGGGCCAGTGCAGCCACCACGACGCCCCGGCTCTCGTCGCCGCCGAATAGCTTCTTTCCATTCCTGATCTCCGTGCCTGCCGGCTGGTTGCGCCGTTGCGGGCGCTTCATGCTGCGCCGCGCACCATTTGCCGCGTCGTGACCGCGCACGCCTTGCGCTCTTGTCTGGAATGATTATAAACTAGCCTCGTGTTCGGCCAGCGGACCCGATCAGCAAAAGGACGAGGCTCATGAAGGGCGACAAGAAGGTTATCGAGTATCTCAACAAGGGGCTGCGCAGCGAGCTGACCGCGGTCAGCCAATATTGGCTGCACTACCGCATGCTCGACAACTGGGGCTTCAAGGAGCTGGCCAAGACCTGGCGCAAGGAGTCCATCGAGGAGATGGTCCATGCCGACAAGTTCATCGACCGCATCCTGTTCCTGGAGGGCCATCCGAACCTGCAGGTGCTGGATCCGCTGCAGATCGGCCAGGACATCAAGGAGGTCATCAGCTGCGACCTGAAGGCCGAAATCGGCGCCCGCGCGCTCTATCAGGAAGCGGCAGCCTATTGCGAGACCGTGAAGGACTATCCTTCGCGCGACCTGTTCATCGAACTGATGACCGACGAGGAAGGCCATATCGACTTTCTGGAAACCCAGCTCGACGTGATCAAGACCGTCGGCATCCAGCTCTACGCCCAGAAGCATATCGGCAAGCTGGACGAGGGCCACTGAGGGCCGGCCTTCCGGGCTATCCGCGTCGCTGTCCGTTCACCCGATGTGAACGGGCGGCATGGCAGGACATGAGGCCATGTCCGCCAAGACCCCGCCCGCCATCGATGGTCCAGCCGATCTCCTGATGCCTGGCGCGGCGGCCGACACGGTCGCCGCGGTCGGGCGCTGGCTGCGCCATCTCGGCACGGAGCGGCGCTTGTCGCCGAAGACCCTCGAAGCCTATGGCCGCGACGTCAGGGGCTTCCTCGCCTTCCTCTCCGACCATATGGGCGGCGCCGTCTCGCTCGACACGCTCGGCGCCATAGCGCCGCGCGACGTGCGCGCCTTCATGGCCCGTCGGCGCGCCGACGATCTCGATCCGAGCTCGATCGCCCGGGCGCTGGCGGCGATCCGGTCCTTCACCCGCTTCCTCGAACGCGACGGCCGGGGCCGGATGGCCGCCAGCGCCGCGATCCGCTCGCCCAAGGCCGGCCGTCGCCTGCCGCGGCCGCTGCCGGTCGCCGCGGCGCGCAAGGTCGCCTCGACCGATGCCCGCGCCCATGAGGACGTGCCGCCCTGGGTCGCGGCGCGCGATGCCGCCGTGCTCGGGCTGCTCTACGGCGCGGGCCTGCGCATTTCCGAGGCGCTTGGCCTGAAACAGGCCGACGCGCCACCGCCCGGCACCAATGGCGAGGTGACGGTGACCGGCAAGGGCAGCAAGGTGCGCCAGGTGCCGGTCATCGCCAGGATCGCCGATGCGATCGCCGAGTATCGCCGGCTCTGCCCGTGGAGCCTCGGTCCGGGCGACCCCTTGTTCGTCGGGGTCAAGGGCGGCCCGCTGTCGCCGCGGATCATCCAGCTCACCATGGAGCGGCTGCGCGGCGCGCTCGGCCTTGCCGACAGCGCGACGCCGCATGCGCTGCGCCATTCCTTCGCGACCCACCTCCTCGGCCGGGGCGGCGACCTGCGCTCGATCCAGGAACTGCTCGGCCACGCCTCGCTGTCGACGACGCAGATCTATACCGAGGTCGACACGGCCGCGCTCATGAAAGTCTATGAGAGCGCACATCCGCGCGCCTGAGCCGGCCCCCCCGCAGCGGCCATGCATTCGGCATGGCGGGTCTTCTCGAGCCATGCGGAGCCGTGCGGACGCGTCTGCCGGCATGCCCTCCCCACGCCACACAATGCGCCGGGGTTATGGCTGATTGACATATCAGTATAGGAGACCTGACATATCAGACTTGACATGCAGCCGCTCGCCGGCAAGATCAGGATGAGAGGAAACCCTGGCAGTGTGGCGGATATAACAACAACGCCGCCCGTGACGCTTCGTCGCCGCCAGTCTTGAGCGGGAGATATCGAAAAAACCCGGAAGACCCATGTCGCGTCGCAAGACGTGGCATGGATGATTTTTGCCAATTTTCTTCAATAGCTTTGAAAAATGCCTTTTCCGACAAAACCAGAACCAACAGGTGAGGACGACCATGGCATCGACACTGTCGCGCCGCAGCGTTCTGGCGGGCGCCGCCAGCACAGCCATCCTGCTGTCCGGCCCGGCCGGCGCACAGACCGGACGCCGGGCGGGCGAGCCGATCGGCCCGATCAAGGCGATGATGGGCGACTGGCCGGAGATGACCGAGCTCTTCCGCATTCTCAGGCCGAACTGGGAGAAGCTCGGCCTGAAGGTGATGCCGCAGCAGGCCTCGCAGAACAGCATGACCGCGCAGACCACCGGCGAGCACAATGCGCCGGACATGTCGATCGGCGCCTGGGGCGGCGCGCCCGACCGCATCGATCCCGACTTCTTCCTCACCGAGTTCTTCCATTCGAGCCGGGCCCGCAAGGGCGGCCAGAACTTCGGCAACTACCGCAACCCCGCCTATGACGCCCTGGTCGATGCCCAGCGCGGCGAGATGGACGAGGCCAAGCGCGCGGCCATGATCCACCAGGCGCAGCGGATCATCCAGAACGACCGGCCGGGCCTCGTGCTCTACTACATGGACCTCAACAACCCCTACCGGGCCGACAAGATCACTGATGTCGTGCCGGTCATGGGCTCGGGTGTCGCCTTCTCCTACCTGCCCTGGACCTATCTGGAGGGCAAGCCGGCCGGCCGCTCGAAGATCCTCAAGGTCACCTTCCAGTACGACATCGCGACGCTCAATCCGTTCGCCACGACCGAGGTGCAGAATGCCGGCATCCTGCGCTGGTTCTACGCACCGCTGGCGATCCGCGACCGCAACCTGAACCTCATCCCCTGGGCGGCCGAGGGCTGGACCTTCCCCGATCCGAAGACGGCCGACGTGACGCTGCGCGCCGGCATGACCTTCCATGACGGCAAGCCGGTCACCATCGAGGATTTCAAGTTCACCTTCGACTATATCGCGAAGTGGAAATTCCCGCTGTTCGGCCGGTTCACCGACAATATCGTCGAGACGGAAGTGGTCGGCGAACGGACGCTGCGCTTCAAGCTGAAGCAGCCCTTCGCACCCTTCGTCGGCAATATTCTCGCCGCCGCCTTCATCGTGCCGAAGCACATCTGGGAGAAGGTCGGCCCCGGACAGGGCCTGAGCTCGCCGGCCGACTGGCCGAACGACACGCCGGTCGGCTGCGGGCCGTTCAGCCTGAAGGAGTGGCGCAAGGGCGAATATGTCCGGCTCGCCGCCAATCCGTCCTGGTTCAAGCCGTCGAACTTCAGCGAGATCTACTGGCTCGCCGTGCCGAGCGTCGACACCATGATCGGCATGCTCGAAAGCGGCCGGGCCGACGTGATGGCCTGGAACATCACGCCGTCGCAGGCCAAGCGCCTGACCAATCCGAACATCAAAGTGGGCAAATCGGGCAGCCATGCCCCGCGCGAGCTGCGCTTCAACCTGGAAATACCGCCCTTCGACGATCCCGCGATGCGCACCGCCATCGCACTCGCGACCGATCGGCCGCAGCTCGTCAACACCCTGCTCGACGGCGCCGCGACGCCGGGCAACGACAGCTATATCTCGCCGGCGCTGGCCATTTCCGACCCGGCGATCCCGCCGGCCCGCTTCAGCATCGAGGAAGCGCGCGAGGTGCTCGCCAAGGCCGGCTACAGCTGGGACGGCGAAGGCCGACTCTGCTACCCCAAATAGGAGGCAAGCGCGGTGGACGGCCTGCGGCTCATCGCCCGGCGCCTGATGCACATGCTGGTCACGCTGTTCCTGGTGCTGACCATGATGTGGGCGCTGTTCCGCCTGGTACCGGGCGACCCCCTCGTGGTGTTTCTCGGCCAGGGCCAGCTCGGGCCCGAGCAGCTCGAGCAATTGCGCCGGGCCTGGGGGCTCGACCGGCCGCTCTGGCAGCAATACCTGTCCTATATCGCCAATTTCCTGACCGGCGACCTCGGCCTCTCCTTCGCCTTCCGGCGTCCGGTGCTGGAGGTCCTGGCCGAGCCGCTCCTGAACACCGTCATCCTGATGGCGCCGGCGATGGCGCTGTCGATCAGCCTGGCGGTCAAGGGCGGCTCCTGGCTCGGCTGGCGGCGCGGCACCCGCGCCGAATCCTGGATCAGCCTGGCGCTGCTCGTGCCGCGCACCCTGCCGGTGTTCTGGCTCGCCATCATCGTCGTGGTGATCTTCTCCTACCAGCTCGAATGGTTCCCCATGGGCGGCATGCGCACCATGGCCTTCATCCCCGAGACCTGGTGGGAGGAGCTCCCGGGCTTCGATCTCGCCCAGCATCTCGCGCTGCCGCTCATGGTCGCCGTGCTGAACTCGGTGTCCGACCCGCTGCTCGTCATGCGCACCAGCATGATCGAGGTGGCCAACGAGGACTATCTGACCTATGCCCGCGCCAAGGGGCTTACCGAGCGCCAGGTGCAAGCGGTCGCCCAGCGCAACGCGCTGATGCCGATCATCACCTATTCGGCGATCATGATCGGCTTCGCCTTCGGCGGCCAGGTGCTGCTCGAATATGTCTTCTCCTGGCCCGGCATGGGCCAGCTGATGGTCAATGCCGTGAACAACCGCGACTATCCGGTCGCGCAGGCGGCCTTCTTCCTGATGGCCTTCGTCGTCATCTTCATGAACTTCCTGACCGATCTCATCTACATCGTGGTCGACCCGAGGGTGCGCTATGAGTGACGCCGCCCCGCTCCACCGCCCGGGCCGGCGCCTGGTCCTGCCCGAGATCCTCGCCGTGCCCCTCGGCTCTGCCAGCGGCATCGTCGGCACGATCATCCTCGTGCTGTTCTGCCTCGCCGCGGCCTTAGCGCCGCTGATCGCGCGGACCGATCCGTTCCAGATCCTCTATCTCGCCGACGGCAGCGTCGCGCGCCTGCTCTCGCCCGCCGAGCACGCCCCGCTCGGCACCGACTTCTACGGCCGCGACATCTTCTCCCAGCTCGTCTTCGGCACCCGCACGGCAATCATCGTCAGCACCATCTCCACCCTGTGCATGACGATCGTCGGCACCAATATCGGCCTCGTCTCGGCCTATTACGGCGGGCGCGCCGACCGCGTCCTGATGCGCATCACCGACCTTGCCTTCGCGGTGCCGTTCCTGCCCTTCGCGGTGATCCTGGTGGCGCTGCTCCAGCCCTCGATCTGGAACATCATCTTCACCATCTCCTGCCTGATGTGGCGCTCGACCGCCCGGATCATCCGAAGCCAGGTGCTGAGCATCAAGGAGCGCACCTTCATCAAGGCGGCGCGCGTCGCGGGCGCGAGCGATGCGCGCATCATCTATCTCCACATCTTCCCGAACGTCCTGCCGCTCGCCCTGCTCTATGTGGTGTTCGGCGTGTCCTGGGCCGTCCTGTCCGAAGCAAGCCTCGCCTTTCTCGGCTTCGGCGACCCCGACATGGTCAGCTGGGGCCAGATGCTCAACCACGCCTATGCCTCGGCCTCGATCCGGTCGGCCTGGTGGTGGACCGTGCCGCCCGGCCTCTGCATCACCCTGTTCGTCATGGCGGTGTTCCTGATCGGCCGCGAATACGAGCGCTACGCCAACCCGAAGATCAGGTGAGCCCGGTGTCCTTTCTCTCCATCCGCCGACTGGATGTGCACTATGCGACACGCGGCGCGACGCTCCGGGTGCTGCGCGGCATCGACCTCGACATCGAGCGCGGCCAATCGCTCGGCCTCGTCGGCGAATCCGGCTGCGGCAAGTCGACGCTCGCCGCCGCCATCCTGCGCCTCCTGCCCGGCAATGGCCGGATCGCCTCGGGCGAGATCCGCCTCGACGGCACGGATATCGCAAGCGTCGACGCCGAGACCATGCGGCTGAAGCGCTGGAAGGAGATCGCCTACGTACCGCAGAGCGCGGCCACCTCGCTGTCGCCGGTGACGACCCTGTTCACCCAGTTCGTCGAGGCCTGGAACGTTCACGCCAGGCCCGACCGGCAGCGCCTGCGCGAACGCGCCGAGCAGCTGTTCCGCGACGTCGAGCTGTCGCCGCGCTGGCTCGACGCCTACCCGCACCAGTTCTCGGGCGGCATGCGCCAGCGGGCCATCATCGCCCTCGCCCTCCTGTTCGAGCCGAGCCTCCTGGTCGCCGACGAGCCGACCACCGGCCTCGACGTGATCGTCCAGCGCCAGGTGCTCGACGTGATCAAGAAGGTACAGCGGCAGCATGGCACCACCCTGGTCTTCGTCAGCCACGATATCGGCGTCATCGCCGAGCTCTGCAGCCGCCTCGCCGTCATGTATGCCGGCGAACTGGTGGAATTCGGCGAGACGCGCGCGATCATCCGGGAGCCCTGGCATCCCTATACGATCGCGCTGAAGCGCGCCTTTCCCGACATCCGCCATCCCGACCACGAGCTGCACAGCATTCCCGGCCAGCCGCCCTCGCTCGCCGATCCGCCGCGCGCCTGCGTCTTCGCCGCGCGCTGCCCCTTCGCGCGGGAACGGTGCCACGCCGAGAAGCCGAGGCCGCGCGCCATGCCCGACGGCCGGCGCGTCGCCTGCCATTTCGCCGAACAGGCCGAGGCCATGCGCGCCAGCATCATGTCCGGCGCCGCCATCTGTCCCATGGAGGCGGCATGACCATCCGGCAGGTCCTGGAGCTCTCTAGCATCTCCAAGGTCTTCGCCTCGAGCGGCGGCCTGCGCTCGCTGATCGGCGGCGGCGGGCGGCCGGTCTCGGCGCTCAAGGACCTGTCGCTCGCGCTCGGCGCCGGCGAGGTCCTCGGTGTCGTCGGCGAGAGCGGCAGCGGCAAGTCGACGCTCGGCAACATCATTCTCGGCCTCGAACAGCCGACCACCGGCACCATGCTGGTGGACGGCAAGGCCGGCCAGGGTCTGAGGCGCGGCGACCGCCTCGCATTCCGCCGCCGCGTGCAGATGATCTTCCAGGATCCGTCGGGCTCGCTCAACCCGCGCTTCACCATCGGCCGGACGGTCGAGGAACCGCTCGTCATTCACGGCCTCGGCGACGCGGCCGAACGGCGCCGGCGCATGCTCGCGGCGCTCGAAGAGGCCGAGCTGAAGCCCGCCGAGCATTTCGCCGAACGCTTTCCGCACGAGCTCTCGGGCGGCCAGCGCCAGCGCGTCGCGATCGCCCGGGCGGTGATCCTCCGGCCGTCGATCCTGATCGCCGACGAGCCGGTGTCGATGCTCGACGTCTCCGTGCGCGCGGGCATCCTGCGCCTCTTGCGCAAGCTCGTCAGCGACCACGGCATGTCGCTGATCTTCATCACCCACGACCTCTCGCTGATCGGCACCATGTGCGACCGGGTGATCATCATGTATCGCGGCTGCGTCGTGGAAAGCGGCGAGGCCAAGGCGGTGATGCGCGCACCGCGCCACCCCTATACGCGCCAGCTGATCGACGCCGTGCCGGTGCCCGACCCCGACTGGGAGCCGCCGCCGCTCACGCTCAAGCCGGGATCGGAGGAGACGCCGGAGACTGGCTGCCGCTTCGCGCCGCGCTGCGACCTCGCCTTCGCGCCCTGCCGGGTCTCGATGCCGCCGCTCGTGCCCGATCCAGCCGGCCATGCCGTCGCTTGCTTCCACGCCGAGAGCGCCGGCCCAACCGACCGGCCACAGCCAACGACCGACACGATGGACCTTCAGCGATGACCCAATCAGCGATCGAACAGCAGATCCTCGCCTGGATCGAGGAGGACCGCGACATGCTCGTGCGCTTCCTCTCCGAGTTCATCCGCATCCCAAGCCCCAACCCGCCCGGCGACACGCGGGCGGTGGCCGCCTTCGTCGCCGACCATCTGCGAGGCCAGGGCGCGCCCTGCGAGGTGCTCCACGCCCGCGCGGACCTGCCGAACGTCGTCGGTGAATTCGGCACGGGCGCGCCGCACCTGGTGCTCAACGGCCATATCGACGTCTTCCCCGCCGGCCCCGATCATATCTGGGCCTCGGGCGATCCCTGGAGCGGCACGATCGCCGACGGCCGCATCCATGGCCGCGGCGCGGTCGACATGAAATGCGGCACGGCGGCATCGATCTGGACCTTCATCTATCTCCATCGTCTGCGCGACCAGCTCGCCGGGCGGCTCAGCCTGACCTGCGTGTCCGACGAGGAGACGGGCGGCCAGTGGGGCACCAAATGGCTGCTCGACAGTTTCCCCGACCGCTTCCTCGGCGACTGCTGCCTCAATGGCGAGCCGTCGACACCCGCCACCATCCGCTTCGGCGAGAAGGGCACGCTGCGGCTGCGCTTCGAGGTCGATACGCCCGGCGCGCACGGCGCCTATACCCATGCGAGCCCCAACGCGATCCGGCTGGCGAGCCAACTGATCCTCGACCTCTACCGCCTGACCGACATGCCGGTGGTGCAGCCGGACGCGATCGCGCGCGCCATCGAAGCGAGCTTTCCGGCCATGGACGAGGCAGTCGGCCAGGGAACCTCGACCATCCTGAACCGGGTCACCGTGTCGATCGGCACGATCAAGGGCGGGCTGAAGGTCAACATGCTGCCCGGCCACTGCGAATTCGAGGTCGATATACGCCTGCCGGTCGGCATGACCGGAGCGGCCGTGATGGCCGAGATCGAGACGATCCTTGGACGCTATCCCGCCGCCAAGGTGACCCGGCTCGACGCGCATTCGAGCGATCCGACCGCCAGCCCGCCCGACGACCGCATGGTCGGGATCCTCAAGGACGTGGTCGGCGCGCTCGGCTGGCCGGCACCGGTGCCGGCCGTCAGCCTCGGGGCAACCGACACGCGCTATTGGCGCAAGGCGAACATCCCCGCCTATTATTACGGCTGCACGCCGACCGGCATGGCCAAGGCGGACGAGGCGGTCAGCATCGAGGAATATCTGCACATGGTGCGCACGCACGCCCTTGCGTCGGCGCGCTATCTCGCACGATAGGGGCCGCGATCCAGCCCCGAGACGCGGTGCCGGCGCTGTCCGGTCGGGCAGGTCTGCCTATGCCGCACCGATCTGCGCGACGAACATCTCGACGAAGCTCTCGGCGCTCGCACGCGCCGAGGGCCCGGGACAGATGACGAAATAGGGGTTCGGCGCGGGCACCGAGACGTCGAACAGCCTGACCAGCGTGCCGCGCCTGAGATCCTCGGCGCACAGGATGGACGTGCCCACGGCGACACCGCAGCCGTCCCGCGCGGCCATCAGCGATGCCGCGGCATTCGGGAAATAGATCTGCTGGGCGAACTGGATGTCGCGCGGCGCGGCGGCGCTCAGAACCCGCATCCAGTCTCCACCGGCATCGGCGTGCAGCCCGACGCAGCGTTCGAGATCGTCGACGCCCTCGATCGCGAGCTCGTATTTGAGCTCCGGCGCGCAGACGGCGAAATAGGTCTCGGCCCCGAGAATGGCGACCCGCGCCCCCGGGATCGCGCGTTCGCCATAGGAGATGACGACGTCCATCGTTTCATTCGCGGCGTCGATCGGAAACAGGCGGACGGTCATCCGCGGATATTTCCGGCAATAGGCCCTGACGATGCCGTTGAGGCGCGAGGCGGCGAGCGCGGGGGCGCAGGCGACGTAGAGCTCGCCTTCCATCTGTTCCGCCGCGGCGACCGAACGGCAGGCATTGCGGATGTCGTGGAAGGCATGGCTCAGCCGGTCGTGCAGGAGGGAGCCCTCCTTGGTGAGCTGCAGCACGCGCTTGCTGCGGACGACCAGCCGTTCACCCAGCTCCTGCTCCAGCTGGCGGATCTGATAGCGGATGGCACCCGGCGTGACGTTGAGCTGCCGGGCGGCCGCGGCGATGCCGCCGGAGCTTGCGGCTTGATGGAACGACCGCAGGGCCGTCAGGTTGAGCATGGCCAGATTCCGTCAAATGAATTGACGAACTCTGCGAATATTGTTCGCTTGCGTCAATCTACCTCCCACATATCCTTCCCTCTGCCGATTGTGGCTCCCGAACGAGCCGCCAGAAGAGCAACGGCAGAGGAGGGATGCGGCGTGAAGATCCTGGTTCTTGGAGCGGCCGGAGCCATGGCCAGCGGCACGGTGAAGGACCTGACCGCGCGCTATTCGCGCAATGTCACCGACATCGTGCTGGCCGACATTTCGGCCGAGCCGCTGCAGCGCCTGACGGCGGCGATCGGCGAT
This sequence comes from bacterium YEK0313, assembly GCA_000751295.2. NCBI lineage: Bacteria > bacterium YEK0313. The sequence continues at coordinate 740,519 of CCMO02000001.1, forward strand.
CCGCGCGTCAGCGCCACCGTTCTCGACATCACCGACAGGGCCAGCCTCGGCGCCGCGCTCCGCCGCGCCGATCTCTGCATCAACGCCATCCCGACCTTCGCCGGCCATCAGATGGCGATCTTCGAGGCCTGCTACGAAGCCGGGGTCGCCTATGTCGACTTCGGCGGCATGGGCGTCGTCACCGTCGAGCAGAAGGCGCATCACGCGCGCTGGCAGGCGGCCGGACTCACGGCGATCCTCGGCCTGGGAGCCGATCCCGGCATTTCCAACGTCATCTGCAAGGCCGTCGCCGAACGGCTCGACCGGATCGACGCGATCAACCTCTATTGGGCCGCGCGCCGGTTCGGACCGGAGAGCCCGGTCCTGGTGCCGCCCTATGCGGTTTCGACGGTTCTGGCCGAATATGCCAATCCCTCGCGCCAGTTCATCGACGGCGCCCTGGTCGACGTCGCCGCCCAGTCCGGGCACGAGACGCTGGTTCTGCCCGAGCCGTTCGGGCCGACGCAGTTCATGTTCAGCCAGCATTCCGAGCCGCTCACCGTTCCCTTCGCCGACGGCATCCGCGACAAGGGCATCCGGCAGTTCACCTGGAAACTCCACCTGCCCGAGCGCGAGCACGAAGCCTGGATCGGCCTGGTCAAGGCGGGATTCGGCGAGTTCGACGATCCGCTCGTCGTCGACGGCCATGCGCTGACGCCCGGCCGGTTTCTCGACGCGCTCATCCGCCGCAACGTCGAGCGCAACCACGCGCGCATTCCTGCCTCCACGGTCAGCGACATCCATCTCGCCATCGGCCGCGGCGAGCGGCACGGCAAGCCCGTCACCGTGAACTGCGCCGTGCTCGGTTCGAGCGAGGATCCGCTCTATGAGGGCTATGTCGACCCGGCGACGTCGATGGGCCTGTCGATCGGCGTTCAGCTCATGGGCGACCGCGCCCTCAAGCCCGGCGTGTGGGGGCCAGAGGAATATTTCGACGTCGAGGCCTTCCTGCGCGAGCTCACGGCGCGCCATTTCACCGTCGCGACCGACATTCCCGTCGGGCGGCCGGACGACACGGGCAGGCCGGCATGAGGACGCAACTCTTCATCGACGGCGGTTTCGTCGACGCCCATGCGGGCCGGACCCTGGCGAGCATCGATCCGGCGACGGAAGCCGTGCTCGGCACGGCCGCCGCCGGCGATAAGGCCGATATCGACCGGGCGGTCGCGGCCGCCGTCCGTGCCTTTGCCGGCGACTGGCGGCGGACCACCGGCGCCCAGCGGGCGGTCTTGCTGCGCCGCATCGCGGCGGCGATCGCCAGCGAGCGCGAGGCGCTGGCGCGCCTCGAAGTGCAGGACAACGGCAAGCCGTTCGCCGAAGCCCAGTGGGACGTCGACGATGCCGCCGCCTGCTTCCAGTTCTACGCCGATCTCGCCGACGAGCTCGATGACGCGCGCAGCACGGACATCGCCCTGCCCGACCAGCGCTTCGAGAGCCGCGCCCGCCAGGAACCGATCGGCCCCTGCGGCCTCATCGTGCCCTGGAACTATCCGCTGCTGATGGCCGCCTGGAAGGTTGCCCCCGCCCTTGCCGCCGGCTGCACCGCGGTCCTCAAGCCATCGGAAGTGACGCCTTTTTCCGCGATCCGGCTGGCGGAGATCTGCGCCGAGGCCGGCCTGCCGCCCGGCGTCCTGAACGTCGTCACCGGTTTTGGCCACGAGGCCGGCGCCGCCCTTGTGGCGCACCCGGACATCCGCAAGATCGCCTTCACCGGCAGCGTGCCGACGGGACAGCGCGTCATGCGCGCCGCCGCCGAAGGCACCAGGCCGGTCAGCCTCGAGCTCGGCGGCAAGTCGGCCATCATCGTCTTCGACGATGTCGACATCGACCATGCCGTCGCCTGGATCATGTTCGGCGTCTTCTGGAACCAGGGACAGGTCTGCTCGGCGACCTCGCGCCTGATCGTCGAGCGCAGCATCGCCCCCCGCCTCACGGACCGGCTGATCGAGGCCGCGTCCGCGATCCCGATCGGCAGCGGGCTCGAGCCGGCGACCAGGCTCGGCCCGCTGGTCAGCCGCGAGCAATATGGCAAGGTGCTCGGCTTCATCGAGCGCGCCAGGAACGGCGCGACACTGGTGGCCGGCGGCGGGCGCCCCGCACATCTCGCGCGTGGCTACTTTCTGGAGCCGACGATCTTCGCCGACGTGCCGGTCGATCACGAGGTGTGGACCGAGGAGATCTTCGGGCCGGTCCTGGCGATGCGCACCTTCGCGGCGGAGAACGAAGCCGTGCGGCTGGCCAATGACAGCCGCTTCGGCCTGGCCGCCGCCGTGCTGACGGCCGACACCGTCCGGGCCGACCGCGTCGCCGAGGCGCTGGATGCCGGCATCGTCTGGATCAACTGCTCGCAGCCGACCTTCGTCGAGGCGCCCTGGGGCGGCCGGAAGCACAGCGGCTTCGGCCGCGAGCTCGGGCGCTGGGGCCTCGCCGGCTATCTCGATGTCAAGCAGATCACCCGCTACCGCTCCGGTGCCGCCTGGGACTGGTACCGGTCCTAGCCGCGCGGATCACGCAGTGCCTGCACGTGCCTTCGGCCCGACCGCGATCGGCTGAAGCGAGCGGCCGCGAGCGCGCGCGGCCGCAATCCCTTTGAGTGCCCAGAATCTGGAAGGCAAACGATGGTCAAGATGGCGATCGAGGTCGGGGGAACGTTCACCGATCTCATCTGGATAGAGGACGGCGTGGTCCACAGCCACAAGGTGCCCTCGACGCCCCATGACGCCTCGGCTGGCGTCATCAACGGTCTCGGCGAGGCGCTGAAGTCCGATCTGACGCAGTTGAACGAGCTGTTTCACGGCTCGACCGTGGCGACCAATGCGGTGATCGAGCGCAAGGGCTGCAAGGCGGCGCTCATGACCACCGCCGGCTTCCGCGACGTGCTCGCGCTGCAGCGGCAATTGCGCCCGAACGTCTATGCGATCGCCTGCCGGAAGCCGACGCCGCTGGTTCCGCCGAACCTCTCCATCGAGGCCGTCGAGCGGATCGACCACACCGGCAGCATCGTCCAGCCGCTCGACGAGGCCGCCCTGATCGCGACGATCGACCGGCTGATGGAGCAGGAACGGCCGGAAGCGCTCGCGGTCTGCCTGCTGCATGCCTATCGCTCGGCGACCCACGAGACCCGGATCCGCGACATCATCGCCGCGCGCTATCCGGACCTGCCGGTCGTGCTGTCCGCCGAGGTCCTGCCGACCTTCCGGGAATATGAGCGCGCCTCGACCACCGCCATGGCGGCCTATCTCGTGCCGCTGGTCGGGCGCTATCTGGAGCGGCTCGAGCGGCATCTGACGACCGGCGCGCCGGCCTGCAACCTCTTCGTCATGCAATCCTCGGGCGGCGTCCTGCCGAGCAAGGTCTCGCGCGCCCGCGGCGTGGAAATGCTGAATTCCGGACCGGCGGCCGGCGTGATCGGTGCCGTCCGCATGGCGGAGGTGATCGGCGACCGCAACGTCATCACTCTCGATGTCGGCGGCACGAGCTCCGACATCTGCCTGATTTCGGGCGGAACCGCCGGCATGACCACGGAGACGGCGGTCGATGGCCTGCCGGTCGGCCTGCCTGGAATCGACATCGCCAATGTCGGCGCCGGCGGCGGCAGCCTCGGCTGGATCGACGCGGGCGGCATGCTGCAGGTCGGCCCACGGTCGGCCGGCGCCCGGCCAGGACCGGCCTGCTATGGCCATGGCGGCACCGTACCCGCCCTGACCGACGCGCTGGTCGAGCTCGGCTGGATCCGGCCGCAGCGGTTCCTCGGCGGGCGCATGACGCTGCATCCCGACCGGGCGCGCGCAGCCTTGCGCGAATTGGGAACGCCGACGCAGACGCCGCCGCAGGCCATGGCGCAGGCCATGGTCGACATCGGGGTGGCGCATGTCAGCCGCGGCATCCGGCTCGTCTCGGTGCAGCGCGGCCACGATCCGAAGGACTATGCCATCTACGCCTTCGGCGGCATGGGGCCGATGATCGGCGCGCTCGCGGCCGAGGAGCTCAAGGTCCGGCGCGTCGTCGTGCCGCCCTATCCCGGCCTGTTCTCCGCGCTCGGCCTGCTGGTCGCCGATCTCAAGCGGGTCTACCGCGAGACCAACCTCATCCCGGTCGGCGATTCCGTCACCCGGGATGTCGCCGCCGCCTTCGCCCGGATGAAGGACAAGGCGGTCGCCGAATTCGCCGGCTTTGGCCGCCGGGCGGACGAGATCGTCTTCCAGCACGAGCTGGAAATGCGCTTCACCGGCCAGGGCTTCGAGCTCGTCTCCGGCCTCGACCTCGAGCGCCTCGCAGCGGAGGGACAGGCCTATGTGCTGGACCTGTTCAGGGCCGCCCATGCCGCGCGCTACGGCACGGCGGCGGCCTCCGGCAAGGTGGAGATCGTCACGCTGCAGCTCACCAGCACGGTGCCGACCGGCAACGCAGTGATGCGGCTGCTCACCCGGCCGCCGACCGACGGCAAGGCCGGTCCCGAGGTCGATCGCGGCGCCATTCACTACCGCGGCGCCACCGCCGAATGCCGGTTCCTCTGGCGCGCGGATCTCGGGCCGGGGGCGGCCGTCGCCGGCCCCGCCATCATCGAAGAGCCCACGGCCACGACGCTGGTGCCGCCCGGCTGGGCGGCGACGGTGGACGCCAGCGGCGCCCTCATTCTTGCCGACGAAAGGTGATGCCGATGTCCGCGTCCATCGACCAGGCCAGCTTCAACATCATCAGCAACGGACTGCACGGCATCGCGCAGGAGATGGGAGAAAGGCTGGTTCGATCGGCCTATTCGACGATCATCCGCGAGGCGCGCGACTGCTCCACCTCGCTGCTCGACCGCAACGGACGGATCGTCGCGCAGGCGCAGTTCTGCCCGATCCACATGAACTCCTTCGGCATGGTGTTCCAGGCCTTCGCCCGGCGCTTCGACCTGTCGACCATCCGCCCGAACGAGGGCCTGATCACCAACGATCCCTATAGCGGCGCGCAGCATCTCAACGACATCGTCCTGTTCACGCCGATCTTCTATCGCGACAGGCTGGTCGCCTTCAGCGCCTCGCTCGGCCACCATATCGACGTGGGCGGCGGCGCCGCAGGACCCAATGCCGGCGCGACCGACGTCTATTCCGAAGGCCTGCGGATCCCGCTGACGCGCTTCGACTTCGACCGCGATCTCGGCGAAGGCCTGCTCGAGCAGTTCATCCGCATCAATGTGCGCCCGCCCGACGAGGTCATGGGCGACATCTACGCCCAGATCGCCGCCAACCGGACCGGTGAGGCGCGCTTCATCGAAATGATCGAGCGCTTCGGCGAGGACATGGTGCTCGCCGGCGTCGGCGAGCTCCAGGACTATTCGGAACGGCTGGCCCGGCAGGCGATCCTGGCGATCCCCGACGGCACCTATCGGGCCGAGGATTTCGTCGACGACAACGGCTTCACCGACGAGCGGCTGAAGGTCGCGGTGAAGATCGTCGTGGACGGCGACAACCTGGCGCTCGACTTCGCCGGCAGCGCCGACCAGACCAAGGGGATCATCAATTCCCCCCTCGCCTCGACGATCTCCGCCGCCTATGGCGCCATCGGCATCCTGCTCGGCGGCGGCGACATCCCGGTCAATGACGGGCTCTATCGGCCGATCCGCACGGTCGACGTGCCCTATGGCAGCTTCCTCAATCCGAGCCAGCCGCGGGCGGTGCGCGCCAGGAACAATGCCTGCCACCGGGTCTACAACGTCATCATGCGGGCCATGGCGGAGGTGGTGCCGGATCGCGTGCTGTGCTCGGGCCACGACACGACCAACGCGATCGGCATGGGCCACATGTCCGCCGACCGCTACCGCGTCTACATGGAGGTGGTGGGCGGCGGCTGGGGCGCCTCGGCCGGCGCGGACGGCGCCGATGTCGTCGACGGCTATGTCGGCAACTGCTCCAACGTGCCCGTCGAGTCGCTCGAGCTGGACTACCCCTTCCTGCGCGTCGAGGAATATGCGCTGCGCCGCGGCTCCGCCGGCGCCGGCGAACGCCGCGGCGGCATGGGCGCGCGACGCGTCTACCGCATCCTCGACGACGAGGTCTCGTTCAACTCCTATTCGGACCGCTTCAAGATCGCGCCCTGGGGGCTGTTCGGCGGCCAGCCGGGCGAGCCGTCGCGGTTCACCGTCGAGCGCGCCGGCGAGTCTCTCTCCCTGCCCTCGAAAGGCAATTTCCCGCTTCGCGCCGGCGACCGCCTGATCATCGAGACGGCCGGCGGCGGCGGCTATGGCGATCCGTCAAAGCGCGACCCCGCCCTGGTTGCGCGCGAGCTGGCCGACGGCCTCATCGATGCGCGCCAGGCGGCCGAATACAGAGCCAACCAAGCCAAGGGGGACTGAAGACATGAGAAGGCGAAAACTGGCATCTCTCGTTGCATGCGCGTTCATGCTGGCGGCGGCCGCGGCCGCGCCGGCCGCCGCACGCATCGACAAGCCGACGATCCGCATCGGCGTGCTGAACGACATGAGCGGCCCCTACGCCGATCTCGGCGGCCGGGGATCGGTGGTGGCCGCGCAGCTTGCGGTCGAGGACATGGGCGGCGCCGTCAACGGCGTGCGGATCGAGATCGTCTCCGGCGACCACCAGAACAAGCCCGATATCGGAGCGGCGCTGGCGCGGCGCTGGTTCGACGAGGACGGCGTCGACGCGATCGCCGACGTGCCGGTCTCCTCGGTCGCCCTGGCCGTGCAGGAGATCGGCCGCAGCGCCCGGCGCATCACGCTGATGCAGGGCACAACCTCGGACCTGACCGGCAAGGCCTGCTCGCCCTACAGCACCGCCTGGCACGCCGACACCTATGCCCTGTCGAAGGCGATCGCGCGCGCCGTCACCGGCACGGGCGGCAAGACCTGGTTTTTCATCGCGGCGGACTATGCGTTCGGACGGGCGCTGGCGCGCGACGCGACGACCTTCATCACCGGCTCGGGCGGACAGATCGTCGGCAGCGCCTTCCATCCGCTCAATGCCGGCGACATGGCCTCCTATCTGCTCGCCGCCCAGAGCGCCAAGGCACAGGTGGTCGCACTCCTCAACAGCGGCTCGGACCTGATCAATTCCATCAAGCAGGCCAACGAGTTCGGCATCGTCTCAGGCGGGCAGAAGCTCGTCGCCTTCCTCGTCTACCTCTCCGACGTCCATTCCATCGGGCTCGGCGTGACCCAGGGCATGCTGCTCGCCGACAGCTTCTACTGGGACCGGGACGAGGCGACGCGCGCCTGGTCGGCGCGCTTCTTCGCCAGGACGCAGCGCATGCCGACCACCGAACAGGCCGGCGTCTATGCCTCGATCATGCATTACCTGAAAGCCGTCCAGGCCGAGGATTCGCTCGACCCCGACGCGGTCGCCGCGCGCATGCGCGCCCGTCCGGTCGAATATTTTGGACAGACCGGCTCGATCCGTGCCGACGGGCGCGTGCTCTATCCGCTCACCCTGTTCCAGGTGAAGTCGCCCGGCGAGAGCACCCGTCCGTGGGACTACTACAAGCCGATCGAGCATATCCGGCCGGACGATGCCTTCCGGCCCGCCGCCGACGGCGGCTGCCCGCTGATCCGGTAAAGCCGGCTCAAGCCTGGCCGGCCGCGCCGGCCAGGTGAGCCCGCTCGCGGCGGATGCGGCGGAAGCGCAGGAGCAGACGGAACGCGCGCCCGCCGCGGCCGCCCCGGATCACCCGGGTATAGGCCTGCAGCCGGCGCTTCACCGGGTCGACCAGCCCGTGGGCCCAGACCACCCAGCGGTTCCACATGTCGTAGAGCCGCACGAAGGTCGGGATCTCCAGGAGCTTCGGCTTGCAGGCCTCGAACAGGAAGGCTTCGAGGCCGACCCCGACCACCTTGGCGAGGAAGAACACGCCGCAGCCGAGGATGAAATGGTCGCGCGCGATCAACGCGAGGCCCGCCAGCTTGAACGGGATCAGCACCAGGACCGGCACGACGAAGACGCCGAGCGTCGCATAGGGCGGCAGCCGGGTCAGCCAGTCGTGCAGGGCCTGTTTCAGCCGGGCGAAGGGCAGGAGCGCGACGAGGCGCCAGAGCCAGGGTCCGATGCGCTCCCAGAGCCAGGTCTCGACCAGGATGACGAGGGCGGCCAGGACGATGAAGGGGCGGGCGAGGCGGCGCATGGGCGCTCCGAGGTCGGTCGCATCCATTTCGCCGTGCCAATATGTCCCAATGACGGCACGCGCGCGGGCCGCTCATGGCCGGGCTGTTTCAATGCTGCGGGCCGGCCCCGGAAAGCCATCGGGCCGGCGCTCCGGCCAGCCCGATAACGTAACCGCAGGATGCGGAGAATGTCAGTACACGCGGGCCTTGGGCTCGATGTACTGGATGTCGTTGGTCATGGTGTAGGTATGCACCGGCCGATAGTCGATCGTCACCGTCTTGGCGGCGTCGTCGGCAAAGGCCAGGGTGTGCTTCATCCATTCCTTGTCGTTGCGCTCGGCATAGTCCTCGCGCGCATGGGCGCCACGGCTTTCCTTGCGGTTGGCCGCCGAATCCATGGTCACGACCGCCTGGGAGATCAGGTTGTCGAATTCGAGCGTCTCGATCAGGTCGGAATTCCAGACCAGCGACCGGTCGGTGGTGCGGATGTCGGACGACCCCTGCCAGACCTCGTGGATCAGCTTCTGGCCCTCCTCCAGCACCTCGCCGGTGCGGAACACCGCGCAGTTCGACTGCATGATGCCCTGCATGCGGGCGCGCAGCTGGGCCGTCGGCGTGCCGCCCGAGGCGTGGCGCAGCTTGTCGAGGCGCGACAGCGCCAGCTCGGAGGCGTCCTTCGGCAGGTCCTGGTGCTTCTCGCCCGCCACCACCGTCTCGGCGGCGCGCAGGCCCTCGGCGCGGCCGAACACGACGAGGTCGATGAGCGAGTTGGAGCCGAGCCGGTTGGCGCCGTGCACGGAGACGCAGGCCGCCTCGCCGATCGCCATCAGGCCGGGGACGATGGCGTCGGGATCGCCGCCCTTCTTGGTATAGACCTCGCCGTGATAGTTCGTGGGGATGCCGCCCATATTGTAGTGGACGGTCGGGATGACCGGGATCGGCTCCTTGGTGACGTCGACGCCGGCGAAGATCTTGGCGCTTTCCGAAATGCCCGGCAGGCGTTCGTGCAGGATCTTCGGGTCGAGATGGTCGAGGTGCAGGTAGATGTGGTCCTTGTTCTTGCCGACGCCCCGGCCCTCGCGGATCTCCATGGTCATGGAGCGCGAGACGACGTCGCGCGAGGCGAGGTCCTTGGCCGAGGGGGCATAGCGCTCCATGAAGCGCTCGCCTTCGGAATTGGTGAGATAGCCACCCTCGCCGCGCGACCCCTCGGTGATCAGGCAGCCCGAGCCGTAGATGCCGGTCGGGTGGAACTGCACGAACTCCATGTCCTGCAGCGGCAGGCCGGCACGCAGCACCATGGCATTGCCGTCGCCGGTGCAGGTATGGGCCGAGGTCGCCGAGAAATAGGCGCGGCCATAGCCGCCGGTGGCGAGCACCGTCTGGCGGCCGCGGAAGCGGTGCAGCGTGCCGTCGTCCATCTTCAGCGCGACGACGCCGAGGCAGCGGCCGTCCTCGGACATCATCAGGTCGATGGCGAAATATTCGATGAAGAACTCGGCATTGTGGCGCAGCGCCTGGCCGTAGAGCGTGTGCAGGATGGCATGGCCGGTGCGGTCGGCGGCGGCGCAGGTGCGCTGGGCCGTGCCCTTGCCGTAATGGGTGGTCATGCCGCCGAACGGGCGCTGGTAGATCTTGCCCGCCTCGGTGCGCGAGAACGGCACGCCCCAGTGCTCGAGCTCGTAGACCGCGGCCGGGGCGTTGCGCACCAGATATTCGATCGCGTCCTGGTCGCCGAGCCAGTCCGACCCCTTGACGGTGTCGTACATGTGCCAGCGCCAGTCGTCCTCGCCCATATTGCCGAGCGAGGCGGAAATGCCGCCCTGGGCCGCGACCGTGTGCGAGCGGGTCGGGAACACCTTGGAGATGCAGGCGGTCTTCAGCCCGGCCTCGGCGCAGCCGACGACAGCACGCAGGCCCGCGCCGCCGGCGCCCACGATGACGACGTCATAGGTGTGGTCGGTAATGTCGTAGGCGCGGCCATTGATGGCGGCTGCGGCGGCTTCGGCCATGGCACGATGCTCCTGGTGGCGGCACAAGGGCCGGCGCGAGCAGCGCCCGGCCCCTTGATAACGAAGAGATGCGGCGGCGGATCAGACGCCGAAGGACAGTTTCAGCACGGCAAAGATCGAAGCGAGCCCCACGATCGCCGAGAAGAAGGTGTTGGCGAGCAGGAGGACGATGCGCGGGCCCTCGGCCGGCACATAGTCCTCGATGATCATCTGCATGCCGAGGCGCATGTGGTAGGCGGCCGAAATGATGAACAGGATCAGCGGAATCGCCACGATCGGCGCGCCGAGCGTCGCCTTCACCGCCGAATAGTTGCTGCCGGCCGTCGCGATGATCAGGCCGACGACGAACAGCGAGAGCGGGATGTTGGCGACCGCGGTGACCCGCTGCAGCCAGAAATGTTCGGTGCCGGATCGGGCCGAGCCGAGGCCGCGCACGCGGCCGAGCGGAGTGCGCATGGACGGCTTGAGCTGCGACATGATTTCGTCGGACATCGCTTTTTCCCTCAGAATCCGCCGCGCACCGCATAGGCGACGATCCAGGTCAGGATCGTCAGCACCACCGAACCGATCAGGTTGGCGCGCACCAGCCACTCGCGCTCCTGCGGGCCGAAGCCGCGACCGGTGTCCCAGATGAAGTGCCGGATGCCGCCCAGCATGTGGTGGAACAGCGCCCAGGTATAGCCGAACAGCACGAGGCGGCCGATGAACGAGCCGGCGAACCACTGGAAGGTGGCATAGGCCGCCGGACCCGAGGCGGCGGCGACCAGCCACCAGACCAGGATGAGCGTGCCGAAGAACAGCGCGCCGCCGGTGATGCGGTGCACGATCGACATCATCATCGTCAGCATCGGCCGGTAGATCTGCAGGTGCGGCGACAGCGGGCGCACGGTGATCGGCTTCGGTTCGGCCATGGCAGCTCAAGGTCCTCATCGCTGGCCGTATCGGACGGCCACCTGAATTCAGGCGCCTGTTTACGAAACCGCGCGCCGCGACGCAACGGAGGCCGTGTCCGACAAAAGAGGTAGAACACTTCTTAAATAGGCAATCCTGCCCTGCAGCACAATGATTTGGCGCTTCGCACGACCGTGACTTGCGGCGCTTTTCCCGGCCCGCTATTGGCTGGGGCCCATGGCCGATACGCTATCCCGCTACCAGGCGCTCGTCGATGCCGGTGAGATCTCGTTCGACGCAGCGCAGGCCGCGGTGGCGAAGCGGCTCAACCGTCTCAACGAAGAGCTTGCCGACTACCGTCTGACGCGCCGCAAGTCCTCGGCGCTGGCCTGGCTGTTCTCGCGCGGCGAAAAGCGCGAGCCGGTGACCGGCCTCTACATCTGGGGCGAGGTCGGCCGCGGCAAGACCATGCTGATGGACCTGTTCATGGCCTCGAGCCCGGTCCGCCGCAGGCGCCGCGCCCATTTCCACGAATTCATGGCCGACGTGCACGAGCGCATCCACGCCTATCGCCAGAAGCTGAAGACGGGCGAGGTCAAGGGCGACGATCCGATCGGACCGGTCGCCGCCGAGCTGGCCGAAGAGGCCTGGCTCCTCTGCTTCGACGAGTTCGCCGTCACCGACATTGCCGACGCGATGATCCTCGGCCGGCTGTTCACGCGCCTCTTCGCCGAGGGCGTGGTGGTGGTCGCGACCTCCAACGTGGTGCCCTCCGAGCTCTACCGCGACGGCCTGAACCGGGCGCTGTTCCTGCCCTTCATCGCCCTGCTCGAACAGAAGATGGCGGTGATCAAGCTGGAATCGCGCACCGATTTCCGCCTGGAAAAGCTCGCCGGCCAGCCGGTCTGGACCGTGCCGACGGGACCCGCGGCCGATCGGGCCATGGACGAGGCCTGGACCAAGCTGATCGGCGGCGCCGACGCGACGGCTGGCGAGCTGATCGTCAAGGGCCGGCACGTTCCGGTACCGCGCCAGGCCCACGGGGTCGCCCGCTTCTCGTTCTCCGACCTCTGCGAGAAGCCGCTCGGCGCCTCCGACTATCTCGCCATCGCCCACGCCTATCACACGGTGCTGATCGACGGCATTCCGGTCATGCGCGGCCTTGGCCGGCGCAACGAAGCCAAACGGTTCATCACCCTGATCGACGCGCTCTACGACAATCACGTCAAGCTGGTGGCGAGCGCCGATGCCGAGCCGCCGGGCCTCTATCTCTCCGACGAGGGCTTCGAGGTGTTCGAGTTCAACCGGACCGCCTCGCGGCTCATCGAAATGCGCTCGGAGGACTATCTCGCCGCGCCGCATGGCCGGCGTGACGAACCCTCGGCCGATACCGGCGGCCTCGTCGAGACCTGACGGATCCAATGCCGGGGCTGCGGCGTTTTCCTGCCGAACTCCGCCGGGCCCTGCTCAGGACGCGTCCCGGGCGCTTGCAGCCCGCCGATGCGCGGCGCGCTATACCCGTCGGCAGGCGCCCGCCCGATTCGGGGGATCCATGAGCCGCACGACCGACCAGGACGCACCGCCCCCGGGCCAGGTCTGCCCGATCACCGGCCATCGCATCGCCGCCGGCAACGCCATTCGCTTCGCGCTGATCCGGCCGGGCCTTGCCGAGCGGATCCTGAAGGACTTTCCGGACATCAAGCCGGACGATTTCGTCGACCGCACCGCGCTCGCCGCCTATCGCGGCCGCTATGTGGAGGATCTGCTGCGGGCCGAGCGCAACGAACTGACCAGGCTCGAAAGCGAGGTGGTGGCGAGCCTGAAGAACCAGGACATCCTGTCGGTCAATGTCGAGACCGACATCGATGCCGGCCGCACCTTCGGCGAGCGCGTCGCCGATCGTGTCGCCTCGTTCGGCGGCTCGTGGACCTTCATCATCGTCTTCTTCGGGGTTCTCGGCATCTGGATGGCGACCAATGTCGCGATCGGGACCGGGGCCTTCGATCCCTATCCGTTCATCCTGCTCAACCTCGTCCTGTCCTGTCTCGCCGCCGTGCAGGCGCCGATCATCATGATGAGCCAGCAGCGGCAGGAGGCGAAGGACCGCAGGCGCTCGGAGAACGACTATCGGGTCAACCTGAAGGCCGAGCTGGAAATCCGCAACCTGCACGAGAAGATCGACCATCTCCTGAACCGGCAATGGGAACGGCTCGCCGAAATCCAGACCATGCAGATCGACCTCATCCAGGACCTGAAGGCCGCCCGTGGCACGCCGCGCTGACAGCTACCGGCGCCCCGCCGCGCCGCCCGCCGAGGACCGGGTCGAGGCCCGGCTCATCGCCATTGCCGCCGAGCACATCCGCAGGTTCGGACCGGACAAGGTGACGGTGGTGGCGGTCGCGCGCGAGGCCGGCATGAGCCATGCCAACGTCTACCGCTTCTTTCCCTCGAAAGCCGGCCTCGTCGAGGCCGTGGTCGTGGCCTGGACGCGCTCGGTGGAGCTGACGCTCGGCGACATCGCCAATGCGCCAGACCCTGCCGACGACAAGCTGGAGCGTTTCCTGACCGCCTGGGCCAAGGCCCAGCGCGACGGCCTCGACCGGGACGCGGCCATCTACGGCGCCTATGCCAGCTTCTGGGAGGGCCGGCGCGACAGCATTATGGCCCACCGGGCGCGCCTGCGCGCCTTTCTGGCCGCCATCGTCGACGAGGGGCTGGAGCCCGGGCCGTTCCGCATCCGCGACGAGGAAAGGGCGGTCACCTTCGTCGCCGACGCCATGCAGCGCTTCATCCACCCCGCCCTCGTCATGGAGACGCGCGACCTGACGCGCGCCCAGGTCGAGGCGCGGGCCGCGCTGATGGCCCGCGTCGTGGTGCGCGCGCTCGTCGCCGGCGCCGTGTGAGGCGGGGCCGACAGCCGCAGCCGACGTCGCGCTCCATGAACAGGCTCAGCGGCGACGTCCGATAGGCTCCAAACGCCGCGCGATCCGGCCGGCGCGCGGCGGCGGCAAGTCCGGTGTTCCGGGCTGAGCGGGTGCGGTGCGCGCTCACCTATCGGTAAGGTTGCATCCGCCACAATTTGCCAGCGCTCGACGGTCGACGCGCCGCCCCGCATGGGCAACCCGGATACCATCATGTGCGAAACCTGCGCCACCTTCAGGCAGACCCGCCGCAACGTCCTCGGTCTCGGCGCGTTGGGCGCGCTCGCGGCACTTCATCACCTGTCGCCGACCGCCGCAGCCAGGGCGGCCGAGGGACCGGCAACGGGCATCACCCCCGACCGGGCGCTGGATCAGCTGAAGGCCGGCAATCGCCGCTTCGTCGACACGCCCCAGTCCTGCGTGGCTGACCTTGCGACGCGGCGGCAGGAGCTCAGCGCCGCGCAGGCTCCCTGGGCGACGGTCCTCAGCTGTTCGGACAGTCGCGTGCCGCCCGAGCTCGTCTTCGGCGGCCTCGGGCTCGGCGAACTCTTCGTGGTCCGCAATGCCGGCAACATGGTCGACACCGCGGCCATGGGAACGCTCGAATATGGAGCGGCCGTGCTGAAATCGCCGCTGATCGTCGTGCTCGGCCACGAGCGCTGCGGCGCGGTGGCCGCCGCCTGCGACGTCGTCGCCCGGAACGCCACCTTTCCCGGTGTCATCGGCCGGATGATCGAGCCGATCCTGCCAGCCGCGATCGCCGCGCGCGGCCATGCCGGCGATTTCATCGACAATGCCGGGCGCGAAAATGTGCGCCGGACCGTCGAACGTCTCCGGACCGCGGGTCCGGTCGTCGCGGAACTGGTGCGGACCGGTGCCGTGGCCATCGTCGGCGCCTATTACCGGCTGGCCAAGGGCGAGGTCGAGTTCCTGGCCTGACCTCGTCGAACGGGCGGTCTCGTCTCTGACAATTTACATTTTTTGAAATTTGTCAGACGTCATTTCCGCAGACATCCTGCCGGCCAACCGGCCGTCACGATCTTTTGACGGCCGCGCCTGCGATGCGCAAGGCGCGCGGCGCGATCGCGCTGCGCCGCACCAAATCATTGCCATCTTTGGTCTTTCACATCCCGGCCGCGGTTCGCCGCACCTGCCTTTCGCCGCCGCTGCAATATCCTGCAAATCATCCGGATACCCAGCTTGAATCCGGCCTGAGATTGTGGATATCGAAGCGGTCATGCGGGACCTCCCGCCCCGGTAACCAGTCCATCGAAAGACCTCCCCATGGCGCGCAAGAAAATCGCACTGATCGGCTCCGGCCAGATCGGCGGCACCCTGGCACTTCTCGCCGGCATCAAGGAACTCGGCGACATCGTGATGTTCGACATCGCCGAAGGCACCGCGAAGGGCAAGTCGCTCGACATCGCGCAGGCTTCCGCGGTCGAAGGTTTCGACGCCCAGCTCTCCGGCACCGGCACCTATGAGGCCATCGAGGGCGCCGACGTCTGCATCGTCACCGCCGGCGTGCCGCGCAAGCCGGGCATGAGCCGCGACGACCTGCTCGGCATCAACCTGAAGGTCATGGAACAGGTCGGCGCCGGCATCAAGAAATATGCCCCGAACGCCTTCGTGGTCTGCATCACCAATCCGCTCGACGCCATGGTCTGGGCGCTGCAGAAGTTCTCCGGCCTGCCGGCCAACAAGGTCGTCGGCATGGCCGGCGTGCTCGACTCCTCGCGCTTCGAGCTGTTCCTCGCCGAGGCGACCGGCGTGTCGATCAAGGACATCCACGCCTGGACGCTCGGCGGCCACGGCGACGACATGGTGCCGATGGTGCGCCATTCGACGGTCGGCGGCGTGCCGCTGCCGCAGCTCGTCAAGTCGGGCTGGCTGACCCAGGACAAGCTCGATGCCATCGTCGAGCGCACCCGCAAGGGCGGCGGCGAGATCGTCGCCCTGCTCGGCAACGGCTCGGCCTTCTATGCGCCGGCCGCCTCCGCCATCGCCATGGCCGAGAGCTACCTGAAGGACAAGAAGCGCGTCCTGCCGTCGGCCGCCTATCTCACCGGCCAGTATGGCGTGAAGGACATGTATGTCGGCGTGCCCGTGCTGATCGGCGCCGGCGGCGTCGAGAAGATCGTCGAGTTCGACCTCGACAAGGGCGAGCAGGAGATGTTCGCCAAGTCGGTCGCCTCGGTGAAGGGCCTCGTCGAGGCCTGCAAGACCATCGCCCCGGACCTGGCGAAATAAGACGTCACGCAAGCCGGTTACTGAAGACCTCGGTATGACGCGGCGGCCGCCACCGGGCGCCGCGGCCGGCTCCTCAAAAACCCACGCGGCAGGACCGCCAAGCGAGAGATGCGATGAACATCCATGAATACCAGGCGAAAGCGCTCCTGAAGGAGTTCGGGGCGCCGGTCTCCAACGGCATTGCGATCTTCAAGCCGTCGGAGGCCAAGGCCGCCGCCAAGAAGCTCGGCGGCCCGCTCTGGGTGGTGAAGTCCCAGATCCATGCCGGCGGCCGCGGCAAGGGCAAGTTCAAGGAGAAGTCGGCGGGCGACAAGGGCGGCGTGCGGCTCGCCAAGTCGATCGAGGAGGTCGAGGCCTTCGCCAAGCAGATGCTGGGCGCAACGCTCGTGACCATCCAGACCGGCCCGGCTGGCAAACAGGTCAACCGCCTCTATATCGAGGACGGCTCGGACATCGCCAAGGAATTCTACCTCTCCATGCTGGTCGATCGCGAGACCGGCCGCACCGCCTTCGTCGTCTCGACCGAGGGCGGCATGGACATCGAGGAGGTCGCCCACAAGACGCCCGAGAAGATCAAGACCTTCTCGATCGATCCGGCGACCGGCTTCATGCCGCATCACGGCCGCACCGTGGCCAAGGCGCTCGGCCTGTCCGGCGACCTCGCAAGACAAGCCGAGACGGTCGCGGGCATCCTCTACAAGGCCTTCGTCGCCAAGGACATGGCGATGCTGGAGATCAACCCGCTGATCGTCACCAAGGACGACAAGCTGAAGGTGCTCGACGCCAAGGTGTCGTTCGACTCCAACGCGCTCTACCGCCACCCCGACGTGATGGAGCTGCGCGACGAGACCGAGGAGGACGAGAAGGAGATCGAGGCGTCGAAATACGACCTCGCCTATATCGCGCTCGACGGCACGATCGGCTGCATGGTCAACGGCGCGGGCCTTGCCATGGCGACGCTCGACATCATCAAGCTCTACGGCGAGGAGCCGGCGAACTTCCTCGATGTCGGCGGCGGCGCGAGCGAGGAGAAGGTCACCGCGGCGTTCAAGATCATCACCGCCGATCCGCAGGTGAAGGGCATCCTGGTCAACATCTTCGGCGGCATCATGAAGTGCGACGTCATCGCCCGCGGCGTCATCGCCGCGGTCAAGACGGTCGGCCTGGAAGTGCCGCTGGTGGTGCGCCTGGAAGGCACCAATGTCGAGGAAGGCAAGGCGATCATCCGCGCCTCCGGCCTCAACGTCATCCCCGCCGACGACCTGGACGATGCCGCCCAGAAGATCGTCGCCGCCGTCAACGGCAAGGATGTCGCGGCCCCGGCCAAGGCCGCCCCGGCCAAGAAGACCGGCGCCAAGGCGGCTCTGACCAAGGCTCCGGCCACCAAGGCGCCTGCCAAGGCCGCCGCTGCGAAGGCACCGGCTGCGAAGGCGGCCAAGGCCAGGAAGGACGGCGCCAAGCCGGCCGCGGCCAAGGCGCCGGCCACCAAGGCTCCGGCCACCAAGGCGGCTGCCGGCAAGGCCGCGGCCAAGACCGCGGCCGTCAAGGCGGCTGTCGCCAAGCCCGCCGTGAAGGGCAAGGCGCCAGTCAAGGGCGCGGCGAAGGGTGCGGCCAAGGCCGCCGCGGCGCCGAAGGCCGCATCCACCAAATCGGGCAGCGCATCGGCCAAGAAGACCGCCGGCGCGAAGTCCAAGGCGAAGAAGTGAGGGCCTTCAATGTCCATTCTGATCACTAAGAAGACGAAGGTCATCACCCAGGGCTTCACCGGCAAGAACGGCACGTTCCATTCCGAGCAGGCGATCGCCTACGGCACGCAGATGGTCGGCGGCGTCGCTCCCGGCAAAGGCGGCCAGACCCATCTCGGCCTGCCGGTGTTCGATACGGTCGCGGAAGCCCGCGACAGGACCGGCGCCGACGCCTCGGTGGTCTATGTGCCGCCGCCGGGTGCGGCGGACGCCATCCTCGAGGCGATCGACGCCGAGATCCCGCTGATCGTCTGCATCACCGAGGGCATCCCGGTGCAGGACATGATCCGGGTGAAGCGGGCGCTGGAAGGCTCCAAGTCGCGGCTGATCGGGCCGAACTGCCCGGGCATCGTCACCGCCGGCGAATCGAAGATCGGCATCATGCCGGCCAACATCTTCCGGAAGGGCAGCGTCGGCATCGTCTCGCGCTCCGGCACGCTGACCTACGAGGCGGTGTTCCAGACCAGCCAGGAAGGCCTCGGCCAGACGACGGCGGTCGGCATCGGCGGCGACCCGGTGAAGGGCACCGAGTTCATCGACATGCTGGAAATGTTCCTGGCCGACCCGAAGACCTCGTCGATCGTGATGATCGGCGAGATCGGCGGCTCGGCCGAGGAGGACGCGGCGCAGTTCATCAAGGACGAGGCCAAGCGCGGGCGCAAGAAGCCGATGGTCGGCTTCATCGCCGGGCGCACGGCGCCTCCCGGCCGACGCATGGGCCATGCCGGCGCGATCATCTCCGGCGGCAAGGGCGGCGCCGAGGACAAGATCGCCGCCATGGAAGCGGCCGGCATCCGCGTCTCGCCCTCGCCGGCCCGCCTCGGCAAGACCCTCGTCGACGTGCTCAAGAAGAAGCGCTGAGACTCGAAGGGGCGCGAGAGCGCCCCGAACTGACCAGAAATCGGCCGGGTTCCGGCCGATTTCCACCACGCAAGAAGACGCCATTAGGCGTTCTATCGCAGCCCGGCCGGGGGACGGCCGCTGACATCTGAAGAACGCCGCAGGAACCGATCATGGCACGCCAAGACGAGACCATCGCGCTCACCTCATTCCTCTATGGCGGCAACGCCGCCTATATCGAGGACCTCTACGCCCGCTACGAGGCCAATCCGTCGTCCGTGGACGCAGAGTGGCAGGCTTTCTTCAAGTCGCTCGGGGACGATGCGCGCGATGTCGCCAGGAACGCCGAAGGCCCGTCCTGGGCCAAGCCGAACTGGCCGGTCACGGCCAATGGCGAGCTGATCTCGGCGCTCGACGGCAACTGGGCCGCGATCGAGAAGGCCATCGGCGACAAGCTGAAGGCGAAGGCCGCCGATACGGCAGCGCCCAAGGGCGGGCCGATCGCCGAAGCCGACATCCAGCAGGCGACCCGTGATTCCGTCCGCGCGCTGATGCTGATCCGGGCCTATCGCGCCCGCGGCCACCTGCACGCCAATCTCGACCCGCTCGGCCTCGACCCACCCAAGACGCACGAGGAGCTGGATCCGCGCTCCTACGGCTTCACCGAGGCCGACTACGACCGCAAGATCTTCATCGACAAGGTGCTCGGCCTGGAATTCGCGTCGATCCGCGAGATGGTCGCCATCCTCGAGCGCACCTATTGCCAGACGCTCGGCGTCGAGTTCATGCACATCACCGATCCCGCCCAGAAGGCGTGGATCCAGGAGCGCATCGAGGGTCCGGACAAGGAAATCGCGTTCACCAAGGAGGGCAAGCGCGCCATCCTGCAGAAGCTGGTGGAAGCCGAGGGCTTCGAGAAGTTCCTCGACCTGCGCTACACCGGCACCAAGCGCTTCGGCCTCGACGGCGGCGAATCGATGATCCCCGCGCTCGAGCAGATCATCAAGCGCGGCGGCAATCTGGGCGTGAAGGAGATCGTCATGGGCATGGCCCATCGCGGCCGCCTGAACACCCTCACCCAGGTGATGGGCAAGCCGCACCGCGCGCTGTTCCACGAGTTCAAGGGCGGCTCCTATGCCCCCGACGACGTGGAGGGCTCCGGCGACGTGAAGTACCACCTCGGCGCCTCGTCCGACCGCGAGTTCGACGGCAACCGCGTGCACCTCTCGCTGACGCCCAACCCCTCGCACCTGGAAATCGTCAACCCGGTGGTGCTCGGCAAGGTGCGCGCCAAGCAGGACCAGCACGCCTGCCCGCCCGAGGACCGCACGGCGGTGCTGCCGCTGCTGATCCACGGCGATGCCGCCTTTGCCGGCCAGGGCGTGGTCGCCGAATGCTTCGGGCTGTCGGGCCTGAAGGGCCATCGCACCGGCGGCTCGGTGCATTTCATCATCAACAACCAGATCGGCTTCACCACCTATCCGCGCTACAGCCGGTCCTCGCCCTATCCGTCCGACGTCGCCAAGATGGTCGAGGCGCCGATCTTCCACGTCAACGGCGACGATCCGGAAGCTGTGGTGTTCGCCGCCAAGGTGGCGACCGAGTTCCGCCAGAAGTTCCAGAAGCCCGTCGTCATCGACATGTGGTGCTACCGGCGCTTCGGCCACAACGAGGGCGACGAGCCGGGCTTCACCCAGCCGCTGATGTACAAGAAGATCAGGGGCCTGAAGTCGACGCTCGACCGCTATGCGGAGAAGCTGATCGGCGAAGGCGTGGTGACCAGCGCCGAGTTCGACACCATGAAGGCCGACTGGCGCGCCAAGCTGGACGGCGAATACGAGGCCGGCCAGTCCTACAAGCCGAACAAGGCGGACTGGCTCGACGGCCGCTGGCTGGGCGTCAAGTCGCCGGGCTCGACCGACGACGATCCGCGGCGCGGCGCGAGCGGCGTCGACCGCGACAAGCTCATCGAGATCGGCCAGGCGATCACCAAGGTGCCGGCCAATTTCAACGCCCACCGGACGATCCAGCGGTTCATGGAGAACCGCCGCAAGATGATCGAGACCGGCGAAGGCCTCGACTGGGCGACGGCGGAGGCGCTCGCCTTCGGCACGCTGGTGACCGAGGGCCATCGCGTCCGGCTCGCCGGCCAGGACAGCGAGCGCGGCACCTTCTCGCAGCGCCATTCGGTGCTGATCGACCAGGAGACCGAAGCGCGCTACACGCCGCTGAACAACATCGCGCCGGGCCAGGCCAAATACGAGGTCATCAACTCGATGCTCTCGGAAGAGGCGGTGCTCGGCTACGAATACGGCTATACCCTGGCCGAGCCGAACGCCCTGGTCGCCTGGGAAGGCCAGTTCGGCGACTTCGCCAACGGCGCGCAGGTCGTGTTCGACCAGTTCATCTCGTCGGCCGAACGCAAGTGGCTGAGGCTCTCCGGCCTCGTCTGCCTGCTGCCGCACGGCTATGAGGGCCAGGGTCCCGAGCACTCCTCGGCGCGCCTCGAGCGCTTCCTGCAGATGTGCGCGGAAGACAACATGCAGGTCGCGAACTGCACCACGCCGGCCAACTATTTCCATATCCTGCGCCGGCAGCTGAAGCGCGACATCCGCAAGCCGCTGATCCTGATGACGCCGAAGTCGCTGCTGCGCCACAAGCGCGCGGTCTCGCGCCTGGCCGAGCTGGAGACCGGCACCTCGTTCCACCGCGTCTTGTGGGACGATGCCGAGATCCTCCCCAACCAGGAGACCAAGCTCGTCGAGGACAAGAAGATCCGCCGGGTCGTCCTGTGCTCGGGCAAGGTCTATTTCGACCTCTACGAGGAGCGCATCAAGCGCGGCATCGACGATGTCTATCTGATGCGCGTCGAGCAGCTCTATCCCTTCCCGCTGAAGGCGCTCGCCCACGAGATCGGCCGCTTCAAGAATGCCGAAGTGGTCTGGTGCCAGGAAGAGCCCAAGAACATGGGCGGCTGGAGCTTCGTCGAGCCCTATCTCGAATGGGTGCTCGGCACGGCCGGTTCGAAATCGAAGCGGGCCCGCTATGCCGGCCGCCCGGCTTCGGCGGCCACCGCCACCGGCCTGATGTCGCGGCATCTCGCCCAGCTCCAGGCCTTCCTGGACGAAGCTTTCGCCTGATCCCGCCCGGCCGGACGGGCCGGGTTCGCACATTCTCGTTGAGGACGATATTCCAATGGCCACCGAAATCCGTGTTCCGACGCTCGGCGAATCGGTCACAGAAGCGACCGTCGCCAAGTGGTTCAAGAAGCCCGGCGAAGCCGTGAAGCAGGACGAACCGCTGGTCGAGCTGGAAACCGACAAGGTGACCCTCGAGGTGAACGCGCCCGTCTCCGGCACGCTAAGCGAGATCGTCGCCGATTCCGGCACGACCGTCGGCGTGCAGGCCCTGCTCGGCCAGATCGCCGAGGGCGCCGCTGCTCCGGCGCCGGCCAAGGCAGCGGCGGCCCCGGCCGCCGCACCGACGCCCAGCCCGGCTCCCCGCCGCCGCGCGCCCGGCCCCGTCGGCGGCCGATGCGCCGCGCGAGGAGCGCGTGCGCATGACCAAGCTGCGCCAGACCATCGCCCGGCGCCTGAAGGAAGCGCAGAACACCGCGGCCATGCTGACCACGTTCAACGAGGTCGACATGTCGCAGCTGATGGCGCTGCGCAGCCAGTACAAGGACCTGTTCGAGAAGAAGCACGGCGTGAAGCTCGGCTTCATGGGCTTCTTCGTGCGGGCCTGCGTGCAGGCGCTGAAGGACATTCCCGCCGTCAATGCCGAGATCGACGGCACCGACATCATCTACAAGAACTTCTGCCATGTCGGCGTCGCCGTCGGCACCGACAAGGGCCTGGTGGTGCCGGTGGTGCGTGATGCCGACCAGCTCGGCATTGCCGGCATCGAGAAGACGATCGCCGATTTCGGCCGCCGCGCCCGCGACGGCCAGCTCAAGATCGACGAGATGCAGGGCGGCACCTTCACCATCTCCAATGGCGGCGTCTATGGCTCGCTGATGTCGACGCCGATCCTGAACGCGCCGCAGTCGGGCATTCTCGGCATGCACAAGATCCAGGAGCGGCCGGTGGTGGTCGGCGGCAAGATCGAGGTCCGGCCGATGATGTACCTTGCGCTGTCCTATGATCACCGCATCGTCGACGGCAAGGAGGCCGTGACCTTCCTTGTCCGCGTCAAGGAAAGCCTGGAAGATCCGGCGCGCCTCGTGATGGATCTGTAACGCGAAGGACCAATCATGGCAGAGAGCCCGACCGAACCTCCGATCGAGGTCTATCTCACGGTTTCGGGCGGGCTCGAAGCCATCACCTTCTACGAACAGGCCTTCGGAGCGACCGAGGCCTTCCATCAGATGGCCGATGACGGCGAGCGGGTGCTCCACGCCACACTCAAGGTGTTCGGTGCGCAGATCATGCTGTCGGATCAGTTCCCGGAAGTGGGCACCGGCGTGATGGCGCCGCAGAGCCTCGGCGGCACGACGGTCACCGTCCACGTCAATCTGGCGAGCCCCGCCGAGGTCGACCGCGTGATGGCGCGCGCGAGCGATGCCGGCGCCACCGTCACCATGGCCGCTTCCGATACGTTCTGGGGCATGCGCTACGGCCAGTTGAAGGATCCCTTCGGCCACGCCTGGTCGTTCGGCGCGGCCCTGCCCGACACGCAAGGAGCCGCGCCATGAGACTGCCAGCCCTCGCCGTGGTGGCAGCTTCCCTGACCGGCTGCGCGGTGCCCTACCACGCGGTCAACGCGCCCTCCCCCTTTTCCTGCCTGGTGGTCGACGCCGCCGGCTTCATGTTCGATCGCAACTGCACGGCCTTCGAGCTGTCCTGGCTGCCGGGCGCGCGACGCCTGACGGTCGGCGCCCGCGGTCCCGACGACATCGACATCCTGGAAGTGTCGGGCCGGCACCGGCAGGTCACGGTCCGGCGGATCCGCGAGGGCTATTATTGCGCGCTGTCGCGCGACTATCCGCGGCCGCGGCCGACGCGCGACTGCCGCACCACCGACCCGGTCCATCCGCCGCTGTCGGTGCGCGGCTGAGCCTGAGCACATCGGACGGCAGAACCAGCGAGCGAGCGGCATGGCAAAAGGCGTCATCATCGTTACCGGAGCGAGCCGCGGCATAGGACGCGCCTGCGCCATCATGGCGGCCGCGCGCGGCCACGCCGTGGTGGTCAACTATACCGCCAATGCCGGGGCCGCGGACGCGGTGGTTGCGGCGATCACGGCCAAAGGCGGCACGGCGGTCGCGGTGCGCGGCGACGTCGCCGTCGAAGCCGACGTGCTCGCCATCTTCGCCGCCGCGGACCGCCTCGGGCCGCTCGCCGGCCTCATCAACAATGCCGGCGTGGTCGACACCAAGGCGCGGGTCGAACAGTTCTCGGCCGAGCGGCTGACGCGCATGATGGCGATCAACGTCGTCGGCTCGTTCCTCTGCGCCCGCGAGGCGGTGAAGCGCATGTCGACCGCCCGTGGCGGCACCGGCGGCGCCATCGTCAATCTGAGCTCGGTCGCCGCCGTGCTGGGCGGGCCCAACGAATTCGTCGACTATGCCGCGTCCAAGGGCGCCATCGACAGCTTCACCATCGGTCTCGCCAAGGAGGTCGCGACCGAAGGCATCCGCGTCAATGCCGTGCGCCCCGGCCTGATCGACACGGAGATCCATGCGAGCGCCGGCGTGCCCGATCGCGTCGAGCAGTTCCGCGAGCTGATCCCGATGAAACGCGGCGGCTCGGCCGAGGAGGTCGCCAACGCCGTCCTCTGGCTGATGTCGGACGAAGCCTCCTACACGACCGGATCCATCATCACGGTGTCGGGCGGCCGCTAGCGTCGCCATACCGTCCAATCGGAGACCACATCTTCATGTCCTACGACCTCATCGTCATCGGTACCGGCCCCGGCGGCTATGTCTGCGCCATCCGCGCCGCCCAGCTCGGCCTCAAGGTCGCGGTCGTCGAGAAGCGCAAGACCCATGGCGGCACCTGCCTGAACATCGGCTGCATCCCGTCGAAAGCGCTGCTGCACGCCTCGGAACTGTTCCACGAGGCCGGCCACGGCTTCCCCGCCTTCGGCATCGACGTCGCCAAGCCGAAGCTGAACCTGAAGCAGATGATGGCGCACAAGCAGGAGACCGTGGACGCCAACGTCAACGGCGTCGCCTTCCTGTTCAAGAAGAACAAGATCGAGAGCTTCACCGGCACCGGCACCATCCTCGCCCCCGGCAAGGTCGAGGTGACCGCCGAGGACGGCAAGAAGCAGCAGCTCGAGACCAAGAACATCGTGATCGCCACGGGCTCCGAGGTGACGCCGCTGCCGGGCGTCGCGATCGACGAGAAGCAGATCGTCTCCTCCGAAGGCGCGCTCGCGCTCGACAAGGTGCCGGGCAAGCTGGTCGTGATCGGCGCCGGCGTCATCGGCCTGGAGCTCGGCTCGGTCTGGCGGCGCCTCGGCGCCGAGGTTCACGTCGTCGAATATCTCGACCGCGTGCTGCCGGGCATGGACGGCGAGGTCGCCAAGCAGTTCCAGCGCATCATCGGCAAGCAGGGCGTCACCTTCCAGCTCTCGTCCAAGGTGACCGGCGCCAAGACCGCGAAGAAGGGCGTCACCCTCACCGTCGAGCCGGCCGCCGGCGGCGAGGCGCAGACCATCGACGCCGACGTCGTGCTGGTGGCGATCGGGCGCCGGCCGTTCACGGAAAATCTCGGGCTGGAGGCGGCCGGCGTCGCCATGGAGCGCGGCCGGGTCGTCATCGACAACCACTTCGCCACCAACGTGCCAGGCATCTATGCCATCGGCGACGTGGTGCGCGGCCCGATGCTGGCCCACAAGGCCGAGGACGAGGGCATCGCGGTGGCCGAGATCCTGGCCGGCAAGGCCGGCCACGTGAACTACGACTGCATCCCGAGCGTCGTCTATACCTCGCCGGAGGTCGCGACCGTCGGCAAGTCGGAAGAGGACCTGAAGGCCGCGGGCATCGCCTACAATGTCGGCAAGTTCCCCTTCACCGCCAATGGCCGTGCGCGCGCCAACCGGTCGACCGACGGCTTCGTCAAGGTGCTGGCGGATGCGACCACCGACAAGGTCCTGGGCGTGCATATCGTCGGCGCCGGCGCCGGCGAGATGATCCACGAGGCGGTGGTGCTGATGGAGTTCGGCGGCTCGGCCGAGGATCTCGCCCGCTCGACCCATGCCCATCCGACCATGTCGGAAGCGGTCAAGGAGGCGGCCCTCGCCGTCGACAAGCGCGCAATCCATATGTGACGGCGAATAGGGAGTGGCGAATGGCGAATTGGGCTTAGCCGCTGGCGCGTCTCCAGTGCGGCCTTCCGCGCACCGCTCGCTATTCGCCACCCGCCCCCACCATAGAAAAAGCCCCGGTCGCGCGACCGGGGCTTTTTTCATGCAGAGCGAGGATCGCCGGGCAGCATCACTCGCAGACGCGCACGCGGCGCAGCGCCGGCCCATAGGGCGTGTCGACCCAGCGGCGGGCAGTGTAGCAGTCGCCATAACCGTAGACCGGAGCCGGCTCGGCATAGGCGCGGGAGCCGGCAATGGCGAGGGCGGCGCCCCCGACCACGGCGCCGGCGGCAACGGCACCCCACGGGAAATAGCGGGCCTCGGCCTTGGGAGCGGCGGCGACCGACAGGGTGGCGGCAGCGGCGGCGGCAATTGCGAGGGTCTTGAAGCGGGTCATGGTCATCTTCCTCTCTGGTGGGGAGCGTTGATCCGCTCCTGATGACCTTGGGTCGCGCCCTCCCGAAAAAAGGTTCGAAGCGTTTTTGCGGGTTCATGGCGAGTGGCCAATAGCGAATGGGGATGCGGCGTCATCTGAGCGCCGTTGCAGAAGGAGTGCACAGAGCGGGCCGGCCACCCGCCCATTCGCCATTCGCTGCTCGCCATCAACTCCCGAAGGTGGTGACGTGATGCAATCCGGCAGCGGCGCGCCGCTCGGCGAGCGCCTTGCGCGCATCGGCGCCGCCCGCCCGCAGCGCCTCGAGCTCGTTCGCGCGGATCAGGGTGAGCGGCACCATGGTGATCGGCGAGAGCGGCATGTCCGCGATGCGCACGGCGAAGTCGGGCACGGGCAAGCCGATGAGCAGGCCGAGACAATCGTCCGACGTGGCGAAACCGGCCGGCAGCTGGCTGCCGAGCGCCGCCGACTTGCTCACGCCCGGCAGTTCCATGGACAGCACGCCATGGCGGGCAAGCTGCGCGGTGATCCCGCCGGCATTGGCGACGGTCCCGGCGACATGGCTGACCAGCTCGAAGGCCCAGCTCTGGCTGAGGTGTCCAATGTCGCCCGGGGGGCCGGCATGGGCCGGCGCAATGTCGGGGGTCTCGACGAACAGCTCGACCTCGAAGCCGTTGCCGCCGCCGGTCACGCCGTCGAACGGATCGGACAGGCCGTCCGTCGCGATGATGATCGCCTGTGGCCGGCGGATCACCCGATAGGCCTGGCGCAGTGTCGGCCAGGCGGGCCCGCCGGTCAGGCCGGGGCTGATGAGATGGCCGAGGACGTCGGCCTCGACCGCGCCGACTTCGGCCCAATAGGCATCGCGGCGCTGCCATGAAGCCGCCAGTGCGGGATCCGCTTCCTCTGCGGTCGCGACAGGATCCGGCACGCCGCCGTCGCCGGCGGTCCGCCGAGCCGCCGCAGGCCTGCCGCCGAACAACCGCCTGAACATGTCGCCGAGCATCGCCGCTGCCTCCTGCCGAGAGCCTCGTTGCGCCAACCGGCGACCGGCCGGCGCGGTTCCCGTCAGTGTGGCCGTCGAATCGGCCAGGCCGCAATCCTGAGCGACCTACTGAACCTTTTCCGCTGCCGGGGCGACGTAACGGCATGCACGGTCCGGCGGGTGTCGCCGGGCAGCGCCACAACCAGAAGGGAACAGATCATGATGAAGGCTCGTTTCAAATCGCTCGCGCTTGCCGGGACCCTGGCCATGGCGCTCGGCGCGGCTCTCTCCGGCGCGGCCGAAGCCCGTGGCGGCGGCGGTGGTGGTGGCGGTGGTGGCGACGGCAGCGCCGGCTTCATCGCACCGAACCCGGTGACGCATGTCGACAGCGGTCATCCCGGTCGCGGTCGCAGCAGCGCCGGCCAGCCGGCCGCGACGACCCAGGGCTGCGTGACCTATGTCCACCCGTACTGGGGCGAGATCTGCGAGCGCGGCCGGCGCTGACGCGCCGCTCCCGCAAACCATCACGGCGAACAACGGCCGGCCGACGGATGCCTTGATCCGCAGGCCGGCGACACTCGGAGGAAGCAGACCATGACCAGACGACGTCTGACCTCGATCACCCTGGCCGGCGCATTCGCGGCGGCGCTCGGCGCAGCCGCCTCGGGCGCGGCTTTCGCCCAGGGCGGTGCCGGCCGTGGCGGCGGCGGTGGCGGTGGTGACGGCAGCGCCGGCTTCATCGCGCCGAACCCGATCACCCACGTCAACCAGGACCCGCATCAGGGCCGCGGCCGCAGCGCCGGCCAGTCCGCGGCGACGGGCCAGGGCTGCGTCACATATGTCCACCCCTATCGGGGCGAGATCTGCGAGCGCGGCTGGCGCTGACGCCATCGGCTCCGGATCACAACGGGATGAGAAGCGGCGGGGCGACCCGCCGCTTTTTCATTTGGGCCTGGGCGCCGGGGCACGCCGGCGCATGCGGCTCGCCGCTCCCTTGCGGTATGAAGGCCCAGGCCTGGACCGGGGTCCTGGATTGCGCTCCGCCTCGACCGGCAGGCGTGGCATCCTCACGTGCAGATGCGCACCCGGCGCAGCGCGAAGCCATAGGGTGTCTCGACCCAGCGACGCACCGAATAGCACTCGCCTTGCGCCTGGAGCGGCCCGGCTGAAGCCTTTGCTCCGGCAAGGTCGCCGACCACGCCGACCGTCAAGCCGGCAAGGACCAGGGCCGCCATGGCCGATATCCTGGACCCGATCATGTCACGCGCCTCCGCGGCTGCCGCAGCCTTGACGGCTGCCCTGAGCCGTGAGTCGCGCGCGACGCCGAAAAGGTTCGAGCCCTGCACGACGCATCGCGCGGCGTCGAGACGACGATCCCCTCGCCCGCCGGAACGGCGCGAGGGGATCGATCAGCTCGACCTCTGCCGGCGCCAGCGCCGGCGATACGATCGGTTATCGCTCGCTCTTGGAATCGACCGTTGCCGGCCGCGGCGCCTGGGCCGGCGGCGGCGCGGTGGCCGTTTCCGGCGCGCGGCCGGCATCGGGCGCCTGGGCGGTCTCGGGAGCAGTTCCCGGCGCAACCGCCAGCGGCGCCGGCGGCTCGGCCTGCGGCGGGTTCTGCGCGGCGTTCAGCGCCGGCACGGGATCGGCAATGCCGGCCCCGAGCTGCAGGTCCGGCGCACGCCGCGCGGTGTCGCGCAGGATCTGGCGCAAGGCCGCCGGGTCGAGGGTCGGCTGGCGCGCCAGGATCAGCGCCGCGATGCCGCTGACATGGGCGGCGGCCACCGACGTGCCGGACGAGATCTGGTAGCCGCCCTGCGGCGCCGGCAGCAGCACCTCGACGCCTGGCGCCGCCACGGCCACATAATCGCCGCGCGTCGCCGCCTCGAAGATCTGGCCGCGCTGGTCGACGGCGGTCACCGCGATCACGTTCGGGTCGGCGGCGGGGTATGAGATCGGTGCATTCGGCCCTTCATTGCCCATGGCCGCGATCATGGCGATGCGCCGCTCGGCGGCGACCTGGATCGCCCGCGTCATCATCGGGTCGCGCGGGCCGGCAAAGCTCATGTTGATGACGCGCGCGCCCTCGCGGATCGACCAGTCCATGGCCTTGAGGATGTGGAAGCTGGTGCCCGAAGCGCCTGCGGCCTGGCCCGGCGCGAAGGCGCGCGCGGCCAGGATGTCGGCGCGCGGCGAAATGCCGGTGAGCTGGGCATGGGCAATGATGGCGCCGGCCATGCCGGTGCCGTGCTCATGCGGCTGGAACGGGCCGCCGACCGCGTCGAAGCGCTTGACGATCCGCCCGACGATTTCCGGATGGTTGGCGTCGATGCCGGAATCGATCACGGCGATCGGCACGCTCTCGCCGCGCGACAGGAGATGGGCCTCGGGCAGGCGCAGGGTATCGACGACATATTGCAGCGAGGCGCCGCCGGCCGCCGTCGTGGTCGAGCTCTGCAGGCGGAAGACGTAGTCCGGCCGCTGGAAGACATAGTTCGGCTGGGCATAGGCGACACGGGCGTCGCGCGTCATCGCGCGGATCGCCGCCGGCACGTCCTGGCCGTTCGGCACCCGATAGCGATGCACCGAGGTGCCGATCAGTTCCGACCGCTCCTCGCTGATCAGGCGCAGGTTGAAGCGCCGCACCACGCGCTGGATGTCCGCCGCCGCGGCATCCGGCTTCATGACGAACAGCACTTCGCCTGGCAGGTAGCGCCGTTCGTTGACCGGCGGCAGGCCGGGCGGGCTGTCGTCCGACACGCGCTGTGCGCTCTCGCCGGCCCGAGCCGCGCGGATCAGCGCCACGGCGGCCGGAACGGCGATCGCCGCCGCGGCCGCAGCCGCCGCGATGCCGGCTCCACTGTTCATGCCGAAGCCGCCGACGCCAGGAGGCATGCCGCCGCCACCGGGGGGCATCCCGCCGCCGCCACCGGGGGGCATCCCGCCGCCGGACCGATCTCGCCCATGCGGCCGCCCCGGCCGGGCACCTCGCCCACCCGGTTGCCGCGCGGGCCCAACTCGCCGCCGCGACCGCCGCGCGGGCCGAACTCGCCCATGCGGTTGCCGCGCGGGCCGAATTCGCCCATCCGGCCGCCGCGGCCATGAATATCGGAAAAGCGGCCCTGGCCCTGGATGCGGGCACCGCGGCCGATCGCCATGTCGGGATTGCGGCCGAGCCGCTCGAAGCCGCCGGGCATGCGCTGGCCGGGCTGCATGCCGCGCAGGTTCGGCATCCGGCTCGGCAGGTTGAGATTGGGCACCCGGTTCGGCCGGCGCACGAGATTGCCCGAACCGGAAAGACCGGGAACGCCGAGGCCGCCGAGATTGCCGAACTGTGCGGCGGCCGGCCGCGTGTCGAGAACGATCAGGCTGGTGCTGCCCAGAAAGGCCGCAACGAGGCCGGCCAGCATGGTCGGGCCCACACGCCCTGCCTTGGTCCATTCACCGCCGTGGACAGTCATGGCTCCGTTCCCCTCGATTCAGCCCCAAGGGTGGCAATAGGCCGCCTATGTTTCTGTTTAAATACGTAGAGGTGGGCGGAACGTTGGCAGAAGGCCACGTTGCGCGGCGGCCTCAGGCCGCCGGTCCGGCGAAACGAACGACGCCCGTGCGCGCCTTGAGCGTCGAGAGGACCCGGTCGACCTGCGCCTGCGGCATGCCGCGGGCACCGACCCGCACCCGGTAGAAGCCGCCGGGGCGCGGCCCCTCGACGATGGAGGCACCGATCTCCTCGAGCAGCTTGGTCATGTCGGCCGTGCTCGCCTGGGTCGCAAAGCCGATCAGCACGAAGGTGCCGTCGGTCTGCGAGGGCGCGCCGGGATCGTGCGAGGCGGTCTGGAAGCTGGCGCCGCCGCCGAGAAAGCCGGACCCGATGACGCCGGCCTGGACGACCAGCGCGATGGCTGCGGCTCCCGCGACATAGGCGAGCGTGCGCGGGGTGAAGGCGGCAAGCCGCGCGCCGAGCCAGTCGATGAAGCCGGCCTTGGCGCTGGCGGCGACATGGGCGAGCCTGGCGGGCTCGGCCTCGATGCGCTGCATCAGGGTGTCGAGCACGCGCGCCGAGGGCACGGGCTGGCGGTCGGCCAGCTCGAGAGCCGCGTCCTGGTCGTCCCTGACGAGTTCGAGCTCGTCGGCGAGGGTCGGGTCGAGGGCGAGCGCGGCTTCGACACGCGCCTTGTCGGCCGCGTCGAGCTTGCCGGTGACGTACCACGGCAGCAGCTCGGAAACGGCTCGCCTTTCGGATGCATTCAGCGGATCGCGCGTCGTCATGGCCAACCTCGATCGACCCCGGCGCTCTGCATGAGCTCCTGAAGTCTTTTGCGCGCGTAGAACATGCGCGTCTTGACGGTGTTTTCCGGGATCCCGACGATTTCGGCCACTTCGGAGATCGATTTCTCCTGGTAGTAGACGAGATCGACGATCTCCCGGTGTTCGCTCGAAAGGGCCGCGATGCAGCGACGGATCGCCTGCGCCTTGTCCACTTTCTGAGCCACCGTCTCAGGCGTATCCGCCTCGTCGGCTATGGTGCCGGCCTGATCCTCGTCAAGGGCGGTTTCAGTCGGTCGTCGCAAGCTCGACAACGCCTTGAAGCGCGCCATTCCCAGAATCCAGGTCGAGACGCTGGAACGCCCCTCGAACCTGTCGGCCTGCCGCCACACGTCCAGGAAGACCTCGCTGATCAGGTCCTCGGCCTGCGCCTCGTCCTTGACGAACCGGAGAATGAACCGGAACACACGGACGTGGTGGCGGGCATAGAGGGCCCTGAAGGCGAGACGATCGCCCTTGGCGACACGGCTTATCAGGTCCTGGTCGCTGTCAGGCTGCATCGTCGATCCCGAGCCGGTGGGCTCGCAGGGTCAGTCGCGGCCCGGCGCAAAAAGGTTCAAAGGCCATGTGCAGATTCCATTTCGGGCCGTCCGCCCGGCCCGTGGCCTAACATGACGAAACCGAAGGGAAGGTCAACCTGATGGTGCAGCGCGTACCGGCTGCACCCGGCGCCCGAAATCCGGGCGCCGGCGCGCCGGCGGAGCCTGCCGACATTGCGGATGCAGGCGGCCGCCGGCGAGGCTCAGACCGGGATCAGCGCCCAGTAGTCGAGATCGAGGATCACGCTCGGATCGTAGTCCTCGCCCTGGCGCAGCGGGAAGCCGGCGCAAGGCTGGTCCTTGGTGGCGACCGTGCGGATGCGCAACGCGCCGACATCGTCGCGGCCCGGCAGTTCCTGGACGTCGAGAATGTCCGACCAGGCGAACACGGTGTGGCCGGCGAACAGCGGCGCGACGTGGCGCCCGCCATTGATCGCGGCGATGTGGAAGGCGTTGGCGAGCCCGTTGAAGGAGAGTGCCCGGGCGATCGAAATGACATGGCCGCCATAGATCAGCCGCCGGCCGAAGCGGCCCTGGCCCTCGGTGAACTGGTTGAAGTGGACCTTGGCCGTGTTCTGGTAGAGGCGGGTCGCGATCATGTGCTCCGCCTCCTCCACGGTCATGCCGTCGACATGGTCGATCCTTTCGCCCACCGCATAGTCGCGGAACCGATGGCGCTGGCCGGCAAGGCCGGCATCGTAGGCATCGGGATCGATGATCGGGCAGGCATCGCCGATCGCATCCGGGTCGAGCACCTTGGGCAGCGTCGGGATCAGCTCCGGCGGCGCCGGGGCGGCCTCGTCGCGCTTGCGCACCATCACCCAGCGGACATAGTCCAGCACCTCGTCGCCGTGCTGGTTGGTGCCGACCGAGCGGACATAGACGACGCCGGTCTTGCGGTTGGAGTTCTCCTTCAGGCCGATCACCTCGGACACGGTCGACAGGGTGTCGCCGGGATAGACCGGGCTCAGGAACCGGCAGCCGGCATAGCCGAGATTGGCCACCGCGTTGAGCGAGACGTCGGGCACGGTCTTGCCGAACACGATGTGGAAGGTCAGGAGATCGTCGACCGGGCTTCTCGGATAGCCGATCGCGCGGGCGAAGCTGTCGGCCGACTGGACCGCGAAACGCGAGCCGTAAAGGCCGGTATAGAGAGCGACATCGCCGGCCGTCACGGTGCGCGGGGTGGCATGGCGCAGCTTCTCGCCGAGGCGGAAATCCTCGAAGAAGCGGCCCGGATTGGTCTTCGGCATGGTCGGTCTCCCCGGCTGCCCGCCCGGCGGCCGCTCCCTCGATGCGGCCGCCGGACAGGCCAAACAGCAGGGCCGGTTATGCCGCTTCGCAGGCGCCAAGCCAACCGGACGAAAGGCGGGGGCCACCGACACGGCTTGTTCACAAAGCCGCGGGGCTTGGGTAATGATCGCGCCGCCGCGGCCGGCTTCTGTGCCGGCAAGCGGAATCCAAGAAGGTGCCCATGGCTCAAATCGCGTCCCGGCCGAAACTGGTCCTTGCCTCCGGCTCGCCGCGCCGCCTGGCGCTGCTGCAGCAGGCCGGCATCGAGCCGGACCGGCTGGTGCCCGCCGAAATCGACGAGACACCGGCCCCGCGCGAGAGCCCGCGCAAGCTGGCGCTGAGGCTCGCCCGCGAAAAGGCTTCGGAAGCGACCCGCCGGCTGCGCGAGGAGGCGGAATGGCGCGGTGCCGTGCTGATCGCCGCCGACACGGTTGTCTGCGTCGGCCGGCGCATCCTGCCGAAGGCCGAGACGGTGGACGAGGCCGATGCCTGCATCCGCCTGCTCTCCGGCCGCTCGCACCGGGTCTATACCGGCCTCTGCCTGGTCGACCAGCAGGAGCGCACCCGCGCCCGGCTGATCGAGACCCGCGTCCGGTTCAAGCGGCTGAGCGGCCCGGAGATCGAAGCCTATCTCGCCTCCGGCGAATGGCGTGGCAAGGCCGGCGGCTATGCCATCCAAGGCATTGCCGGCGCCTTCGTCACGGCGCTGATCGGCTCCTACACCAATGTCGTCGGCCTGCCGCTCACCGAAGCCGTGGGCCTCATCGCCGGCACCGGCTATCCGGTCATGCAGGGCTGGAGCCAGCAGAACGAGGGCCAGCCATGACCCCCACCAACGACAATGAGCAACTGGTCGAACCGCGGCGCCCCTGCCCGATCTGCGGCAAGCCGGCCCTCGTCAGGTTCAAGCCGTTCTGCTCCAAGCGCTGCGCCGACATCGATCTCAACCGCTGGCTGAAAGGCTCCTACGTCATCCCGGCTTCACCCGAGACCGACGATGAGGATGGCGAAATGACACCGGCCGTCGGTCCCGATCAAAAGGACTGACGACGATGGCGCCCATCCTGCGCGCCTACAGGGCCGGTGATGCGCCCGGCCTCGACCGGCTGGCGGTCGCCGCGTTCGAACAGTACAGCGCACTGTTTGCGGACTGGCCCGCCATGGCACGGGCGCTCGCCTGCCATGCCGTCCTGGCGACGAAGGCCGAGATCATCGTCGCTGAACATGACGGCGAGATTGCCGGATCCGTCGGCTATTGCGGGCCCGGTCAGCCGAAGGCAGCCTATTTCGACGAGGCCTGGCCGATCATCCGCATGCTGGTGGTGGCTCCCGCCGCGCGCGGCCTCGGCCTCGGCCGCCTGCTCAGCGAAGCCTGCCTCGATGCGGCCAGACGCGACAGAGCACCGCTGATCGCATTGCATACCAGCCCGATCATGACGGTGGCCCTGCCCATGTATCTGCGGATGGGTTTTACTTGGCTGAAGGACGTGCAGCCAATCCACGGCGTGCCCTATGCGGTCTATACGAAGCAGCTCGATTCGTAGTTGCACCAGCGCGACGCAGAGGTCTTTCGGAGCAGAGTACACGCCGCAGTCGAGCTTCCCGGATAGGCGACAATCCTGCGGCAGTCATTGCCGCGACAAGCCCGTCAGCCGCCGCTTTGCCAGGGATCGACCAGCAACACTCCGGTGTCGTCGAAATCCCGCACGTTGCGGGTGACCAGAATGAGGTCGTTGACGATCGCGGTCGCGGCAATGAGCCCGTCGATGTCGCCACGAGGCCTGATGGCAGCAATCCGCCCCCACGCGACGGCGACCTCGTCAGTCACCGGCAGGATGCGGCTCGCATGGCCATGCCGAAGCCTGCGAAGCCATTCGGCCAGTCGTCTGGCCGTCGCCGGATCGGATTTTTGTTTCAATGCGATCCCGCGCATGATCTCGCCGAGGGTCAGAACGCTCAGGTGGATGGTCGTCGGGTCGACGGAACGCATCCAGGCCAACGCCGGCGCCGATCCGCGGCGCGCTTCCGAAATGACGTTGGTATCGACGAGATACATCAGAGGGCCGGGCTTCGACCGGGCATCTTGGCCCGTGCCATCGCCGCATCGGCAAGCTCATCATCCCATTCCGGCCCAGCCAGCAGGTCATCGACCAATGTCGGCCGGCCGGCGCGAAGTGCATCGTAGTCTTCCGCCGAAATGACGACGGCGGCGCGTTCGCCGCGCAGCGTCACGACCTGCGGCCCCTCGACACGCGCCTTCTGCACCACTTTCGAGAACTGGTTCTTGGCATCCTGCAGCGGCCAGTCCATGACGTCGTATCTCGCCCTTCCATGGCTAGCTAGACTGTCTAGCTAAATGGTCATACCCCGCCGGAATGTCAATGATGTGGAGGCGGACGAGGAGCCGCCCATCCCGGGCAGGCACCGAGTACCCACACCGCCTTGACGACCTCAAAGCCCTCGTCTACGGTCCGCGCGATTTTCTTGTCAGGAGACGCGCGTGTCGCGAGCTGTCCTTATTGTATCCGGAGCGCCATCGACGGACGTGTGACACACACGGCGGCCGAACGGTGGCGCTCAATCCAAGGTCCCTCACGGGGCCTTTTTTATTGCCTTCTGCCAAGACCCAGACCTGCCCCAAAGATCCAAGACGAACGAAAGCCCTAGAGGATCACCCCATGTCCCGCGAGATGACCGGCGCTGAAATGGTCGTGCAAGCCCTGATCGATCAGGGGGTCGACACGCTGTTCGGCTATCCCGGTGGCGCCGTACTGCCGATCTATGATGCCATCTTCCAGCAGGACGCGGTGAAGCACGTTCTGGTCCGCCACGAGCAGGGCGCGGTGCACGCCGCGGAAGGCTTCGCCCGCTCCTCCGGCAAGGTCGGCGTGGTGCTGGTGACCTCGGGGCCCGGCGCGACCAATGCGGTGACCGGCCTCACCGACGCGCTGCTCGACTCGATCCCGATCGTCTGCTTCACCGGCCAGGTGCCGACCCATCTCATCGGGTCGGATGCCTTCCAGGAAGCCGACACCGTCGGCATCACCCGCCACTGCACCAAGCACAATTACCTCGTGCGCTCGATCGAGGAGCTGCCGCGCATCCTGCACGAGGCCTTCTATGTCGCGCAGAACGGCCGGCCGGGCCCGGTGGTGATCGACATCCCCAAGGACGTCCAGTTCAAGACCGGCAAGTACGAGCGCCCGCGCGACAACCAGCACAAGACCTACCGGCCGCAGATCAAGGGTGACATCGCCAAGATCCGCACCGCGGTCGAAATGATCGCCAAGGCCAAGCGGCCGGTCTTCTATACCGGCGGCGGCGTGATCAATTCCGGCACCCATGCGGCGGCGCTGCTGCGCGAACTGGTGCGCTCGACGGGCTATCCGATCACCTCGACGCTGATGGGCCTCGGCGCCTATCCGGCCGAGGACAAGCAGTGGCTCGGCATGCTCGGCATGCACGGCACCTACGAGGCCAATCTCGCCATGCATGGCTGCGACCTCATGGTGAATATCGGCGCGCGCTTCGACGACCGGATCACCGGGCGCATCGACGCCTTCTCGCCAGGCTCGAAGAAGATCCATATCGACATCGACCCCTCCTCGATCAACAAGAACGTCAAGGTCGATCTCGGCATCGTCGGCGACTGCGGCCACGTGCTCGAGGACATGGTGCGGCTGTGGAAGGAAGTCTCCGGCCAGGTCGACAAGGCGGCGCTGAAGGACTGGTGGGACCAGATCGACGCCTGGCGCGCGCGAAAGTCGCTCGCCTATAGGAACTCCGACACGGTGATCAAACCGCAATATGCGCTGGAGCGGCTCTACGCGCTGACCAAGGAGCGCAAGCCCTATTTCACCACGGAGGTCGGCCAGCATCAGATGTGGGCCGCCCAATATCTGCACTTCAACGAGCCGAACCACTGGATGACGTCGGGCGGCCTCGGCACGATGGGCTACGGCCTGCCGGCCGCGGTCGGCGCCCAGCTCGCCCATCCAAAGGAGCTGGTCATCTGCGTCGCAGGCGAAGCCTCGGTGCTGATGAACATGCAGGAAATGTCGACCGCCGCGCAGTACCGGCTGCCGATCAAGATCTTCATCCTGAACAACGAATATATGGGCATGGTGCGGCAGTGGCAGGAGCTGCTGCATGGCGGGCGCTATTCGGAGAGCTATTCGGCTGCCCTGCCCGATTTCGTCAAGCTGGCCGAGGCCTATCACGCCAAGGGCATCCGATGTGACGATCCCAAGAAGCTGGACGCCGCCATCAAGGAGATGCTCGACCATCCGGGCGCGGTCATCTTCGACTGCCTGGTGGCGAAGGAGGAGAACTGCTTCCCGATGATCCCCTCGGGCAAGGCGCATAACGAAATGCTGCTCGGCGACGCCGCCGAGGATATCGGCAGCGTCATCGACGCCAAGGGCCGGCAGCTCGTCTGAGCCGGAGGGCGGCCGGCGGCGGCATGCCGCCCGGCCCGCCCGCCTCGCTCCGCACGGCTTCCCGCAATCGTTCATCCTTCACGGCACGACAAGATCATGGCCCAATCGCAATCCGCTTACTTCCTGTCCGAAACGGTCGACGCCACGCGCCGCCACACGCTGGCCGTGCTCGTCGACAACGAACCGGGCGTTCTTGCCCGCATCGCCGGCATGTTCTCCGGGCGCGGCTACAACATCGAGAGCCTGACCGTCTCGGAAACCGAGCACGAGGCCCATGTCTCGCGCATCACCATCGTCACCACCGGCACCGAGAAGGTGATCGAGCAGATCAAGGCCCAGCTCGACCGGCTGGTGCCGGTCCATCGCGTGGTGGACCTCACCATCCAGGGCGAGGCGCTGGAGCGCGAGCTGGTGCTGGTCAAGGTGCGCGGCAAGGGCGATGCCCGGGTCGAGGCGCTGCGCCTCGCCGGCGCCTTCGGCGCGGTGACGCTGGACGCGACGCTCAACTCCTTCGTGTTCGAGTTGACCGGCACGAGCGAAGAGGTCGAGCGCTTCATCCGCCTGATGGGCACCGTCGGGCTGGTCGAAGTGTCGCGCACCGGCATCGCCGCCATGAGCCGGGGACCCGACGGCATGCTGGAGGCCGCCTTGCCCGACGGCGCGCAGGGCCGTTGAATGCACCCCATCGCCAGCCCCAGCATGAGAAGGCGTCCATGCCGACCCATCTCTCCGTAAACGTCAATGCCGTCGCGCAGCTGCGCAACCGGCGCAACCTGCCCTGGCCGAGCGTGGTCGGCCTGTCGCGCATCGCCATGCAGGCGGGCGCCTATGGCATCACCGTGCATCCGCGGCCCGACGAGCGCCATATCCGCCGCACCGACGTGTTCGATCTCTCGGACATGCTCCGGCGCGAATTCAAGACGGCCGAGTTCAATATCGAAGGCTATCCGAGCGAAGACTTTCTCGCGCTCTGCGAAAGGGCAAAGCCCGACCAGGTGACGCTGGTGCCCGACGACCCGGCTCAGTCCACCTCGGATCATGGCTGGGATACCGCGAAGGACGCGGCGCTGCTGACCCGCGTCGTCGCCCGGCTGAAGGCGCAAGGCATGCGCGTCTCGCTGTTCCTCGACGCCGATCCCGGCCTCGTCACCGGCGCCAGGGCCACCGGCGCCGACCGCATCGAGCTCTATACCGGCCCCTATGGCGGCGCCTTCGCGGAAGCCGAGGCGAAGGCCGAGCGCGACAAGCTGAAGGCGACCGCCGAAGCCGCGCGTGCCGCCGGGCTCGGCGTCAATGCCGGCCACGACCTGACCCTCGAC
Source organism: bacterium YEK0313 (assembly GCA_000751295.2). Classification (NCBI taxonomy): domain Bacteria; species bacterium YEK0313. The sequence continues at coordinate 779,921 of CCMO02000001.1, forward strand.
AACCTGCCGCCGCTCGTGGCGGCCATTCCGTTCCTCGCCGAGGTGTCCATCGGCCACGCCCTGACCGCCGACGCGCTGATCCATGGCATGACCGAGACGGTGAAACTTTATCGCCGCGCCTGCGGCGACAAGGGATGAACCCATGCAGTCCCGGTCTTGTGCCGGGAATGATCTTGCGCCAAGAAGCGGCGCGCCATTCATGATCGGATCGCAAGCGCGCCGCGCGAGGACCGATTGTTTCCTGACCCGATCGTCGGGTCCGCAATATCGGGCAGGCCCCGAAGACGAAGAAGGAAGTCTCACTATGCGTGTCTATTACGATCGCGACGCCGATCTGAACCTGATCAAGTCGAAGAAGGTGCTGATCGTCGGCTACGGCAGCCAGGGCCATGCCCATGCCCAGAACCTGCGCGATTCCGGCGTGAAGGACGTGGCGATCGCGCTCAAGGCCGGCTCGGCCACGCGCGCCAAGGCGGAAGGCGCGGGCTTCCAGGTGATGACCCCCGCCGAGGGCGCCAAGTGGGCCGACGTCGTCATGATGCTGACGCCGGACGAGCTGCAGGCCGACATCTATCGCGACGATCTTCATGGCAACATGAAGCAGGGCGCCGCGATCATGTTCGCCCACGGCCTCAACGTGCACTTCAACCTGATCGAGCCGCGCAAGGACCTCGACGTGCTGATGGTCGCCCCGAAGGGCCCCGGCCACACCGTGCGTTCGGAATATCAGCGCGGCGGCGGCGTGCCGACGCTCATCGCCATCCACCAGGACGCCTCGGGCAATGCCCATGACCTCGGCCTCTCCTACGCCTCGGCCAATGGCGGCGGCCGCGCCGGCATCATCGAGACCACCTTCAAGGAAGAGTGCGAGACGGACCTGTTCGGCGAGCAGGTGGTGCTCTGCGGCGGCCTCGTCGAGCTGATCAAGGCCGGCTACGAGACGCTGACCGAAGCCGGCTACGCGCCGGAAATGGCCTATTTCGAGTGCCTGCACGAAGTGAAGCTGATCGTCGACCTCATCTATGAGGGCGGCATTGCCAACATGAACTACTCGATCTCCAATACTGCCGAATATGGCGAGTACGTCACCGGCCCGCGCATCATCACCGCCGAGACCAAGGCCGAGATGAAGCGCGTCCTCACCGACATCCAGTCGGGCAAGTTCACCCGCGACTGGATGCTGGAGAACAAGGTCAACCAGACCTCGTTCAAGGCGACCCGCGCCCGCATGGCCGCCCATCCGATCGAGGAAGTCGGCGCCAAGCTGCGCGACATGATGCCGTGGATCAAGGCCAAGGCGCTGGTCGACAAGACCAAGAACTGACGCGCCCGGAATCGGAGACCGGCGGGGACGGTTGCGATTGCCGCCCCCGCCGTCCCACCGGCCGGCGGCCGGTTGACCTTCGCGACGATCACGCTATTGAACAGTACTGAGATACCGGTTCGCTGCGAGCCGGAACCTGAGAATGTTCATGACGCCGTCGCGCCTTCGCCTCGTCTCGGGTGTGCCCCTGGTCAGGGAAAAGCTCACCCGGCTCTATGCGGCGCGTGTCAGCGGCAATCTCGCGGCCTTCGCCGGCGGCTTCAAGCCGGATGGCGTCTTCCATCTCGTCGGAGACGCCCGCCTCGTGCCCGAGGCCGGACGGCATCGCGGCCGGGCCGCCATCGAGGCGGTGCTGCGCAACCTCTACGCCAGCTTTCAATATCTCGACGGCCTGCTCGTCGACATGATCGTCGATCTCGACGCCGCCGCCGTGCGGCGCCACGTCACCGTGCGCTCCCAGGCGACCGGCGCGGTTGGAGAGTTCGAGATCGCCGAGCATCTCAGCCTCGACAATGGCGAGATCGTCGAGCTCGTCCAGTTCATGGACACGGCCTCCATGGCCGTCCTGGCCAGGCGGATCTGAACCGTGCCGGCCCCGCCGACCGGCCCGCGCTTCGGCCCCACCGCGCGGCGCCATGCCTTGCGGGCCGAGATCGACGCCTTCTATGCCGCGCGCATGGCCTGCGACATCGACACCTTCACGCGCTACTTCACGCCTGACGCACGCTTCTTCGTGGTCGGCAACCCCGTGCTGAACGCCAATTCGGGCCTGCGTATCGGCCGCGAGGATATCGGCACGCATCTGCGCACCGTCCATGCCAGCAACAGCTATCGCGACTTCGCGATCCGCAGCCTGGTCGCCGAGGCCGACGCGGTGGCGGTCTGGTGGCGCGTCCACATCACCGCGCGGTCGACCGGCAGGAGCGGCCTGTTCGACAGCTTCGACCAGATGCGGCTGCGCAACGGCCAGATCGCCGAGCTTTCGCAGTTCTACGACACCGGCGCCTTCGCCATGATGGTCGGCCGCCTGACGCCACCCCCGGCGCTGTGACCTGCGGTGCCGCGCGGCCGCAATCGTCCTGGAAAAAAGGCGGCCCCTCCCGGCCGCCTCTCTCGTTCAGGCCGGCGAACCGGCGTGAAACCTGTTGATGCCGACAGCCGGGACGCATGTGCGTCCGGCCGCAGCGATGTCGTGCATCAGAACCTGACGCGGGTGCGGATCGCATCCTTGGCGGTCTGGTTGAGCGAAGAGCCGGCCATGCGGCGCTCGAAGTCCTCCCAGTTGAGGAAGCGGCCCTTGGCGCGCTCGGTCAGGATGGCTTGGGCGCGGGCGGCGCCGATCTGAGGCAGGCTGTCGAGCTCGGCCTGGGTCGCCGTGTTGAGGTTGACCATGGCGCCCTGCGTCTGGGCCGGACGGGCCGCGGTGCCGGCAGCGGGCGCCGCCGGGGCGGCGGCCGCCGGGCGGCCGGTATTGGCCGGCCGGGGCATGGTTCTGGTTGGCGGCGGGAGCGCGGCGCGTGCCGGTCTCGGGCGCCGTGACGCCGGGGGCAGCAGGCGCGGTCGGGGCGGGCTGCGCCTGCGCCAGGGCCTGGCCGATCAGAAGCGTGGAGACCGCGGCAGCGGTGAGAAAGCGCGACAGGATCATGACGAACCCATTCGATAGCCCGGCGCTTGCCTCCCTTAGGTCCACGTCAGGCGGCCGGGCGTGCCGCCGTGGAACAAGGCCGTATCGGATCGATCCGGCATGCTGATCTCGCCCGGCGACGATGACGCGCCCGTGAGCGGTTTGCATTTTTTTTGTGGCTGGGGATGAACGGCGGCTGAATTTGCACTTTTCGGGCCTTTTCGGCGGTCCCGGACGTTTTTCCTCCGCCGCATCGGCGATCGCCGACGGCCGCCCGCCCCGCGAAACCTGATGGCTGGCTTCAACGATCGGAATTGGCGCGGCGGCGCGAGGGTGCTCTAAGGTAAGCCATCGGAGCCGGCGTCGGTGAACATCCTGCCATGAACATCCTGTCCATCCAGTCCTGGGTCGCCTACGGCCATGTCGGCAATGCCTCGGCCATGTTTCCGATGCAGCGCCTCGGCCACGAGGTCTGGGGCATCCACACCGTCCAGTTCTCCAATCACACCGGCTATGGCGCCTGGAAGGGGCGTGTCTTCGACGCGCCGATGATCGAGGAACTGGTCGACGGCATCGCCGAGCGCGGCGTGCTGGCGCGCTGCGACGGCGTGCTGTCCGGCTATATGGGTTCGGCCGATATCGGCACCGGCATTCTCAGCGCAGTGGCGCGCGTCCGGGCCGCCAATGCCAAGGCGCTCTATTGCTGCGACCCGGTCATCGGCGATGTCGGCCGCGGCGTCTTCGTCCGCCCCGGCATTCCCGAATTCATGCGCGACCAGGCGCTGCCCGCTGCCGACATCGTCACGCCCAACCAGTTCGAGCTCGAATATCTCGCCGGCCAGACCATCACCACCCTCGCCGATGCGACGCGGGCGGCGGCGGCCGTCCATGCCCGGGGCCCCGCGACGGTGCTCGTCACCAGCCTGGTGACCGAGGATACGCCGGAGGATGCCATCGACCTCTTGGCCTCCGGGCCGGCCGGCCGGTTCCGCGTGCGCACGCCGAAGCTCGGCCTGTCGATCAACGGTGCGGGCGACGCCATCGCCGCGCTCTTCTTCGTCCATGCCGCGACCACCGGCGACATCGCCTTCGCGCTGTCGCGCGCGGCTTCGTCCACCTATGGGCTGCTGAAACGCACCGACGAGGCGGGCTCCCGGGAAATCCTTACCGTGGCGGCCCAGGACGAGTTCGTCACGCCGAGCCGGGTCTTCACCCCGGAAAAACTCGACTAGATTCCGTGTTCAAAGACGCGTTCTGTTCAGGCGAACCGGCCGTCGGTTCGCCTGAAACCGCGATGGACGTCTGCCATGGCCCGCCGCTACCACACGCTCGATGTGTTCACCGACAGGCCGCTGAGCGGCAATCCGCTGGCGGTCGTCCACGATGCCGCGGATCTCGACACCGCCGCGATGCAGGCGATCGCGCGCGAGTTCAATCTGTCGGAAACGGTCTTCGTCCTGCCGGCAACCGGCGATCACCGGGCCGATATCCGCATTTTCACGCCCGGCGGCGAATTGCCCTTTGCCGGCCACCCGACGGTGGGCACGGCGGTCCTGCTCGCGAGCCTCGACGGCCTGAACCCCGGCAGCGAGACGACCTTCCGGCTGGGCGAGCAGGCCGGGCCGGTGCCGTGCCGCGTCCAGTGCCTCGTCGACGGCCGCTTCGCGGCCACCTTCGAGGCACCGCGCCTGCCCGCGGCCATCGACCATACGCCTGATACCGCCCAACTCGCCGGCATTCTCGGCATCGACAGCCGCGATGTCGGCTTCGGCGCCCATGTGCCCAGCCGTTTCGGCGCTCCCGTCTCGTTCTGCTACGTGCCGGTGCGCTCGCGCGCAGCGGTCGATGCGATCCGCGTCGATGTCGGCTGGTTCGGCGCGACCTTCGCCGCCATCGGCGAGAATCATCCGGCGATCTTCGCCTATTCCTCGGAGACCGCAGCGCCCGAGGCTTCCTTCTATGCCCGCATGTTCGCGCCCGGCCTCGGCATTGCCGAGGATCCGGCAACCGGGTCGGCGGCCGCCGCCTTTGCCGGTGTGCTCAACCGGTTCGAGCGCCTGCCCGACGGTCGCCACGGCTTCGTCATCGAACAGGGCTTCGCCATGGGCCGGCCGAGCCGGATCGAGCTCAGTCTCGTGACCAGGGACCGCGTGGTGAAAAGCGTCGCCATCGGCGGCGGCGCGGTGATCCTGATGGACGGACACCTATCGGTCTGAAAACCGGACCGGGTCGCAACGGCCGACGGCCGTCGCCCGGCCGCTTCCAATAGAAAGGCCCGCCGGACCATCTCGGTCCGGCGGGCCTTTTTTCAACCGACAGGCCGGTCAGTAGACGCGGCGGCAGCGGCGATAGCCGTAATCGTCGATCCAGCAGCGGCGACGCGGCGTCGTTTCGGCGCCGATGATGGCGCCGCCCACGCCGCCGATGGCCGCGCCGGCGAGAGCGCCGCCGCCCGTACCGGTGGCCAGGCCGCCGATGATGGCGCCAGCGCCCGCACCGAGGGCCGCGCCGCCGGCCGCACGCTCTTCGCGCTCAGAGCAGGCGCCGAGCGTCAGCGCCAGCGCGCCGATCAGAACCAGTTTCTTCATCATTGCAGACCCTCCTGAGTGCCCCGACCCGCCGCGACCATAGGTGATCCGGCGCAGCCTTGCCAAGTCTTGGCCGGTACGGCTCGTGTTCAAGCCTAACCGGGTGTTGCCGGCGCGCAATGGTCAACGCCGCCGGGCGTCCACCACTCCACCGCTAGCCGCAGCGGCACGCGCGGGCTAGACAGGACCCCGTTCACAGGGGCCCGCCGTGACCGAACCGTTCCGCTACATCCGCAGCCTGGAAACCGGAATTTCCACGAGCCGATGGCGCTACGCTGAAACGCACGCGGAAGCGATTCGTTCAGCCTGGCGGCAATGGACTGCCGACAGGCCCGAAATGTTCAATGGTCGGGTGCTGCTTCTGGCGGAAGGCGCCGCCGATGGCGATGTGTTTCAAGGCCGTTACATGGCGGTCGATTTTGCCGCCTTCCTGCATTTCATGCGGCTCGGCGCGCCCGACGGCACGACCCGCAACGCCTTTGGCCTGGCCGGGCTGACCAGCGCCGACGATGCGCTGCTGATGGGGGTGATGGCCGGGCATACCGCCAATGCCGGCAAGATCTATTTTCCCGGCGGCACGCCCGATCTCAACGACGTCGTCGACGGCAGTGTCGACCTCGAGGGCAGCGTCCGGCGCGAGCTCACCGAAGAAACCGGGCTGACGCTCGACGAAGTGACCCTCGAGCCCGGCTTCTGGCTGCACGAGGACGACAAGCGCCTCGCCTTCCTGAAGGTCGTGCGCTCGAGGCTCGACGCCGATGCCCTGCGGACGGAGATCCTCGACCGGATCCGCCGCGACGACAAACCCGAGCTTTCCGACATCCATATCGTGCGAAGCCATGGCGATCTCGTTCCCGAGCGCATGCCGGCGTTCCAGCTCGCCTATGCCGAATGGTGGCTGGCGCGCCGGCGATAGGCATCGGCGCCTGGCCATTGTAGACAGGCCTCGGGGGGCTGAACGGCAGATTCGCAGGAGCAGCCCGACATGAGAATACCGGCACGACCGTTCGCCGCCTTGCTGACGCTCGGCGTCCTGACGGCCAGCGCCATGGCGGCGCAGGAATTCAGCCTGGAATACCGCGTCGAGCGCCGCAGCGCGGCCGATCTGAACCTCGACACCTGCGCCGATGTCGCCAGGCGCGAGGCCGAGGCCGTCGGCTACTCCCAGAAGGTTCAGCGCTTCCCCAACCAGCTCGCGGTCGTCTCCGGCGGACCGCGCGGCGGCGGCGGCTCGTTCGTCGTCTACTGCATCGCCGTCGACGACAAGACGGTGCAGCTCGTCCAGGTCATCGACTACCAGAACCGCGCGCAACCGGCGGCCGAATTCGCCGACCGGGTGCACAAGGCCCTGCTGGCAGCCGGCCGCTGATGCGGCAGGCGGCGCTCCGCATGAAGCGGCGGCCGCATGGCGCTCAACGACCGAGGGCGAGCCGCTCGGCGAGGCGGCGCGGCAGGCCGGCGGCCAGGATCTTGGCGGCCGCCGCCGCATGGTCGTAGCCCAGGCGGTGCTGGGTGATCTCGCCCGTGCCGAGATCCAGCATCGCATAGGCCGCAGCCGGATCGCCGTCGCGCGGCTGGCCGACCGAGCCGACCACCACCTGCCAGGCCGCGGCGGGATCGAGCCGGACCGGCACGCCTGCCGGCAGCGGCATGGCGCGGCAGACGCCGCCCGCGCAGCGGAACAGCACGGGCTGGTGGGTATGGCCGGAAAAGACCTGGCGCGCGTCGGTCGCGGCAAGGCTGCGCTCGGCCGCCGCCTCCGAGGTGAGATAGGGCCAGGCGGCCGGCCGATCGGCGCTGGCATGGACGTAGAGCCGCTCGCCGTCCCGATGGGCTAACGGCAGGCCGGCGAGAAAGGCGTGGTGCGCCGCAGCCAGCGCGCCGCGCGTCCAGACGATGGCGGCATGCGCCAGGTCGGTCATGGTGCGCGCCGCCTCGCCCACCGCCGCGTCGTGATTGCCCTTGATCGCGACGGCGCCGCCGGCCACGAGGCCGGCAACCGTCTCGACGCAGAAGGCCGGATCGGCGCCATAGCCGACGATGTCGCCGAGCACGACGTAGCGGTCGGGCGCCTCGCTCCGCGCATGGGCGAGGCAGCTTTCCAGCGCCTCGCGGTTGCCATGAATGTCGGAGAGGAAGGCGATGCGCATGACGCTTCCCTTGATGCACTCCGTTGACGCATCCCCGCTGAGCGCGGCCGGCCGTCAGGCCGGATAGCCGTAGCGGGTCTTGACCTGGCGCAGGCGGGCACGGGCATCGCCGTCCCGGCCTGCGGCGCAGGCCTGTTCGGGGCCGGCGAGATCGGTCATCACCCGGGTATGAACCTGGCGGTTGACGTGGCCGGTCGCGAGGTCGTTGTCCATCACCGCACGGAACCGGGCGATCTCGCCGGAGCAGCCGGCCCCTTCGGGCAGGCGGAAATCCGACCGCGTGACATAGGCGGGCGGCTGAGCCTGGGCTTGCGGCGGCGCTTCGGCGGCGGTGTTGCAGGCCGCCAGCAGCAGCGCGCCGGCGACAACGAAAAGCGGACGGTGGACGATCATGACAGCCTCTTGCCGGGGAATCGCTCCCCGGCAATCTAGCTTGGTTTGGTCACGGCGCCACGGCGCCGTTTCCATCGCTTCACAGCGGCTTCAGGCCCCGTTCGATCATGGCGCGCCGGCCTTCCAGGAAAGGCGGCAGGGCGAGCTTCTCGCCGAGGCTTTCCGCCGGCTCGTCGACCGCGAAGCCCGGTCCGTCGGTGGCGATCTCGAACAGGATGCCGCCCGGCTCGCGGAAATAGAGGCTCTCGAAATAATAACGGTCGACCGGTCCCGAGCTCGGGATGCGCAGCTCACGCAGGCGGGCGATCCAGGCCTCGTATTGCGCGCGGTCGGGTGTCCGGAACGCGACGTGATGCACGGCGCCGGCCCCCTGGCGGGCGTCGGCGAGCCCCGGCTCCACCGCCAGATGATATTCCGCGGCTGGACCGCCCTCGCCCATTTCGAAGACATGGACCTCCTGCCCATTCGCTCGGCCCGGATAGCTGCGTGCCTTGCGCATGCCGAGGACCGCGGTGAGCACGCGCTCGGTCGGCTCGAGCGCGGGAACGCTCGCCGTGATCGGGCCGAGGCCGCGAATCTGCCGTTCGGCCGGCACGGTGCTCCGGTCCCAGGGATGGGCATCGCCCGCTCCGCCATCGTCGATCAGAGCAAGCCTCTGGCCTTCCGGGTCTTCGAAATCGAGCGTCAGGCGGCCGTCGCGCAGGACCGGCGCCTCGTGTCGGACACCCTGCGCCGCAAAACGCTCGGCCCACCAGCGGACCGTGTCCTCGCCGGCAACCCGGAGCGCGGTGCGCACGATCGCATGGCTACCGCGGCGCTCGGGCGCGACCGGCCATTCGAAGAAGGTGATGTCGGAGCCGGGGCTCGCCGCGCCGTCGCCATAGAACAGATGATAGGCCGAAACGTCGTCCTGATTGACGGTGCGCTTGACCAGCCGCATGCCGAGCACGCCGACATAGAAGGCGTGGTTGGCCGAGGCATTCGCCGAGATGGCGGTGAGATGATGGATGCCGGTGAGCTGCATGATCGCTGTCTCCTTGTGCGGTGGGGTCGCCGGGCGGAAGGCCCGCTCTGCTCTGTCTCCCGCGACCGCTTCCTGTTGACGCTGAGATCGGCTCATCTTCGAATTGCGCAAGATGCGGACCGCTTCTGCACGGCCCTTCCCGCTGCAAACTCTGTTTGCGGCAATGCGTATGACTTCGTTCGGCTCAATATTATTGCACTTTCACAGGGGCAGAATCATCGCAAAATTGGGCCTATACCGCCGTGCGCACCATCGAATACAGGAGCTTCCGCGTACGGGGCGGGTCTCGCTGGCCGCGACACGCAAATCGTCGCGATCAGCAGGCGCCGGACGACTGCCGTCGCACGGCAGGCGCCTCGGATGCGGCCGAAGGGCTTGTCCGTCGATTGTAATTTCGAAGCAATCGATCATTTTGATGCATGATCCATGTCGCGGGCCGGAATGGTGGCGAAGTGCGTCGGCACCGGGCTCGTTGGCACCGGCCTCTCTGATGGCGCCGGTTTCGGGTGCCCGCCATGAGCACGCCGCCGACGTTGCGGCCTGCTGGCTTTCGGCACGGCCGTACCGCTGGCGATGCCGCGGTTCAGAAGAGTACGATTATCGCACAAGCGTCTGACTATCGCACTTGACAAGCCCGCGGGGCGGAGCGACCACATTCAGGCGCAGCGTTCCAAGAAGGTATCAGGGGAGACGAATGTCATGCTGACCAGGCGTCAGACTGTTGCCGGCTTCGGCGCTCTGCCACTCGTCGCCGGCTTCGGCGGGCAGGCCGACGCCCAGGAGGTCGTGAAGATCGGCCTTATCCTGCCGATGACCGGCCAGTCCGCCTCCACCGGGCGCCAGATCGAAGCCGCAGCGAAACTCTACATGGCGCAGAACGGCCCGGCGGTCGCCGGCAAGCGCGTCGAGCTCATCGTGCGCGACGACACGGGCGCCGCCGACGTCACCCGGCGCATCGCCCAGGAGCTGATCGTCAACGAGAAGGTCGCGGCCATCGGCGGCTTCGGCCTCACCCCGCTCGCCTTCGCCGCGGCGCCGCTCGCCACCCAGTCGAAAACCCCGATGATCGTGATGGCGGCGGCGACCTCGGCCATCACCGAACAGTCGCCGTTCATCGTCCGCACCAGCTTCACCCTGCCCCAGGCGACCCAGCCGATCGCCGACTGGGCGGCGAAGAACAATATCAGGAAGGTGATCAGCCTGGTCACCGACTACGCGCCCGGCATCGATGCCGAGAAGGCATTCAAGGAACGCTTCGGCCGGGCCGGCGGCGAGGTGGCGGCCGAGGTACGGGTGCCGTTGCGCAATCCGGATTTCGCGCCCTTCCTGCAGCGCGTCGCCGACGCCAAGCCCGATGCGCTGTTCGTCTTCGTGCCCTCCGGCATCGGCGGCCAGTTCGTCAAGCAGTTCGTCGAGCGCGGCCTCGACAAGGCCGGCGTCAAGCTGATCGGCACCGGCGACGTCACCGACGACGATCTTCTCAACGACATGGGCGACGCGATCATCGGCGTCGTCACCAGCCATCACTATTCGGCGGCCCACAATTCGCCGGAGAACAAGGCCTTCGTCCAGGCGTTCCGCGCCGCCAATCCGAACATGCGGCCGAACTTCATGGCGGTCGGCGGCTATGACGGCATGCATCTCTTCTACGAGGCGCTGAAGAAGACCAAGGGCGCGACCGACGGCCAGGGCCTCATCGACGCCATGAAGGGCATGAGCTGGGTCAGCCCGCGCGGGCCCATCACCATCGAGGCGCGCACCCGCGACATCACGCAGAACGTCTATGTCCGGCGGGTCGAGAAGGTCGACGGCCAGCTCTACAATGTCGAGTTCGACACGTTCGAGGCGGTCCCGGACCCGGTCAAGGGGCGCTGAGCCGCAGCGGCGGGGCCGGCCGACATGCTGACCATCCTGTTCGACGGCGTCGCCTATGGGATGCTGCTGTTCGTGCTCGCCTGCGGGCTTGCCGTGACGCTCGGACTGATGAATTTCGTCAACCTCGCCCACGGCGCCTTCGCCATGGCGGGCGGCTATGTCACCGTCGTCCTGATGCAGCGCCTGGGCCTGCCCTTTCTTGCCTGCCTGCCGCTCGCCTTCCTTGCCGCTGCAGCGCTCGGCGCGGTGGCCGAGCGGCTGCTCTACCGCCACATGTACGGCCGCAGCCACCTCGACCAGGTGCTGTTCTCGATCGGGCTCGTGTTCATGGCGGTGGCCGCGGCCGACTACGCCATGGGCTCCTCGCCGCAGAGCATCCGCCTGCCGGCCTATCTCACCGGCCGCTTCGAGGTCTTCGGCGTCGGCATCGGCGTCTATCGCCTGTTCCTCGTCGCGGTTTGCGGCGCGCTGACGCTGGCGCTGCAGTGGGCGCTGGCGCGCACGCGCTTCGGGGCCAGGCTGCGCGCGGCGGTCGACGACCCGAAGGTCGCGCGCGGCATGGGCATCGATGTCAACGCGATCTTCGCGCTGACCTTCGCCGCGGGCTCCGGCCTAGCCGGCCTCGGCGGCGCGCTGGGCGCCGAGATTCTCGGCCTCGACCCGACCTTCCCGCTGAAGTTCATGCTCTATTTCCTGATCGTCGTGACCGTCGGCGGGACATCGTCGATGACCGGCCCGTTCGTCGCGGCGCTGCTGCTCGGACTCGCCGACGTCGCCGGCAAGTATTACGTGCCCCAGGCCGGCGCCTTCATCATCTACACGGTGATGATCGCCATCCTCATGCTGCGGCCGAACGGGCTGTTCGCCCGCGGCGTGACACGGTGAGCCGGCCGCGATGCTGACCCCTCTCTCCCGGCCGGACGCAAGGACCCTCAGCCCGGTGGAGTTCCTCCACCGCCAGACCGCATGGAAGCTCCAGGAAACTCTGTTCTGGATGGTCGCGCTCGGCGCGCTCTTCATGCTGCCGAACCGGGCGGCCCTGCTCAACGAGATCGCCATTCTCGGCCTGCTGGCGCTCTCTCTCGACCTGATCCTCGGCTATGCCGGCATCGTCTCGCTCGGCCAGGCCGCCTTTTTCGGTTTCGGCGCCTATGCCGCCGGGCTGTTCGCCAAGTCGGTCAGCGCCGAACCCGTCACCGGGCTCGTCTTCGCCATGGCCGCATCGGGCCTGCTCGGCTTCCTCACGAGCTTCCTGATCATCCGCGGCACCGACCTCACCCGGCTGATGGTGACGCTCGGCGTCGCGCTCATCGTCCATGAGGTGGCCAACCGGATGGAATGGCTGACCGGCGGCGCCGACGGCCTGCTCGGCATCGCCATGGGGCCGATCCTCGGGCTGTTCGCCTTCGACTTCCTCGGCCGCACCGCCTATCTCTACAGCCTCGCCGTCCTGTTCCTGCTCTTCCTTCTCGCCCGGCGAGTGGTCCATTCGCCCTTCGGCCTGTCGCTCAGGGCACTGAAGGACAACCGGCTGCGCGCCGCCTCGATCGGCATTTCACCGGCCCGGCGCCTGATCATGATCTACACGCTGTCGGCCGCCTATGCCGGCGCCGCCGGCGCCCTCCTCACCCAGACCACCGCCTTCGTCTCGCTGGAGGTGCTCGATTTCGGCAAGTCAGCCGACGGCCTGCTGGTGCTGGTCATCGGCGGCACGGGTTATCTCTATGGCGGCCTGATCGGCGCCATCGCCTTCAAGCTGATGAAGGACCTGCTGTCCGGCCTGACCCCGGCCTACTGGCTGTTCTGGATGGGGCTGTTCCTGGTCGTCCTGGTGATGGTCGGCCGCGAGCGGATCCTCGACCGCCTGCGCCGGCTCGTCGGGAGGACCGGACCATGACGCCGGCTCTCGAGACCCGCCGACTGGTGCGCCGCTTCGGCGGGCTCGTCGCCACCAACGACGTCTCGCTTGCCGTCGCCCCGGGCACCCGCCATGCCCTGATCGGCCCGAATGGCGCCGGCAAGACGACGCTGATCAATCTCGTCACCGGCGTGATCGCCCCGACATCGGGGGAGATCCTGCTGGAAGGCGCCGACATCACGCGGTTGCAGCCGCACCGGCGGGTGGCGCGCGGCCTTGCCCGCACCTTCCAGATCACCCAGCTGTTCAATGACCTGACGCCGCTCGAAACGGTCGGGCTCGCCATTTCCGAATATCAGGGCGCAGGCACCGACTGGTGGCGGCCGACCGGCAGCCGGCAGGCAGTGCTCGACGAAGCAGCCGAGATCCTCGCCGCCTTCCGCCTCGGCGACGTCGTCACCACACGCACGGCGACCCTGCCCTACGGCAAGCGCCGGCTGCTCGAAATCGCCACGGCACTCGCCTGCCGGCCGCGCGTGCTGCTGCTCGACGAGCCGGCGGCGGGCGTGCCCGAAAGCGAGCGACATGAGATCATCGACATCGTCTCGGGCCTGCCCCGCGACGTCACGATCGTGTTGATCGAGCACGACATGGACATGGTCTTCCGCTTCGCGGAGCGCATCACCGTGCTGGTCCAGGGCGCGATCTTCACCGAAGGCACCGCCGCCGAAATCCAGGCCGACCCGCGCGTCCGCGAGGTCTATCTCGGCGAGGGCGAGGCATGAGCGATCTTCTCGTGCTCGACAGGGTCGTGGCCGGCTACGGCGAAGCCACCGTGCTGAATGGCCTGTCGCTGCGCCTCGCCGAAGGCCAGTCGATGGCCCTGCTCGGCCGCAACGGCACCGGCAAGACCACGCTGATCGAAACCATTGCCGGACTGACGACCTTTCGCAGCGGCGGCATCCTGCTGGCCGGCACGGATATCGCCGGCATCCGCCCGGAGCGCCGGGCGGCGCTCGGCCTCGGCTGGGTGCCGCAGGAGCGCGGCATCTTCCGGTCGCTGACGGTCGCGGAAAACCTGAGCGCGGTTGCGACGCCGGGCGCCTGGACGCCGGAACGCGCCTTCGCCCTGTTTCCGCGGCTCAAGGAGCGGCGGAGCAATCTCGGCAATCAGCTGTCGGGCGGCGAGCAGCAGATGCTGGCGGTCGCCCGGGCGCTGGTGCTGAACCCGAAGGTGCTGCTGCTCGACGAGCCCCTCGAGGGACTTGCGCCGATCATTGTCGACGAGCTTCTCGGCGCGATCCGGCGTATCGTCAGGGAAGAAGGCATGGCGGCCATCATCGTCGAGCAGAAGGCGCGCAAGATCTTGCCGCTGACCGACCGCGCGGCGATCCTGGATCGCGGCGCGGTCGTGCTGGAAGGCGACAGCCAGGTGCTGGCGGCCGACCCGGCGGCGCTCGACCGGCACCTCGGGGTGGCCGGCCGCTCGGCGCCGGCGCGCTGAAACGCATGACGGGCCGCTACGATCAAGGGAGAGACACCATGGCGACGACTTCAGTCCTAGCAGGCAAGACCGGACCGTTCCGTGCCGATCAGGTCGGCTCGCTCTTGCGCTCCGCGCCGCTGAAGGAGGCCCGCGCCGCCAGGGCCGCCGGCCGGATCGACGCCGACGCGCTGCGCGAGGTCGAGAACCGGGAGATCGAGGCGCTGATCGCCAAGCAGGAATCGATCGGCCTCAAGGGCATTACCGACGGCGAATATCGGCGCTCGTGGTGGCACTACGACTTCCTCTGGCAGCTCGACGGCATCGAGCGCGTGGAACTCGACCAGGGCATCCAGTTCGCCGGTGTCCAGACCAAGGCCGAGGCGCCGCGCGTCGTCGGCAAGATCGGCTTTTCGAGCCATCCCTTCGTCGAGCACTTCAAGTTCCTGAAGGCGCATACGCGCGAAACGCCGAAGATGACCATCCCCTCGCCGTCCATGCTGCACTATCGCGGCGGCCGGAAGCTCATCAATATGGGCCTCTATCCCAACATGGACGACTATTACCGCGACCTCGGCGAGGCCTACAGGAAGGCGGTCACCGCGCTCTACGACGCCGGCTGCCGCTACCTGCAGCTCGACGATGTCAGCTTCGCCTATCTTTGCGATCCCGAGCAGAAGAAGATGCTCGCCGACCGCGGCGACGACCCGGACCATCAGGCCGTGATCTATGCCGGCATGGTGGAGGCGGCGATCAGGGACCGGCCGCGCGACATGACAGTGACCATGCATCTGTGCCGCGGCAATTTCCGCTCGACCTTCGTCGCCTCGGGCGGCTACGAGCCGATCGCCGAGCTGCTGTTCAACGCCATGCCGGTGGATGCCTATTTCATGGAATGGGATACCGAGCGTGCCGGGGGCTTCGAGCCGCTGCGCTTCCTGCCCAAGGGCAAGGCGGTGGTGCTCGGCCTCGTCACCTCGAAAAGCGGCGTGCTGGAGAAGAAGGACGATATCCGCCGCCGGATCGAGGAGGCCTCGCGCCACGCGCCGATCGAGCAGCTCTGCCTCTCCGCCCAGTGCGGCTTCGCCTCCACCGAGGAAGGCAACGTGCTGGCCGAGGACGAGCAGTGGAGGAAGCTCGAGATGATCGTCGATATCGCCCGCGATACCTGGGAATGAGCGGGATCAGATAGGATCGGCACCAAGCTCGGTCGTGGTTCGAGGCTCGCCTGCGGCTCGCACCTCACCATGAGGATGGTGGGGTATGGCACGAGAGGGCTCATGAAACCGATCGCGCAGTGAGCATCCTCGCACCGGCGCTGATGCCGTTCCTTCCCTCCCTCATGGTGAGGTGCCCGCGCCCCTGCGCGGGCCTCGAACCACCGCAGACCCGGATGCAGCGGCTCGCCGACCTCAGGCCGCCGCGGCCGCCTTTGCCGCGGCCAGGACGGCCATGCGGCGCGCCACCACGGGCGGCTCGGCTTCCGAGACGAGCGGCGCGGCGGCAGGCAGCGTCTCGACATGATGACAGGCGACCGTCGCGCCGTCGGGGAAGGTGCGTGGCGCCGGCGCCTCTGTCTTGCAGCGATCGGTGGCGAACTGGCAGCGCGGATGGAAGGTGCAGCCGGGCGGCGGCTTGACCGGGCTCGGCACGTCGCCGGACAGGAGCACGCGTTCCTCGCGCGCTCCCGGCCGGGGCACCGGGGCTGCAGCCAGCAGGGCGCGGGTATAGGGGTGCTTCGGCGCCGAATAGAGCACAGACTTGTCGGCGATCTCGACGATGCGGCCGAGATACATGACGGCGACGCGATCGGCGATGTGGCGGACCACGGCGAGGTCGTGAGCGATGAACAGGTAGCTCATGCCGAAGCGCGCCTGCAGGTCCTGCAGGAGATTGACCACCTGCGCCTGGATCGACACGTCGAGCGCCGAGACCGGCTCGTCGCAGACGATGAGATCGGGCCGCGTGGCGAGCGCCCGGGCAACGCCGATGCGCTGGCGCTGGCCGCCGGAGAATTCATGCGGGAAGCGCTCGGAATAGGCCGCGGCGAGGCCGACGATGGCGAGCAGCTCCTTCACCTTGGCCTCGACATTCGCCTTGTCGGCAAGGCCGTGCAGCAGGAGCGGCTCGGCGAGAATGTCGCCGATGGTCATGCGCGGATTGAGCGAGGCGAAAGGATCCTGAAAGACGATCTGCATGCGCCGGCGCAGCGTCCTCAGCTCCTGCTTCGACAGGCCGGCGATCTCGACGCCGTCGATGGCGACGCGCCCGCCCGTCGGCTCCAGCAGGCGCAGCACCAGCCGCCCGGTGGTCGACTTGCCGCAGCCGGACTCGCCGACGAGCGCCAGCGTCTCGCCGCGCCTCAGCGTGAACGATACGCCGTCGACCGCCTTCACCACGCCGGTCCCGCGCGACAGGAAGCCGCCGCCCACCGGAAAGTGCTTGGCGAGGTTCTCGACGACCAGAAGCGGAGCGCCGGCTTGCTCGGGACCATTCATGCCGCGACCTCATCGATGGGAGCTTTCCAGCAGGCGACCTGATGGCCGGGCCGAATGTCGCGCAGCGGCGGCATCTCGCTCAGGCAGCGGTCGCTCGCCAGCGTGCAGCGCGGCGCGAACCGGCAGCCCGTGGGCATGGTCTCCGGCGTCGGCACCATGCCTTCGATGGTCTGCAGCCGCTCCTGGTCGGCATCGAGCCGCGGCACCGAGGCGAGCAGGCCGAGCGTATAGGGATGCTGGGCATCGTCGAACAGCGCCGCGACCGACGCCCGTTCGACCACCTTGCCGGCATACATGACCACCACGTCGTCGGCCATTTCGGCGACCACCCCGAGATCGTGCGTGATCAGGATGATCGCCGTGCCGAGCCGGCTCTTCAGATCGCGCATCAGGTCGAGCACCTGGGCCTGGATGGTGACGTCCAGCGCGGTGGTCGGCTCGTCGGCGATCAGCACCTGCGGCTCGCAGGCGAGCGCGATGGCGATCATCACGCGCTGGCGCATGCCGCCGGACATTTCGTGCGGATAGGCGTCGACCCGCGTCTCCGGGCTCGGGATGCGGACGAGCCTGAGCATCTCGATCGCCCGCTCGCGCGCAGCCCGCGCCGACAGGCCGCGGTGCTTGACCAGGCCCTCGACGATCTGGTCGCCGACCCGGTAGACCGGGTTCAGCGACGTCATCGGCTCCTGGAAGATCATGGCGATCCTGGCGCCGCGGATTTCCTCGAGCTCGGCCCGCGTCTTGGTGAGCAGGTCCTGGCCCTCGAACAGGATCTCGCCGCCGGCCTTGATGCCCGGCGGCTCGGGCACGAGGCCCATGATGGAGAGCGAGGTGACGCTCTTGCCGCAGCCGGACTCGCCGACCACGGCGAGCGTCCGGCCGCGCGCGACCTGGAAGCTCACCCCGTCGACGGCGCGGAAGAAGCCGCGCTCGGTCTTGAAATGCGTCTTGAGATCGCGGACGTCGAGCACGACGTCCGCAGCCGTCACCGTTTCGTCAGGCACCAGTTCAAGCTCCCTTGCCGGCCGGGAACATCAGCGGCGAGATGGTCAGATGGTCGCGCTTGGCCCAGTCCAGCGTCTTAACGCCGATCTCGGCCTGGCGCTGGGCCTGTTCGAGCCGCGCCGCCGCCGCCGGATAGTCCATGGTCAGCACCCGGCCCTCGTCGACCACCTTGTGGCCGTCGACGAAGACGGTGCGGATGGCGCGCTCGGCCGCCGCATAGACCATGGAGCGGACGGGATCACGCACCGGCCGCATGGCCGGATGGGTGACATCGACCAGGACGATGTCGGCCTTGGCGCCGACGGCGATGCGGCCGATGTCGGACCGGCCGAGCGCCTTGGCGCCGCCGAGCGTCGCGGCATTGAACACGTCGGCGGTGCGCACGTCGTAGCAGTCCTCGCCGACCACCCGCGACATGATCGCGACGTGGCGCATCTCCTCGATCATGTTGTGCGGATAGGTGTCGGTGCCAACAGCCATGTTGATGCCGCGCCGGACATATTCGCCGAAGGTCTGCAGCGTGATGCCGCGGCGCTGGAACACCGTCGGGCAGTGCGCCACCGTCGTGTCGGTGTCGACGAGGTCCTGCAGGTCGTCGCGGCGCGGCCAGTGCGCCGAGGTGTGATGGTCGAGGAAGATGCTGTGGCCGATCAGGGTGCGGTCGGACAGCACGCCGAGCGAGCCGAGCCATTCGATCGGGGTCATGCCGTGGCGGCGGGTCATCTCGTGGAACTCGACGACCGACTGGGCGGCGTGGATCTGGAACGGCAGGTTGCGGCGCTTGGCCTCCTCGAAGCTCGCCTGGATCAGCTCCGGCGTGCAGGTGTCGATCTGGCTCGGCGAGACCATGCCGGACATGCGGCCCGAGGGATGCTTCACCGCGGCATCGAGCACCGCCATGGCGGCGGCCATCGGCTTGGCGCCGCCGTCCTTGTCCCATTCATATTCGACGATGTGGCCGTTGCGGGTGAACCAGCGGCCCGAGCGGTACATGGGCGAGAGCACGCCGCGCAGGCCCGAGGCCGCGAAATGATCGAGCCAGCCGTCCCAGGCGACCGACATGTCGACAAGGGTGGTGACGCCCGACATGAGGAGCTCGGAATAGGCCACCGTCGCGGAGGCCGGGATCGCCTCAGGGTCGGGCGCGCCGCCGGCATCGGCCCGGAACAGCGGCATGAATTCGTAGAGCGAGGACTGGTAGAGCTTCTCCGAGCCGAGCTCGTCGTTCCAGCCCTTGGTCATCGGCTCGGAAGCCGGATGCGAATGGACGTTGACGAGGCCGGGCATGACGAGCAGGCCCGATCCGTCGATCGTGGTCGCCGCCTGGCCGGCAAAACCCGGCCCGACATGGACGATCTTGTCGCCGTCGAAGGCGACATCCGCGTCACGCAGATAGGTGTGCTTCTCGCCATCATAGGCGACGACCCAGGCGGCCGATTTGACCAGCGTGACGGGCATGGCGTTTCTCTCTCTTCCTGTCGTTATGCCGGCGGGCATCGCGGATGACCGTCGGCTCCATCTCGCAAATTGCCGCACTCGCTCTGCAATTTGCGCGGCCTTCGGCGGCCCGACGCGCCAGCGTCTTGGGTCGCTCGCATGCAAATCGGCGCCCCGCCCCTGCGGGGCGCCGTTGTCGCGTCAGCGCACGAAGCGCAGGTCGAGGCCCTTGTAGAAGCCCGAACCGTAGATGTTGTGGGCCCGGAACGGCGCCAGCCGGTTGGAAGCCGCGATCTTCATCGGCTCGTGGTAGAGCGGGATCCACACCGCCGCCTCGTGCACCTGGCGCAGCACCTGGCTGTAGGCCGCGGCGCGATCGGCCTCTGAGACGGCCGCAGAACCGGCCAGCAGCAGCCGATCGGTATCGGCATTGCGCCAGTTCATCCGGTTCGGCGTCGGGATGTTCGAGGAGCGGAAATAGAGGTTCAGCGCGTCGCCCGCGGTGATGTAGGGGTAGGACATGCCGAACAGGTCGAATTCCTGCGTCGCCATCTTGCCCCAGGCAACCGTCGCATCGAACAGCTGGATGCGCAGGTCGACGCCGATCTTGCGCAGGTCGCCCTGCACGGTCTCCATCAGCTTCTGCCAGGTCGAGCCGGTGAAGCCGTAGACGACCGGCGACAGGCGCTGGCCGTTCTTGGTGCGGAAACCATCGGAGCCGCGAACCCAGCCGGCGGCGTCGAGGATCCGGTTCGCCTCATCCACATTGGTGCGGATCAGGATGGAATCGTTGCGCTTGTCCCAGTCGGTCGCGGCCTGGTGGATGTAGGAATAGGCCGGCTCGGTCTCGCCGAAATTGAGATCGCGCGAGATCGCCTCCTGGTCGACCGCCATGACGATGGCGCGGCGCACGGCCGGATCGTCCATGCCGGGCTTGTCGACCTTGAAGCCGATGAACGCGGTCCAGAAGGCAGCCGGGTTCTCGACCACGCGCAGGTTGCGGTTGGCGCGGATCTGGGCGAGGCCCGAATAGGGGATGTACTGGGTCGCCTGGGTCTGGCCGGTCAGCACGGCGGCAAGGCGCGTATTCTCCTCCGGCACGATGCGCCAGACGATCTCCTGGATATGCGCCGGGCCGCGGTTCTCATAGATCGGCGGGCCCCAGCGATAGGCGTCGTGGCGGCGCATGCGCAGGTCGTTGCGCGGGCGCCAGTCGACCCAGCAATAGGGACCGGTGCCGTTGAAGCCGCGCACGCCGTAATCATTGCCGAGCGCCTCGACATTGGCCTTGTCGATGACCACGGCGAAGCTCTGGGTGAGCTGGTAGAGCAGCTCGGAGAACGGTGCCTTCAGGCGATATTCGACGGTCGTGTCGTCGATGGCGACGACGTCCTCGACAGGGCCCGCGCGCCAGCTCACCGGCGAGCGCGTCGCCGGATCGATCCAGCGCTTGATCGAATAGACGACGTCGGCGGCGGTCATCTTCTTGCCGTCGCAGAACTGCACGTCGTTCCGCAGCTTGAAGGTATAGACCTTGCCGTCGGCCGAGACGGTCCAGCTCTCGGCGAGGCCCGGCTTGATGGTGACCATGTCGTGGTCGAGCGAGACCAGCGTGTCGGCCAGCATGAACAGCACCTCGGAGGCCGAGCGCGCCGTCGAGCGATGCGGATCGTAGCGGTCGCTGTCGACCTCGCGCACGATGGTCAGCGTGTTCTGCTGCGCGACCGCGGGGGCCGCAACCGTCAGCGCGCCGGCCAAGGCCGTTGCCCATAGGGCCATGCTTCGGATGGTCATCCTCATTTCTCCTCTGAAACCTTGAGGTTGGGCTCGGGCCGGTCAGCCGTTCCGCAGCCGCGGATCAAGCAGGTCGCGCAATGCATCGCCGAGCACGTTGGCGCACAGCACCATGATGACGATCACGAGGCTCGGAATGACTGCGATATGCGGTGCGAGGAACAGTTCGTTGCGCCCGGCGGAAGCCATGGTGCCGAGCTCGGCGACCGGCGGCTGGGCGCCGAGGCCGAGGAAGGACAGGGCCGATCCGAGCAGGATCACCTGGCCGAAGCGCAGGGTGAGATAGACGAAGACCGACGAGACGCAGTTGAGCGCGAGGTAGCGGATCAGGATCGTCGTGTCGGACAGGCCGATCGACCGGCCCGCTTCGATGAAGTCCTGGCCCATCACGACCAGCGCGGAGCCGCGGGTGACGCGGGTCACGGTCGGAATGGTGGCGACCGAGAGGGCCACGATGACCGCGGTCATGCCCGGGCCGACCGCCGCCGCGAAGGCGAGGCCGAGCAGGATCGCCGGGAACGACAGGAGCACGTCGGAGAGCTGCATCAGCCAGCCGTCGAGCTTCTTGTAGTAGGCGGCGAGGAGGCCGACGACGAGGCCGATGCCGCCGCCGATGATGGTGGAGGCAAGCCCCATCAGCAGCGTCGCCTGGGTGCCGTAGAGCAGGCGCGACAGCATGCAGCGGCCGAGCCCGTCGGTGCCGAGGACGTATTTCCACTGGCCGCGCGCTTCCCAGACCGGCGGCAGCATGCGCAGGCGCGTATTGGTCAGATAGGGATCGTTGGGCACGAGCCAGGGCGCGAACAGAGCGGCCAGCACGATGAGCGCCAGGATGATGGCGGCGGCGAGCGCCAGGCGGTCGCGGAACAGCCGGCGCAGCGCCGACGTGCGGCGTGGAGCGGACGCGATGGTGGGGTTCACGGCGGTCATCGCTTGCCAACCCGCGGATCGAGGACGCCGTAGAGCAGGTCGACGGCAAGATTGATGACGATGAAGGAGATCGCCAGAACGAGGATCGAGCCCTGCGCCATCGGCAGGTCGCGCGACAGGATGGCACCGACGGCGAGCCGGCCGACGCCCGGCCAGGAGAAGATGGTTTCGGTGACCACCGCCCCGCCGAGCAGGAAGCCGGCCTGCAGGCCGATCAGGGTGACGACCGGTATGAGCGCGTTGCGCAGCACGTGGTGGATGACCACCACCCGCTCGGTCAGCCCCTTGGCGCGGGCCGTGCGCACATAGTCGGCGTTGAGAACCTCGAGCGCGGCGGTGCGCGTCATGCGTGCCACCGGGCCGATGAAGGTGAGGCCGAGCGTCAAGGCCGGCAGGGCGATGTGGGACAGGCCCTGCAGCGTCCAGATCGGCCCTTCACGGCCGAGGAACGGAAACAGCTCCCAGTGATAGCCGAGCCACATGATCAGCATCAGGCCGATGAAGAAGACCGGCGTGGAGACGCCCGCCACCGAAATGGCGATGATGAGCCGGTCGATCCACCGGCCGCGATTGACCGCCGCCACCGTGCCGAGCGCGATGCCGATCGGGACCGACCAGATCAGGCAGGCGACCATCAGCTCGGCGGTCGGGCCGATGGCGTCGGCCAGCTCCGATATGACCGGCGTGTTGTTGATCATGGAATAGCCGAGGTCACCCTGCAGGACCCGGCCGATATAGAGGCCGAACTGCACGATGAGCGGCCGGTTGAGGCCCATCTCCTGGCGGATCTGCTCGAGCACCTCCGGGGTCGCCTGCGGCCCGCCGATGACCTGGGCGACGTCGCCCGGCACGAGCTGCAGGAGGAGGAAGCCGAGCAGCAGCACCCCGAAGAGCACGGGCACCGACAGGACGATCCGCTTGAGGATATGGCCACCCATGGACGTCAGCCCCGCCACTCGCCGGTCGCATCGTGGACGCAGGCGCCGCCCAGGATGGTCAGGTCGCAGCGCGTGCCGGTGAGGATCTCCTCGGGCGTCGCGGTCGTCATGTCCCGCGAAAAGACGGCAACGTCCGCGGCCTGGCCGGGACGCAGCGTGCCGCGATGGTCCTCGCACTTGTTCACATAGGCGCCGAACTCGGTATAGGCCTGGATGGCGCGCTCGATGGAGATCCTCTCGGAGGCGCCGATCACCGTGCCGCGCGAGGTCTTGCGCGTCAGCATCTGGTAGAAGTTCGGGTAGATGTTGGCATCGCAGACCGGGGCATCGGTCGAGGCCGCCGGCTTGAAGCCGAGCTCGATCCAGGTCTTCATCGGATAGCTCGTTTCCGGCCGCTCGTCGGGCATGACGGACCGGTAGAGATCGCCGAAATCATAGAGGAAGACCGGCTGCGGCACCGGCTCGATGCCGGCCCGGCGCATGCGCCGCATCTGGTCCATGGTGTTGAAGCCGCAATGCTCGATGCGATGCCGGCGGTCGGCATCGGGATATTTGGCGAGCGCCTTTTCCATGGAGGAGAGGGTCTGCTCGATGGCGGCATCGCCAATGGCGTGCACCGCGAGCTGATAACCCTTGGCATGGACCTCGAGGGTCGCCTCCTCCATCTCCCTGTCGGTGAGGCAGAAGATGCCGTGGGTCTCCTCCTCGCCCGCATAGACGCGCGACATGGCCGCGGTCTTGCCGCCGGCCGAACCGTCGGTGAAGATCTTCACCGGCCCGACGCGCAGCATGTCGTCGCCGGCGCCGGTCACCAGTCCGTCGGCGTAGCACTGGTCGAGAATGCCGTCCGGGCTCGCCAGGATGCACTGGGTGACTCGGAGCGGCTGGCGGCCGGTGCGAACGGCGGTGCGGTAGGCGGCGATCTCGCGATATTTGGAGCGCATGCCGACGGCGGCGTCCATGGTGCTGGTGATGCCGAATGAATTCATGTAGCGCCCGCCGCGTTCGATGGCGGCGACGAGATCCTCGCTGGTCGGATCGGGCAGCACGGCCTTGACCGGGGCGCGGCCGTTCTCGGCCATCAGGCCGGTCAGTTCGCCATTGACCTGCTCGATGGCGCCGCCGGCCGGCACCGGCGTCTCGCGGGTGACGCCGGCGAGCTTCAGCGCCATCGAATTGACGACCGCGAGATGGCCGCAGGCACGCACGAGATAGACCGGATTGTCGGGGGCGGCCGCGTCGAGCTCGGTGCGGTGCGGATGGCGCTTCACGTCGAGCTCGAACTGGTCGTAGCCGCGCGCCATGATCCATTCGCCCGGCTTCTTGCGCGCCGCCTCGGCGCGGATCAGGCCGAGCAGGTCGTCGAGGGTCCGCGCATTGTGCGGCCGGGCGTCGATCTCGGCCATGGCGAGGCCGAGCGGCAGGAGATGGGCGTGGGCCTCGAACAGGCCGGGGGTGGCAAGCCGCCCGTTCAGCTCGACCACGCGGGTCGCCGGCCCGATCAGCGGCTCCATGTCGGACGACGACCCGACCGCCAGCACCTTGCCGGACCACAAGGCCACCGCTTCGGCCATCGGCTCGCCATAAGCCACAAAAACCCGGCCGCCACGCAGCACCACATCGGCCTTGGGAAGGATCGGCATCGGTAACTCCACTGGAAAGGCGCGCACAGTCTCATGCGCGATTTTTCGGCAGCAAGGGGGGTTGGCGCCGGTCTCCCCTTCGCATCGCCGGGGCCCGTGCCGGAATTTGATACTCTTGGAACCCGCCCCCGAGAAATAAAACGGTCGTATTGGATGTCGATACAAAACAGACTCTTCCGCGGGGCGTCAAGGTGCTGTCACAGATCATCCCCTGCCGGATATCCACAGCCGCGCCGGATGGCCGTGAGACGATCCGCCGCGCCCCCGCTCTGCCGTCCGGGGCGCCTCCACTCCAAGATTTCTGCCGGATTTCGCCCCGCCGCCGGCTTGGGGCCCAGGCGATGGATGCAGTGCAATGGCACGGAAACCCGCCACGCCTAGCGTCGCGCCGTGGCGTCGCCGGGCATGCGGCGCGAGGCATGGAGTTGTCGTCGATGGCATTTTCGACTGCGAGATCGGGCTGCCAGGCACTGGTGGCAGCCTGCTCCCTGATCATGGCGGCACCTGCGGCCGAGGCGCAGCAGGCCCGGCCGCCCGCGGCGCGCGCGGCGGACGTCGTGGTGATCCATGGCGGCAGCCTGCCGATGCGCAATCTCCATGCGACCCCGGTCGGCGAACCGGCCTGGGGGCCGGACCGTCTCGGCGGCCGGACGCTCGCGATCGGCGAGCGCCGGCAGCTGAGGCTCGATGCCGGGCGGCAGTGCCGCTACGACCTGCGCGCCGTCTATGACGGCGGCCGCGAGGAGACCCGTTTCGGCGTCGATTTCTGCCGGCAGCCCGAGATCACGCTCGATGGCCGTGCGGAAACGACGGCGGACGACCTGCGGCGCCAGGGGCCGGTCGGGCTGTTCGCCGCGCGCAACCGCACCGGCAGAGCCATGATGACGCTGACGCTAAGGTGGTACGAGCGCAACGGCCATGACGGCGAGGATCTGCTGGGCGCCGCGCCTCTGGCCGCCGGCGCCACCATCACCGCGCGCTTCCCGCGCGCCAAAGGCTGCATCTACGACCTCATTGCCGGCATCGAGACCGAAGGCCCGCCCCGGCTTCTGGAACGCGTCAACCTCTGCACCCGTCGCGAAGTGGTTTTTGGGCCGAGGCACCAGAGCACGGCGCCGGCGCGCGCGCGGGGCGGCGGCACGCGCGAGTAGCACCGGTCGCGGGCCGAGGCGGCCTGGAGAACTGCATATAGCGCGGCCATGGTTCGAGGCCCGCGCCGGGGCGCGGGCCTCGAACCACGTCAGGCCAAGATGCAGCGCTTTTTCCCTTCATCGCGGGCGGATTGCGCTCCCCTCAAACCCCGTTCGGTGGCCGCAGGCGCGCCATGCAATGGACGTCGGCAAAGGCGCCGTTCCGGAACGACGCGGCCTTGTGGGTGCCCTCGATCTCGAAACCGAACCTCCTGTAGAGCGCGATCGCCCTCTCGTTGTCGGTGAAGACGGTCATCTCGATCCGGATGACGTTCAGCCAGTTGTCGCAGGTGTCGATGATCGCGGCGAGCAGCTTCGACCCGACGCCGTTGCCGGCGAAATCCTCGTGCACGCCGATCCAGAATTCCGCGGCATGGGCCCGCCGGCCGTAGAAGGGACGCAGGGCGGCCGCTCCGACGACCCGACCGTCGAGCTCCGCGACCAGGTGCAGGTCGCGCGGCGATCGTGGCTCCGCCCATTTCTTGACCGCCTCGAAGGATTCGTAAGGGAGTGCGAGCGTACCGGCGCGAAAGGCCGGCTGGTTGTAGATTTCGAAGATGTCCGGGACGTCCTCGGCGCGCATCGCCCTGATCTTCAGATCCATTGCGGTCCCCCGGTCCTTGCTCGAAAGTTTCGACATCACCGCGCTAGGCCCAGGCGAAGTGGAGCGTCTCGCGAAAGGCGAAGCGCTCGACATGGCGCACGACGACGTCGCGAAGGCCGGAAAGCCTGTCGGCATCCTCGGCGTTCAGGGCGATGGTCAGGGCCGCGGCATCGGCGGCGAGCCGCGTTTCACCGAGCGGCAGCATGATCCGGCCGGCGGTAGCGTCGAACTCCGTCTCGAATTTGTGTGCCCAGTGCTTGCAGAGCTGCTGAAGGATGCGGCTTGCATTGGGCGTCGCGATCACGGCGCGGCTCTGGGGCATGGAAGTTTCCTCGTTTGGTCGGACACCGTTCGGGATGAAGCGCCGCGGCGGGTCATCCCGCGGCGCGGATACGGTGGGCCGTGTCGTCGCGACGTCCGGCGGCGATGCTGCGGACCCTGGCGAGGTCCGCCGGCAGGATGGAGAAGCAGGCATCGCCGAACCATTCGAGCGAAGCCTCGGCGTGGGCGGGCAGGCTTTCCAGGAGCGGAGCGTAGTCGAGCGCTCCCTCGAGCAGGCTCGTCATGCCCTCGCGCCGCCCGGACGAGGCATAGACGTTGGCCGGCGCGAAAACGGCGAGGTCGGAGCGGTCCCGCACGTTCTTGAGGTGGTAGTAGTCGATATGACCGGCGAGGCGGTCATGCGCGGCCATGAGGTCGTCGCCGCTCTCCCAGACATGGAGCGCGTCGAAATTGACCTTCAGCGCCGGGTGATCCACCTCCTCGATGAGGCGCAGCAACGAGGCGATATTGTCTGCCAGAGTGCCGGGATGCGTCTCCACCAGGAGACGCAGGCCGTGGTCGGCAAGGTAGCCGGCCGCAAGCCGCAGGCCGTTCACCACCTGCGCGCGCTCCTCGGGCGAGGCGGCGGCACTGCCCTTGGCGCCGGCGAACGTGCGCAGCCGCGGCGCGCGCCAGTTTTTGGCCAACCGGCAGAACTCCGCCATGCGCAGGACGAGATCGTCCCGCGGCGCGTCGAGCGGCAGGTAGTCGCTCAGCATCGGCACGCGCAGGCCGAAGCCGGCGAGCCATTCGGCGTGATAGCCGCGGCCGAGATTGCGGGCATGGATGCCCCACAGCTCGATGCCGTCGAAGCCGCTGCCGCGCGCGAACCGGGCGATCTCGCCGATCGACAGGAGATGGTGGCGGAAGCTGATCGTGCAGAGCGAGATCCTCATGCCGAGAGCCTTTCCGGCATGCGCCCGGCCTGCCGGAGCCGGGGGCTCGCCGCGCACCAGGCGTCGAAGGCCGCAGCGAGCTGGCGCTTGAGCAAGAATTCGGCGGTGTCGAGCGCGTCGAGCTTCATGAGAACGGCGGCGACCTCGGCCGCATCGCCGGTGCGGGCGAGCTTCAGGACGGCGTAGTGCAGAGCCGTCAGACCGTTCACCAGCGCTTCGATCTCGTCGCAGATCTGCTGGAACGCGCTGTCCGGCCATTTGAGGGCCCGCCAGAAGAAGGCGAAGCCGTGCTCATAGGCCCATTTGCGGATGGTGATGACTGGCAGTTCGCGCAGCGCCGCACCGAGATCGGCCAGGACGAGGCCGCCCTGGCCTTCGGCATGGGCCGTGACGATGGCGCGGACCGCGTCGATCAGCGGATTGGCGTTGGGCCGGAAACAGGCCGTGAAGAACGCCGCGAGATCCGCGTCGTCCGGCGGATGAGCCCCGGAGGGATCGAACCGGTAGCCGCCGGCGACCGTCGGCTGGCGGATCGCGTTCAGCAGTCTGTCGCGCGCGATCGGCCCTTCCCACCGGAAGTCGGGATCGCGCACCTGCCAGACGTCGGGATCGGCGGTGAGCTCCAGCAGCAGATAGTGCGGGAACGGGTTCTGGTTGAACTTGTTCTCGCGCTCCGGCAGATGGAACATGTCGAGCATCACCATCACGCTTTCGTCCGGCGCGCGGCGCTGCAGGATGTCGAGGAGCGTTGCGACGTTCTCGTCCTTGGACCGGGAATGGTCGTACCAGGTGAGCAACGGCACGCCGTAGAGCCGCTCGAACCAGTAGCGGAACGTCTCGTGGTCCATCGCATCCGAATGGTAGGCGAGCCGGAACCCGTCGGTGATCGCGAACTCGGCGTCCCAGATCAGGAAATAGAAGGGACGATGGTCGATGCCGCGCGTCTTCAGCCCGTCGCAGACGCAACTGACGAAGCAATGGATCTTCAGATCGTAGGCCAGGTCGCCATGGACCCCTTCCGACGGCGCCGCGGGTGCCGGCGCGATGGCGGCCGGTGGCTCGCGCGGCTCTGCCGGCGCCAGCACGGCGGCGAGATCGGCGACGGTGGAAATGTCCTGGCGGCTGAACGCCTCCTCCGAGACGGGCAGGCCCAGATTCATCTCCAGCGCCAGGATCAGCTGCAGGAGCTGGACGGAATCGACATAGAGGTCCTCGTTCAGCCGCGCGTCCGGCCCGAAGAGGTCGAGATGGGGATGGCGCATCTCATCGCGCAGAACGGCGCCGATCGCCTCGATGATGCGGTCCCGGGTCATGACACGGCCTCCGCCAGCAGGCCGTCGCGATACCGCTGGGCGACCTCGCGACGCGCGATCTTGCCGTTGGCCTGGCGCGGGATCTCGCGCACCTGCACCGTCTCGCTCGGCACCTGATGGCCGGCCAGCCAGCGTCGGCACCAGTCCTGCAGCGCCCGGGGCGGCACGGGCGCCTCGGCGCTGAACAGCAGCGTCACCCGTTCGCCCGCAAAGGCGTCGGGCCGCGCGAAGGCGACGGCATCGGTGACGCCGGGCATCGCCATCACCACATCCTCCACCTCGCCGGGATAGACGTTCAGGCCCGAGACGTTGATCGTGTCGTCCATGCGCGCGACGAAGATCAGCATGCCGTCCGGACGGATGAACCCGAGATCGGCGGTGCGAACCTCGCCCGCCGCGCCCCCGACGACGATCTCGGCCGGCTGCGCGGCGCTCTCGCCGGCGCTGACCCTGTGATGCGGCAGCGGACGACCCATCGCGTCCGCCTGGCGCAGATCCGGATTGACCGCGATGCAGCCGAGCTCCGAACAGCCATACTGCTGGAAGAAATGCACGACCCGGCTGCGGATCGCCTCGAACCAGGGCGCGGGCAGCACGGTGCCCGACGTCATCGCGGCGTGAATGCGCTCGCCTTCGGGCAGCAGGCGGGCGAGCGTGTGCAGCATGGCCGGCGAGGTATAGAGAAGCGGCCGGTCGATCTCGCGCAGGCGGCGCAGCAGATATTTCGGATTGGTATGGTCCAGCACAACCGGCGCCGGGCCGCCGGCCTCGCCGCGGCGCAGGCCGACGAACAGCCCGCAGATCAGCCCGTAGGAATGGGTGATCGGGCAGGCGACGACCGGGGTCATGCCCACCGGCTCGGTGAAGGCCGAGACATAGCTCTCGACCTCGCGCTCGACCGAGCTCCAGGGCCGGGCGATGCATTTGGGATCACCGGTGGTGCCGGAGCTCATCTGGAGCAATTGTCCGGGCCCCGGCGCCGGCGCCGCGGCGCTCGCCAGCGGCTCGCCGTCCAGCCCATCGAGGAACAGGCGATGGCAGCCGGCACGCGCGGCCAGGCGCCGCGCGCCCTCGTCCGGCAGCGCCGGATGAACGGGCAGGAGCGTCACGCCCAGCCGGCGCGCCGCGAGAGTGAAGGCGAGGCTTTCGGCGGGGTCGCGCAGACGCACCGCGACGCGCTCGCCGCGGCCGCCCTCGAGGCCGGCCCTGGCGGCGACGCGCCGGATGGCGGCATCCATGTCCTCGGCGGTGATCATGCGCTCGTCGATCTCGATCATGGCGTCTCCGGAGGGCTTTCGGGGGGAAAGAGAGCATTGGCCACGCGGCGGCTGCATCGCGCCTCGGCCAGCCCGAGCTTGCGCGACAGGAGCGCCTCGACCTGCAGCGCGGGCCCGTCGATGCGCAGCTGGGCCAGCCGGTCTTCCAGGCCGTGTTCGGCGGCATGCACCCGCAGGCGCCGGCCGAGCCCGCGCCAGAACGCCGTCTCGTCCAGCCCGTGCAGGCAGTGCAGGAGATGGGTGATCTCGGACAGGCCGAAGACGAACAGGCTGTCGGTGACGAGCTCGGCCAGCACTGCGGCGGAACCCATGGCGTGGAAACGATCGTCCACCGGGCCGCCATGGGCGGGATCGATGGCGGCGAAATCGGGCACGGCAGCAGGGTCGGACACGAAGTCCGGCGCATATTCGGCGCTTTCATGGAAGTCACGCAGGATCAGCCGCTCCGGCCAGCCGCCGCGATGGACCAGGATCATGTTCTGGCCATGCGCCTCGAGCGCGACGCCATGGGCGACCAGGAGATGCCAGACCGGCAGCACCGCGACCTCGACCAGGCGGTCGAGCCAGGCCTCGAGCCCATGGCGCTGCAGCCAGGGGGCAACGAAAGAGGCGCCGTCGGCCTCCCGCATCATCAGCGCGTTGACGGGCGCGGCGGCCTCGCCCGCAGCGAGCCGCGGGCTCTCCCGCCAGAGCGCCGCGAGCTGCCCCGCCAGCGGCCCGTCACGGTCGGCGAGAGCCGCCGCATATTCGCGCAGAATGTCCAGCCGGTAGCGGCCGCGGAGCAGCGGATCACCGGCGACGAGCCGCGCCAGCCATTCCGACAAGGCCGGTCCGGTCAGCACGAAATGCGGATCGAGATGGCGCAGGCTCGACGTCGCGACGAGGCTCATGGAGAGCTTCACGCTGCTGGCCTGCGGGTCGTCCAGATTGTGCAGCGTGCGCAGGGACTGGCTGGCGACATAGCGCGCGCCGGCGGCGCCGAGGGCAACAGCATGACGCTCGGCGATCCGGGACCGCAACGGTCCGGCAAGCAGGCGCCGCATCTGCCAGGGATGGACGGGCATCAGAGCATGAGTTTGAAGCGAGAGCCCAGCCTCGCCGAGACGCCGGGCCAGACGATCCCAGTCCGCACCGAGCTCGGCCTGTGCGAACTCGACCTCTCCGGCCGGCAGCGAGGCCGCCATCATGTCGCGGCGGACGGCCAGCCATTCCAGCCGGAACGGCTCCGCGCATTCCGGGCCGTAGCGGCGGTGATCCTCCAGGGTGAAGCCGGTGCGCGCCTTGAAGCAGGGGTGGTAGGGATGGCCTTCCCAGAGCGCCGCGTCGAGCGCGGCGAAGCCGAGACCGCGGCGGGCCGGCGCGACAAGGCTGTTCGCGTTCCAGCGGCAGAGCTCGACCGTCTGCCGGAGCTCCTCTTGCAATTGCCCGCCGCGTTCCGGTGTCGCCGGCAGGGCCTGCGCGAGCGCGGTGAGATCGGCGGCGTGCCAGGTGCCGTCCGGTCCGGCCGTCTCGATCGTGAAGGGCACGATGCGGGGGCGGCCGAAAGGGCCCTCCGTGCCGGTGGCGCGGAAGCGGCGCCCGCCGATGCGCCAGGCGAACCGACCTGCCCTGTCAGCGCATGGGTCCTCGCCATCGGCCAGGCCCTCGAACAGGACCGCCTCGGCCAGTTGCCGCAGGACGCGCTCTTCCGGCTGGTGCAGCGTTTCAAGAGGCAAGGGCACGGTCGATCTCACCGCGAGCCGCCCGCAGGCCGAGCGGGTTCGGCATGTCCATGTAGTTGTCGGCGCCCTCGCCGGCGGCCAGCTCGTCGCGGTCCGACAGCCGCACACGCAGATTGGCCTTGGTGCAGATCGTCGGCCCCTCCAGGACCGAACGGACGAAGGTTCGTCCGGCTCCCGTCATGCGGCCCGCCAGCGCCTCCAGCCGGTGGGCGAGATCGTCGACGAGGACCTCCTCGCGGACCAGTCCGTCATGGCCCATGCGCGCGATCACCGAGAAGATCTGGTTGACCACGAGGTAATAGGCGAAGCGGCGGCGGATCTCCGCGTCGTCGAAATAGAGCGAGGCGAGACCGGCCGTCTCGGGGGCTTCGCGCAGCAGCCGGGGCCGGGCCGCTTCGGACAGGTAGAAGCCCTGATTGTCGCGATAGAACCCGCGCCGCGGCCAGCCGTCGGCGACATCGAGAAGCGCATTCTGCTGATGGGCTTCGAGCGCGATGCCATGGCTGTCGTAGAGCGCGACGAGGGGCTCGAGCATGCAGTCGAGATAGAGGCCGAACCAGCGCCGCGCGGCATGCGCGACATCGCCCGCCCCGCCTGGGCAAAGGCGGCGCAGCAGCGCCTCGAGGCGCGAGCGCCGACCCGGGACCGGCTCGGCGGTCAACGCAGCGACGGTCGCGATTCCCCGCTCCGCGCCGCCGCGGAAAGGGTTCTCGCGCAGCACTGTCTCGAAGCCGCTCTCCTCGCAGCCGGGGCAGCGCAGCGTAAGATAGGCCGGGTCGAGCAGGATCCTGAAGGCCGGGTGGTGCGCGCCGAAGGCGCTGCGCCCGATCAGCCGCGCCATCGCGACGCCCGCCTCCAGCTCGGCCATGCGGTTGACCCGCAGCGAGTTGGTGATGGTGACGGGCAGCGAGAACTTCGCCATCCAGGGGCTTTCGGGCGCATAGACGGTGCGCAGCGACGAGGTGGCCGTGAAGCGGGGGCCGGCGGCGCCGAGGTGGCGGACGAGGCCGCGTTCCATGAGCGCGGCCACATGCGGCTCCAGCATCAGCGCCTCGGCCTGGAGCGGATGCATGGGCAGGACGATCTCGCCGCGCCGCAGCGGCAGCCGCATCGCGTCGGGCCCCAGAAGCGCGAGCGCGATCTCCGGCGCCGAGCGGGGCGCGGCGGAGGCATGGCGCACGATGCCGGCATCGGCGGCGAACACGGCGAGCTGGAATCCGCCGGCCTCCTCGGGCCCGTAGACGCGCGCCTGCCATGGCGAAAGCCCCTGCCGGCTCTTCGGCGTCGGATGCAGCCAGTGGCCGAAGACGAGCGCGCGCTCGGCGCCGATGAAGCTCGCATCCTCCGCCGTCTCACGCATGGCAAGATCGAGCTGGCGAACCGTTTCGCGATAGCTGTCGAGAATGCGTCCCAGAAGCTCCAGCTCGTGGCCGCGCGCGGCATCGGCGCTGCCGACATCGACGCGCGCATAGGCCTCGCCGAGCAGCGCCTCGATGGCGCGCATCGGCGCGAGACGGCGCCAGCGCGGCTCGTGGAGCTGGCGGGTCCACAGGCGGCCGAAGCCCTGCGTGCCGCACAGGGAGGGCGACACGATCTCGGCGCGGATCGCGGCGCGCTGCCTGCGCAGGCTCCATTCCACGCAAGCCGCGGGAGGGCCGTCCGGCAAGGCGTGGCGGACGCGGATGCCCGCATCGATCTCGCGCAAATAGCCATTGGCGAAACTGCGGAAGGCGGCCGCCTCGGCGACCGGCTGGGACGATGCTGTCATGACGGTCGAACCCCGTTCGAACGCTGGTGGCGGCCGGATGGCCGCGCGAAGCTGCACCTAGAGAGAGACGGCCTGCGCGATGATCGACGGGCGGCGCCGCGTCGCACCGCCGGCCGGCCATGGCCGCGGCGACGGGGCGGGCACCGGCGGCGCTCCGTGCCCAGGACATCCAGGCCGCCTGCGCGCCGTATCGAAATGTCGTCCTTCAAGGCAGAAATGCATGAACGCCTTCCAACTCGGAGTTTGGAGCAGGGCAGATTAGATTCTGTATAAAATATTGATATTACTATTGTTTTTTACTTCAGACGCCAGCTTGTCGCGCAACGCGCATCCGGCCGCGGGCGGGAATGCTGCGCCCGGTCGGCCAGGGCGCGGCATGCCGGCCGGCGCATGATCGGGCGGTGGCGCACTCGCGGTCATCTGACGCTCACCCAGTAGGCGCCATCGAGCGGGAATGGCTGGAACCGGCTGTGCAGCTCGGCGAGCAAGCCGACCGGATCGAGGTCAGCGAAGAGCACCGGGTGCAGCCATTTCGCGAAGGCCTGTACGGCGGCGACATTGAGGGGCGAATTGTAGAAATGATGCCAGACCGCATAGGCCCGCCCCTCGCGGACGGCGGGAAGGTCGGCGATGCCGGGCCGGGCGAGCGAAGCGGCAAGGCGCGTGCGGGCGGCCGCCTCCGGCACGCCGGCGCCCAGCACCAGCCATGCGGCCTCGTCGCGCCGGCCGCCGCCAATGGCGGTGCCGATATAGACATCGGGCGGATGGGCGATCAGCCATTCGAGGCTGACGACGCCGGCTTCGCCCGGCAGGAGAGCATCGGCCACGTTGACGCCGCCGGCGGCCGTGACGAAGCGCCCCATCATGCCGCCGGTCATGGTCTCGCAGCAGCCGCCGCCGAGCCCTACACGGCTTTCGATGAAGACCCTGGCCGGGGCCGGCTTGTCACGCGCGAGGCGTTCGGTGACGACTGCGAGGGCCGCGCGCCAGACCGACAGGAATTCGGCCGCCCGCGCCTCCTGCCCCAGGACCTTGCCGAGCAGTTCGAGCGAGCGCGGCGTGTTGACGAGCGGGTCGCTGCGGAAGTCGATGAAGACGATGGCCACGCCGGCCGCCTCGAGGGCGCGGATCACCTCCGTGGAGCGCGCGCCGGGTCCATGGCCGCCGAGGCCGAAGATCGCGACCTGAGGCCGGGCGGCGATAGCCTGTTCGATGCTGAAGCTGTCGCGCGCGCTGCGGCCGATGCGCTGGATCTTGTCGATATCGGGAAAGCGGGCGCGGTAACGGGCATAATTGGCCGGATCGACGGTCTCGTAGTCGCCCAGCATGCCGACGAGGCGGCCGACCGGGTTCTCCCGGTCGAGGATCGCGAGGGCCGGGATGTAGCGCCCCTCGCCGATGATGATGCGCTCGACCCGGTCGGGGATCTGCACGCGCCGGCCGGCAAGGTCGACGACCTCGGTCGCCGCGGCCAGCGCCGGCACGGCGGCGAGCAGCACGAGCGCGGCAAGGGCCTGATGCAATCCTGCCCGCAGGCGGATCAGGGCCATGCGGAAGGGCCGCGCCCGCTCGACCCGCAGGCCGCTTCCAGCTCCGTCACAGATCTGTCTCATCAGCATCGCCATGGGTCGGAAGTTCGGAACTGAAACGGGCGTTCGACGTGGGGGACAGCGCCGGACCGGTCGAAGCGACGATCCGGCGCCATCAGCGTTTCGTCAGAAGTCGAAGGTCGTCGAGACCAGGAATGTGCGGGGAGCTCCCGCGCTCAGGAAGCCTCTCGAGGCGGTGGCCCAATAGGAGTTGTTGAAGACGTTCTCGACGGCCACCCGGATGGTCACGTCCTTGCCCGCCGGCCTTTGGAAGACGTAGCGCAGGCCGGCATCGAAGCGGGTCCAGGCCGGGATCGACTGGGTATTGGCCTGGTCGTAGAACTGCTTGCCGGTGTAGATCACCCGGCCGGTCAGGGTCAGGCCCGGAGCCAGCCATGACGGCATGTCGTATTCGCCGTAGAGGTTGACCGCGACGGCGGGCACGCCCGGGGCGGTGTTGCCGTTGAAGCGGCCCCCGACCGTATTGGCCAGCCGCGCATCGATGAAGGTGACACCGCCGAGCAGCCGGACGCCGGGCATGAGCTCGCCGAAGACGGTGAGCTCGGCGCCGCGGTTGCGCTGCAGGCCGCTGACCGAAAACAGGTTGGTGGCCGGATCGGTGAAGGCGTTGGGCTGCCGGATCTCGAACAGCGAGGCGGCGATCGCGACGGCGCCGAAGTCGTATTTGGCGCCGACCTCCATCTGCTTGTTGACGGTCGGCGCGAAGATCGTGTTGGCATTGGCGGCGGTGGCCGGCGCGGCCGGGCCTTCGACGAGCGCCTCGACATAGTTACCGTAGATCGACAGGCGCTCGAACGGGCGGACCACCAGGGCGACCGCCGGCGTGAACTTGCCTTCCTGATAGCTGTAGGTCTGCGCGCCGAGGGTCGGTCCGGGCCGGGTGTTGTAGGCGCGCGAGTCGATGGACTGGTAGCGTCCGCCGAGCGTCAGCTGGACGCGGTCTCCGCCGAACGACAAGGTGTCGGCGACCGCCACGCTGCGCGCGGTGAGCTGCTGGAAGAGGGCCAGCCCGGCGGAATTGGGCAGGGCCATCGACGGGAAGACGCCGCGTGGCAGGTAGACCGGATTGTAGATGTTGGTCACCCAGCTCGGCAGGGCGATCGGATTGAACCCGCCACGGAACGCGGTGTTGGTCGCCTGGGTCACCGAGATGTTCAGCTGGTGGCCGATGAAGCCGGTGTCGAACTGCGCGCGCAGCCCCACCTCGCCGGTCAGGCCCTGGATTTCCTGCGGCTGGATGGCGAGCGTGTTGGTCGCCTGCCCGGTCGGACTGGTGATCCGATAGGACGACTGGAGAAAGTCCTCGTAGTAGCGGCTGATGCCGCCCGCCGCATAGACCGTCACCTGCGGCAGCAGATCATATTCCACCCGCCCCGCCGCCATGCTGTGCCGGCTGTTGATATATTCGAGCATGCTCGACGTGTTGAGGTGATTGCTCGGCGCCCGCGGGATGGCGATGTTCGGCGCAACCGAATTGAACAGCGACGTCGGCGCCCTGACGTTCTGCTTGGAATGAATCAGGTCGAGCGAGGCGCGGAACCGCTCGCCGCGG
The DNA here is from genome assembly GCA_000751295.2 of bacterium YEK0313. Taxonomy (NCBI): domain Bacteria; species bacterium YEK0313. Next base: position 816,737 of record CCMO02000001.1, read on the forward strand.
TAGTCGAGTCCGAGCGCGACATTGCCGACCTCCAGCGAATTGTGGTCGAGCGAGGTCGCTCCGCCGCGATAGGAAGTGTTGAGCCGCACGCCCCATTCGTTGGCCGGGCCGAAGCGGCGGCCCATGTCGATATGGGTGCCGAAATTGCCGCGGCTGGCGAAGGACGTCGTGACGCGCGTCAGCGGCTCGTCGGTGGCGCGCTTGGGAACGAGGTTGATGGTGCCGCCGATGCGCCCGAGGCCGCCGCTGATCAATGCGCTCGGGCCTTTGAGAATCTCGACGCGCTCGATGCCCTCGGTGAAGCTGCGGCGCGGATTGGCGATGTAGAACAGGCTGTCGAAAGCGGTGTCGAGGGCGACGACCGAGAAGCCGCGAATGAAGAAGGCGTCGCGTTCGCTGAACGGCGAAACGTCGTTGCGCACCGACGGATCGTTCTGCACGACGTCGGCAATGGTTCTCGCCTGCTGGTCGGCGATCAGCTTGGCCGTATAGCCCGTGACGTTGAACGGCGTCGTCAGGAAGGTGCGGTTGCCGAGAATGCCGAGGCGTGCGCCCGTTCCGACCTGGCCTCCGGCGTAAGGGGCCGGCGGCTGTCCGACGACGCCGGTCGGCGGCGTCGCGCGCGTGGCCGGCGCCTGAACCTCGATCTGGGGAAGCTCCACCGAGGAGGACGAGGACGTTGCCTGCGCCAGCGCGTTCTCACCGAGCGACAGGAGCAGAATGGCCGCAAGCGGATAAGTATTTCGGGGTCGTGTCGGGGCCATCGCAATCTCCTGTCGGCGCGGCCCACTATCACGGCGCCTCATCCGGAAACAATCTTGCAAATCAGACAAAGTCGCCGGTTGCGTCAATTTATCTCACTATTGTGTCCTCCAAGCACATTATAACTGTTATATTTTGAGATTGATCACACCGGATCCGCGGCGCTGATGTTTAGAATAATTTCAAATATACTTCTGTTGAATCGGAGGAATTAGGGTTTTTTAGGCGCAATGTGAATTTTAGAACGAATACAACTTGCAAAAAGAACTACACAGCCGGCGCGGCATGCGACAGCCGCCGGACGGCCGGGAGCCATCACCGCCGCCGCCGGCCGGACCGGTGACGGCGGTCCGCGTGCGGCCGCCACCGCCGGCATCTGCGCCAATTGGCATCGCCGATCGGCGGGCATAAGGTTGCGGAAGGCCCGTTCCACGACCCGGCCGCACCGTCCACAACCCGTCGAGCCACCGCACCAGCCATGCGCCACCACGTCCGACCGGCCCTCGGCCTCGCCGCAGGCCTCATCGCCTGCGGCCTCGCGCCCGCCTTCGCCCAGACCGCGCCGACCTTCCCGAGCGCCGCCGACAGCGACCCGAACCGGCTCGGCATCATGCGCGGCTTCCCGCCGCCCGCCGACCGCACCGTGCGGTTCGGCGATGGCAGCGGCTATCGTTTTCCGGCGACGCGCTGGGCGTTCAGCCACATGCGCGAGCTGGTGCCGACCGCCACCGTGTGGCGCGGCGATGCCGGCGCGGCCGCGCTGCCGCGCGCCGAGCGCGACCTCGGCACGGTCAGGCTGACCACGCTCGGCGGAGCATCCATGACCTTCGCCGAAGCGCTCGCCGGCACCTATACCGACGGCATCCTGGTGATGCATCGCGGCCAGGTGGTCTATGAGCGCTATTTCGGCGCGCTCGCCGCCCATCGCCCGCATATCGGGATGTCGCTGACCAAGTCCTTCGTCGGCACGCTCGCTGCCGTGCTCGTCGCCGAAGGCAAGCTCGATCCCAATGCCCAGGTCACCCGCTACGTGCCCGAGCTCGCCAACACGGCCTATGCCGATGCCACGGTGCGCCAGGTCATGGATATGACCATCGGCGTGCGCTATTCGGAAAACTATGCCGATCCCAATGCCGAGGTCTGGGCCTATGCCCGCGCCGGCGGCATGCTGCCGGCCGGGCCGAACTATCAGGGACCGCGCTCCTTCTACGCGTTCCTGACCGGCCTGACCAAGGAGGGCCAGCACGGCGAGGCCTTCGCCTACAAGACGGTCAATGCCGAGGTGCTCGCCTGGATCGTCAAGCGTGTCAGCGAATTGTCGCTCGCCGACCTTCTGTCCGACCGGATCTGGTCGAAGCTCGGCGCGGAGGAGGATGCCTATTTCACCGTCGATTCCGTCGGCACCGAATCGGGCGGCGGCGGCCTCAACACCACGCTGCGCGACCTTGCCCGCTTCGGCGAGATGATGCGCAACCGCGGCCGGTTCAACGGCCGACAGGTGATTCCGGCCGCGGTCGTCGAGGATATCGAGCGCGGCGCCGACCGCGCCCATTTCGCCAAGGCCGGCTATGCCACCCTGCCGAGCTGGTCGTACCGGAACATGTGGTGGGTCAGCCACAACGAGCACGGTGCCTACATGGCGCGCGGCATTCACGGCCAGTCGGTCTATGTCGACCCCAAGGCCGAAATGGTGATCGTGCGCTACGCCTCCCATCCGGTCGCCGGCAACGCCTTCAACGACCCGATCACCCTGCCCGCCTACATGGCCGTCGCCAAGGCGCTGATGCAGCCCTAGGGGGAGCCGCCCGGGGCGTGCATGGCCGATCTCGACGAACCGATCGCTCCTGCGGTCCATGACGCCGGGCCGACCGTGGTGGTTCGCCGACGAGGCGGCGCGGCTGGCCGCCGGCGTAGCCGGCCGCGACCTGCGCACCGATCTCGATGCCTGCGCCTGCTATGCCAAGGCCAAACAGTCGGGGCCTCGATGGCCCAGGCCCTCGAGCCGCGCTGGTTGAGCGGCAGGTCCTGCACGCGGACCGCGTGTCCGGCGCCGGCTGCGCGGCAGGTCTGCCGGACAATTTCGCGCCACCGAAATGCCCAAACGGCAGCAGACATGCTCTAATGGCTGCGATTCAACGGCACTGGCCTCGGCCCGGCGCCCGTTCAGTGATGTCAAGGAGACCGTTCGCACCCGTTTGATGACTGACTTTCCGGGCGAGCTCTTAGGTTTCTGCCGGATTTCACCCCCGCCGTCCGACCGGCGCAAAGCCATGGTCGCGGCGAAATCCTGCGGAAACTCACAGCGCCTACCTCATTTGTGACACGGCGCTCCTGCCATAGGGGCGCGAGACATGGAGATTTCTCGTCGATGTCGTTTTCAGCCCTGAAGCCCGCCCGCCTGGCGCTGGTGGCGGCTTGTGCCTTGATGATTCCCGGCGCCGGCGCCGATGCCCAGCAACGCCGCCGGGAACCTGCCGCACGTGGCGCGGACACCGTGGTGATCAACCGCGCCGACATCACGATGCAGAACCTCTATGTCACCCCGATCGACAATGGCGGCTGGGGCGAGGACCGTCTCGGCAGCGAGGTGCTCAATATCGGGCGGCGCCAGCGTCTCAGGCTGAACACCGGCCAGCAGTGCCGCTACGACGTGCGCGCGGTCTACAATGACGGACGCGAGGAGACCCGGTTCGGCATCGACTTCTGCCAGCGTCCCGAGCTGACGCTCGAGGGCCGGGCCGAAACGAGCGCGCAGGACCTGCAGCGCCAGGGGCCTGTCGGCCTGTTCGTGGTGCGCAACCGCAGCGGCAATACGCTCCAGACGCTGAAGCTCACCTCGGCCAACGGGGAGGACAGCGAAGACATCCTGATCGCCTCGGTGCTGAACGACGGCGCCACCTTCACCGGCCGCTTCACCCGCAGCGAAGGCTGCACCTATGACGTCACCGCGACCTTCGATGGCGATGCCGAGGAGCAGACGCTGCAGCAGCGCAACCTCTGCACCAACCGCGAAGTGGTGTTCCAGGCTGGCGACCAGAACGCCGCGCCGGGAGGCGGCCAGGGCGGCGGCGCGGCCCAGGAGCAGTTGCAGGTCGAGATCCTCAACCGCGGCAGCATCACCATCCAGACCATGAATGTCAGGCCCGCGCGCGCCAATTCCTGGGGCCGCGACCGGCTCGGCAGCGAGGTGATCGCGGCGCGCAATTCGTTCACCCTGCGCATGCCGCGCGGCAATACCTGCCAGTACGACGTGCGCGTCACCTTCGATGGCAATCGCGAGGAGGTCCGCCGCAACGTCAATCTGTGCGAAACCCGTGAGCTCGCCTTCACCGGCCCGGCGTTGGCGCCCGGCCGCGGCGCACGCAAGGCGCCGGCGAACCAGGGCGAGCAGCGGCCGGCCATTTCCGACGTGACCGTGGTCAACGAGGGCAACAAGATCATCGAGGCCCTGTTCATCTCCTCCTCCAAGGTCAGCACCTGGGGCGAGGACCGGCTGGGCGCCCAGAGGATCGAGCCCGGCGGCCGCTTCTCCACGCAGGTCGAGCGCGACAACCAGTGCAATTTCGACTTCCGCATCGTCTACCAGGGCGGCCGCGAGGAGCGGCGCATGCGCCAGAACATCTGCGACCGGCGCGAGATCGCCTTCGGCGGCCCGAACGCCTTCCGCATCGACGGCGGCGGGCCGGAGGACGGCCGGCGCCTGGTGTTCCTCAACCAGGGCCGCGGCGACGTGCGCGAGCTCTACCTGACCCCGGTCAGCGACAGCCATTGGGGCGACGACCGGCTCGGCTCGGAAATGCTGCCGCGCAAGTTCCGCTTCGAGGTGCGTATCCCCAACGAGGGCGGCTGCCGCTGGGACCTGAAGATCGTCTACGAGGGCGGCCAGTCGGTCGAAAAGCGCGACCAGGATTTCTGCGCCAATCCCGAGATCCAGGTCGGCCGGCCGGGACGTCCGGGTCATCTCGCTTCGACCGGCACCGGCTTCTACATCACCACGTCGGGCCATGTGCTGACCAACCAGCATGTCGTCGACGGTTGCGGCTCGGTGGCGATCTCCCGTCCGGACGGCAAGCGCACGCCGCTGCGCCTGATCGCCCAGGACGAGGGCAACGACCTCGCCCTGCTGCAGGAAGAGGGCGCGACCACCACGCCGCTCGCCTTCCGGGCCCAGGGCCAGGCGCCGGTCCGCGCCGGCGAGCGCGTCGTGCTGGTCGGCTATCCCGCCCGGTCCCAGCTCGGCGGCGTCAACGTCACCGAGGGCCTGATCAGCGGCCTGCGCGGGGCGCTCGGCGACCAGAGCCGGTTCCAGTACACGGCGCCGACCCAGCCGGGCAATTCCGGCGGCCCGGTCCTGGACGAATACGGCCATGTCGTCGGCGTCGTCGTCTCGCAGATCGACAAGATCTCCGGCGAGCGCACCGCCCAGAACATCAATTTCGGCATCAAGCTCGATCTCGTCCGCACCTTCCTTTCGGCCCATCAGGTGACGCCGACGGAAGACAATGGCGGCCAGGTCCTGCGCGCCGCCGACATCCTGCAGGGCAGCGACCGCTCGGTGCTGCCGCTCGACTGCCTGGAATAAGGTGTTGGCGGCGGACGGCGCGTCCGCAGCATGCCAGAACACAGGGGCGGCCCGTCCAAGGACGGGCCGCTTGTTTTTGTCCGGGCTCGTCGGCCGTGCCTCAGCCGATGCGCTGTGCAAGAGGGGCAACCGCGGCCCTCCTCGGCGCCGGGCGCGACGAGCGGCCAGGCCGGAAGCCCCGAACGATCTTGCGGAAAAATGCCGCGCGGCCGGCGGATGTCAGAGCGCGGCCGCTCCGCCCCGGTCCTCGGCGCGGAAATGGCTGGGCGGCGCGCCGATCACGCGCTTGAAGGCGCGGCTGAAGGCCGCCTCCGATTCGTAGCCGAGCCGCGCGGCGATGACCGAGATCTTCAGCCGGTCCTGCGTCAGCCATTGCCGTGCCTGATGCATGCGCACCTGCGTGACATATTTCGCCGGCGTCTCGCCGACGATGGCGGCGAAGCGTTCGGCAAACCCTGAGCGGGAGGCGCCCATGGTGCGCGCCAGCATCTCGACGCTCCAGTCGCGGCTTGGCTCGAGATGGATCGCCGCCAGCACCTTGCCGATATCGCGGTCGCGCACCGCCGCGATCCAGCCCTTCGAATTGCCGCAGCCACGCTCCACCCACGAACGGATGATGCTCGCGGCGAGCACGTCGGCGAGGCGCGCCACGATGCCGCCGGAGCCGACCCGCTCCAGCGTCACCTCGCGCGCCATGGCCTCCAGGAGATGCGGGATCGACGGCTCGTCGGCCGCCAGTTCGTGCGTGCGCATGACATCCGGCATCATGCCGAGCAACGGATGCAGCCGGTCCAGATTGAAAGACATGGAGCCGCAGAACAGCAGGGTGCCCGGCGTGCAGCCCTCCTCCTTCAGGCAGTAGACATCCTTGCAGACTTCCGTGACCTGATAGCCCTGCAGCGGCGTGGTCGCCACGCCCGGCGCGCTCGCCAGTGCATGCGCGGCGCCGCGCGGCACCAGCACGGCATCGCCCGCCTGCATCTCGAACCATTCTCCCGATGGCATGCGCATCCAGCAGGCCTTCTGGCCGACGAAATAGAAGCGGGCGGCATCCTGGGCCGGGAATTCAAGCCCCCAGGGCTCCTTCATCTCGCAACGCCCGTACTGGACGCCGTCGAGGCGCAGGCCACGCAGGAGATCGGTCAGCGGGTCTCCCGTCGCTGCCGGCGCGGCCACGCCATTTTTGGACGAACGATCAAGCATGACGGAGTTTCTAGCATGGAAACTCCAGGGTGCCATCGCCATTTTTGCACTGCAACCCATTCGGAGACTTGCTGTGACCGACCCCGCGACGGCGGCGCTGGACGCGCCCCTTTTGCCCCCTGCCCCAGAGCGCGAGAACGAGCGTGCGGAAGCGCGTCCGGACGAGCGTGCCGACCCGGCCTGGGGAGCCGTCGTCTCCCTGGCGCTCGGCGTCTTCGGCCTCGTCACCGCCGAATTCCTGCCGGCCAGCCTGCTGACCCCGATGGCGCGCGATCTCGGCATCACCGAGGGTATTGCCGGCCAGGCGGTGACCGCCACTGCCGTGGTCGGCGCCATCGCCGCGCCGACCATGGCGATCGCCACGCGCCGCCTCGACCGCAAGATCCTGATGTGGATCCTGACCTCGCTCCTGATCGCCTCCAGCCTCACCGCGGCCTTCGCAGCCTCGCTCGGCACGCTGCTCCTGGCGCGCGTCGCGCTCGGTGTCGCGCTCGGCGGCTTCTGGGCGATGTCGGGCGCCATGACCATGCGCCTGGTGCCGGCGCGGCTGCTGCCGCGCGCCATGTCGATCATCCTGGCCGGCGTGTCGGTCGCCACCGTCTGCGCCGCCCCCGTCGGCGCCTATGTCGGCGACGTCTGGGGCTGGCGCACCGCCTTCCTGATCGCCGCCGGCGTCGGCGCGGTGACGCTCTTCGCACAGGTCGCGACGCTGCCGAACCTGCCGCCGGCCGGCATTGCCGGCCTGCGCACGCTGGTCGAGGTCGCCAGGCGCCCGGCCCTGTGGATCGGCCTCATCTTCATTCTCCTGATCGCGTCGGGCCATTTCGCCGGCTTTACCTATGTCCGCGCGTTCCTGGAGCAGGTGCCGGTCATGGATGTCGCGACCATTTCCCTGGTTCTGCTCGCCTTCGGCATTGGCGGCTTCTTCGGCAATCTCGCCGGCGGCGTCCTGGCCGAACGGAGCCTGAGGATGGCGGCGGGCCTCGCGCCGCTGCTGATCGCGGTCTCGACGCTGGTGCTGCTGGCCTTCGGCGCCTCTCCGACAACCGCGACCGTCGCGGTCGCGACCTGGGGCTTTGCCTTCGGCGCCATCCCCGTCTCGGTGCAGACCTGGATGCTGCGGGCGGCTCCCGACCAGGCCGAAAGCGCGGGTGGCCTCATGGTCACCGCCTTCCAGGTGGCGATCGCCGCCGGCGCGGTCGTTGGCGGCCTCCTGGTCGACCATGCCGGGGTTGCCAGCGCCTTCGGTTATGCCGGGGCCGCGACCCTGCTCGCCGCGCTCACCGCCTTCCTGCTGGGCCCGAAGGGACGGATGACCGCCTGAGGACAGGATGAGGCCCGTCGCGCTTCCCGCAGGTCCGCGGGATCGCGACGGGCGATCGCGCCGCGTTTCCGCGGTAATCCGATGCCGTTCCAGGCCCGCAAGGACGATCAGACCCCTTCGACGCCCCACCCGCGCCACTTGTATTTCGTTGAAAATCCGGCATAGACACCACGACCTTGCCCAGATCAAACGGATATATGCCGCAACGAAAGGTCTGCTGCGTGTCGCACACCGCATTCGCAATTCAGCATCTCACGACAGAAAAGCTTCCGCATTGGCAAAGAATGCCTTTCGTTCATGAGTTTTTCGCGCGCCATATCGGCGGCGTACAGCTCGAACTGCATGATCGTGATGCTACGCGGTTCGATTTGCGCGCTATGTCGTTGCCCGGCGCGCTGACCATCGGCCATGGGCATTTTTCGCCGATGCACGGCGCTCGAACGCGTCGCCTGCTTCAGGATGGGCGCGACCATTTCCTCTTGACGATCCATAGCGAAGACCACGACGTCGCGGTCGACGGCAAGCCGCCGCTGCAGATCAAGGCCGGCGACATCACCGTGGTCGACGAGGGCCGCTGCTACGATCTCTGGTTCGGTCGCCCGCTCGCGGCGCATGCCATTGCCCTCGATCGGCGGCGGCTCGCCGCGCTGGTGCCGCGCCTCGACATGGCGGCGCTCCATGTCCTGCCCGGCGCGTCGGGCATGTCGAAACTGCTGAAATCCTATGTCGAGACCGTCCTGCAAGGCCCGCCCCCGTCGCACAAGGCGGGTGAGCTCGTTTCACGCCACATCTACGACCTTGCCGCCTATTCGCTTCAGGAATGTGCCGGCGGCCGCGTCGAAGGACACGAGCGCGGCATCGCTGCGGCGCGGCTGAAGCTGATCCAGAGGGACATCCTCGAACGGCTCTCCGACCATGCCCTGGCGATCGATGCCGTCGCGCAGAGGCAAGGCGTGACGCCGCGCTATGTCCAGCGCCTGTTCGCAACGGCCGGAACGACTTTCTCCGACTTCGTGCGCGACAGCAGGCTGGATCTCGCCTTTCAGCTTCTTCAAGGCGATGGCCCTGCCCTGGACACGGTCACGGCGGTCGCCATCCATGCGGGCTTTTCCGACATTTCTTCGTTCAACAGGGCGTTCCGACGGCGTTTCGACGCGACCCCCTCCGATGTCAGAGCGGCCGCTCTCACCCGTTGACCATTCGTCCCGAGGGAGGGGCCGCGAGCCTCGCGCAGCGCCCTCGCCGCGCGCGAAGCCATCGCCAGCAACACGTCGGCGCGCGGCAAAAAAGCGTCGGCCGGTTCGCCTGGTGCCAAGATCGTTCGCTCTGGCCCAAGCCAATCGCATCGACCTTCCGTTAGGTCACATCAATGGCGCGAAATGGTTTCGCGCGGGCCATTGCGGTTGGAGATACCTTGAGACTTTCGGATCTTTGTGAAGCACAGCGCCCGGCGAGCGGCCATGGCGAGCTCCGGCGCGCGCCGGCTGAAACCATGTCCGCCGCCATGCATGCCGGAACCGGCCCACTGGAGCGGGCGAAGCGTCTTGTTCTCGCCGCCGCGTTTTGCCTGGCGGCGCTGCTGGCCTCGCCCGCGCTCGCGCTCACGCCCGCGGAAGCGACCAAGGTTGTCGATCTCATCGCCGCGCTGCAGCCGAGCCTCGGCAAATTTGCCTATGACGAGGAGATTGCCCGGTCCTGGTTCGAGCAGGACTCGGAGGACCGCAGCCTGATCCGCGCGGCGGGCTTCACGGCGGAGAGCTGGGAGAAGGCGGTGGGGGAGACCTTTCGCGGTCTCATGGCCCTGACGCCGCAGAGCGAGATCGACGCGCTGCGCCGGAGGCTGGACGCCGCCAGAACCGGATTCCCCCAGCTGAGCGCAGCGCAAAGGGCCGAGCTGCTGCAATCCTTCGAAGAGGAGTTTGCCCGCACGCTCAGGCTGCGGGCCGAAGGCGCGGCCTTCGCCGATATCGTGCGGCCGCTCGCGCCGCGCCTGAACGCGCTCATCCAGCGCGATTCGGACTAAGCGCCCAGCGGGACCCGCCGCGGCTCAGGCTGCGGCGGAGCCGGGCGCCGCCTGTCTCAGAACGAGCTCGACCGGCGTCGGATTGCGTAGAATGTCGAGCACCGGGCAGTGGCGGTCGACGACGGCCTTCAGCCGGGCGAGGTCGGCCTCGGGCGCGGGACTGTCGAGCGTCACTTCCGCTTCGATCGTCTGGAAGCCCGGTCGCACGGCCGGATCGACATTGAAGAAGCCGCGCAGATCGAGGGCGCCGGTGAGCCGAACCGAAACGCCGTTCAGGGGGATGCCGAGAGCGTCGGCATAAAGCCGGTAGGTGATCTCCTGGCAGGAGCCCAGCGCTGCAAGCACATATTCGACCGGGTTGGGCACTGCATCCGTTCCGCCGAGCGCCGGCGGCTCGTCGACACCGACGCTGAACTGCCTGACGGCGACCGTGCTGCGCAGTCCTTCCGCCTGGCGGGAGACCGCCTCGAAGACGGCCTGCGCCTGGTCCGGAGCTGCGGCAAAGCCATCCTGCGCTCCGGAAAAAACGTCCTTGAACCTGAAAGTCATGACGGCTCCTGTCGCCTGTCTCGAGCGGCATGCTCGTCCGCGACTTTGAGCGTCCTCAATATCCCCAAGCAATCGTCCGCAGACAATAACGATAAACCGCCTGCCCGACGCCGATTTTCCAGCAGCCTGTTCTCCGCCGGACATCCAGAACGATCAGGATGGACGCTCGCAAGCCTTCGTCCTCACGACGAGAGCCTGATGCTGCAAGGGAGGCCGGGCCTCGGCGGCCGATCGCCCTAAGCGGTCGCCACGGCGCGGAACGGCCGCCGCAGCCGGGTTGCGACCATCACCGCGATGCCCGCGACCGCAATGCCGACAATGCCGTCGATTAGCCAGTGATGGTCGAGATAGACGCTCGCCAGCACCATGACGGCGAGATAGCCGAGATGGATCGGCCGCGTGCGCCAGCCGGCCGCATGCCAGGCGCTGAACAGGCCGAGCGCCGGAAAGGCGCAGTGCAGCGACGGCATGGCGCCGAAGACATTGGGATTGCGGCTGTAGAAGCCCTCGAAATAGTGGATGCCGAGAAGCTGGTCGACGCGCAGCAGCGCCGCCGCGCTCGGCGCCGCCGTCGGATCGATCACGCAGCCATAGGCCCTGATATACCAGGGCGGCGCCGCCGGCACGACCATGTAGATGGCGAAGCCGATGAAGTGGCAGATGGCGAAAGCCCAGAGATAGACATAGCCGCGCTCGCGATCGCGCACGAAGAGATAGAGCGCATAGAGCGCCGCGATATAGATGAAACCGGCATAGGGGATCGCGAACAGGAGATCGAAAACCGGCGCGTTGTGGAGATGGAAGAAGTCGGGCAGCGTGGTGTTGGGGCCGACCGAGAACAGGCTCAGCTCGATGGCGCGCATCTCGCAGCCCCAGACCCGCCCGGGACGGACGAAGAACGGCGTGACGAACCGCATGAGATCATAGGCAAGGCCGACGAGCAGTGCCGGAAAGACCGCGGCGACCAGCAGCCGCGTCGGCCGGCTGGCAAATCCAAGCACGGCAATGCCCGCCGCCACCAGAATATGCTCGGGCCGCAGCGTGCCGAGCGCCGCCATGAGGCCGGCATGCGCGGTCGGAATGAGCGGCACGAACCACCAGCGGCCCCAGAGGCCGACAACATGCTGGCCAAAGCGCTCCATCAGGTGCGGCCGCCGGGAGAATTTTGACCGTGCAGCAGCACCTGCCGGGCGACGCGCAGCGCGTCGGCCGCCGCGGCCGCGCTCAGCACGGCCACCAGGCCGATGCCGACCAGCGCCAGGGCCGGCACGAAACTGCCCGCGCTCAGCGAGACCGCCATCAGGATCATGCGGTCGCCGCGGCGCATCCAGAGCGGCGGCAGGGCGACGTTCAGGCCCTCGCAGCGCGCCCGGACGTAAGATACCGTATAGCCGGCGAGCAAAGCGAGCGCCGGCAGGATCGCCGGCCAGCCGCTGGTCGAATAGAACAGGACGAGGCCGACCAGCGGGGCGGCGTCGGCGATCCGGTCGATCGTCGAATCTAGCAGCGCTCCGAAACGGCTCGCCGTGCCCGTGAGCCGGGCGAGCGGGCCGTCGAGCATGTCGAACAGGCCGCTGACCAGCAGCAGCGCCGCAGCCCAACCGAACAGGCCATGCGCCGCCGCGGTGGCCGAACCGATGGCGGGAAAGAGCGAAATCACCGTCAGCTTGTTCGGCGTGACGCCGGTCCGCGCCAGCACGGCCGCGATCCGCCCGAGGCCCGCGGTGAAGGGGGCACTGCGGCCGATATCCTGGACGGAGACGCCCTGTTCCAGGTGCCCAAGCAGGCGCGTGGCCCAATTGCGCATGATCAACTCGGCTCCCCGTTTCGTCGGCCAGATGCTATCCAGCACCCATGTGCTATCGAGCAAAGCCCGTCCCGTCTACGGATCCATCACCCGGTCCGTCAAACGATCATTCCAGCGCCCCCCGGTCCGGCGGCATGGCCGCCGCGCCGGTCGCCGCCCGTCACTGCCCGAAAAGGCGGCCCAGGTGAAGATGGACAAAGCCAACGGGCGGCCGACGGCGCCGGCAAGCCGCCTCGCCAATACCTTCATGCGCTTTCGCCGGATGACGCCGGTGCGGCTGGCGCGTGACATCGCCCGGGCGCGCCGGCTCATCCGCAAGGCCCCGGTGCCCCGGCCCCGGCCGGAACGGCCGGAGCGGCTGGTCGTGTCGCTGACCACCGTGCCGGAGCGCCTGGACAAGCTTGCACCGGTGCTGCGCAGCCTGATCGACCAGACCGTGCCGGCCGACCGCATCATCGTCTGGCGGCCAGCCGTCTCGCGCCGGACCGGCCGCCCCTATCCGGAAGCGGGTCCGATGCCCGATGGCGTCGAGGTCCTGACCACCACTGACGAAGGCCCGGCCACCAAGCTCCTGCCGGCCCTGTCGGCCGAGCCGGGAGCCGCGGTAATCGTGGTCGACGACGACGTCATCTACCCCGTCGACTTCCTCGAACAGCTGCTGGCCGGCCACCGCGCCCATCCCGATGCGGCCATAGGCTGGCGCGGCTGGCGCATCGTCGACGGCGTCAGGGCCAAACGTTTTCCCCATATTTTCGCGACCGGCGTCGCCGAGCCGACCCCGGTCGACATCCTGCTCGGCACCTGGGGCTATCTGGTGCCGCCCGGCGCCTTCGACGCCGCCGTCCATTCCTTCGACGGCCAGCCGCCGGAAGTGCGCTTCGTCGACGATGTCTGGTTTTCCGGCCACCTTGCCCGGCGCGGCGTGCGGCGGCTGGTAATTCCGGCCAAGGGCCTGCCGATCGAAACTCGCGCCTCCGCGCTTGCCTCGCTGACCGAAGGGCCGAACAGTTCCGGCCACAACGACCGCATCGCCATCGACCTCTTCGCCCGCTGGTGGTGATCCAGGACGGCGCCCCCACCAGCGGTGGCCCGGCGGGCCGGGCCGTGCTAAGAGCCCGGCCGATGTCGTTACCAGCTTTCCCATCCCTGCGCGTCGCCCTCACCGTCGACATGGAGCCGGACTGCCCGCCTTTCCTGTGGACGTGGCGCGGCGTCACCGAGGGCGCGCCGCGGCTCCTGGATCTGTTCGCCCGCGAAGCGATCCCGGTCACCTGGTTCACGACCGGCGATACCGCCCGCCTGCATCCCCAGGCCGTGGAGGCGATCGTCGCCGGCGGCCACGAGCTCGGCTGCCACGGCATCAGCCATCAGCGCTTCGATTGGATGTCGCGCGAGAGCGCTGCCCATGAGATCGGCGACTCGACGCGCCGCCTGCGCGGTTTTGCCGAAGTCACCTCGTTCCGTGCGCCCTATCTGCGCTTTCCCGGCCATTATCTCGACCTGCTCGCGGCCGAGGGCTTCAAGCTCGATTCCTCGCAGGCCAAGTACAAGCGCGACGTGCCGGGCGCGGAAAATGCGCCGGGCCTGATCCGTATCCCGGCCTCGATCACCTCCAGCGCCCTGCGGATCCCCCGGATCATCCGCGAATTCTTCCTCGGCCGCCTCGCCGATCCCGTGGTGCTGTTCGTCCACCCCTGGGAATTCGTCGATTTCACCCGGACGGATCTGCGCTACGACTGCCGTTTCCGCACCGGCCAGCCGGCGCTCGACGCGCTGGCCTCGGTGATCGGTTTCTTCAAGGCGCGCGGCGCGACCTTCACCACCATGCGCGACCTCGGCGTCGCCGGGGCAGGCGTTCCGACGGCCGCCCTCGCCCCCGCGGCCGGCGCCGCCGGCCGGCCGTGACCACGGCCGGGACCCCGGCCTGGCGCAGGCGTCTCGCCTCGCCGCGCCTGTGGTGGGCCATCGGCTGGCTGGTGCTGGCCGGCTTCCTGGTGCTCGCGGCGACCACCCTGCCCTGGGGCGAAATCATCGCGGCCTTCCGTGGCGCCAAATGGCAATGGGCCCTCGTCGCCTTCCTGATCGTGGTCGGCGGCTGGCCGCTCTGGATCGTCGAATGGTGGCTGCTCGCCCCCTCGGCGCACCGGCCGACCCTGGCACGCATGGCCCAGGTGACGGCGCTGACCTCGACGGCGAACAATTCCGTGCCGATCGCCGGCACGGTCGCCGCGGTCGGCTTCCTGATGGTGCGCGCCGGCCTGCCGGCGACCGCCGCCATGTCGCTCTACGCCATCGACCAGTTGCTGACCGGCCTCGTCAAGCTCGGCACGCTGGCGCTCGCCGCGGCGCTCGTGCCCTTGCCGGACTGGATGCGCACCGCCATGCTGGCCTTTGCCGGCGTCATCGTCACCTTTCTCGTCGCCATGCTGGTCGCCGCCCGCAGCGGCAATCTGGTGCGGACCGTCAGCCAGACCTTCGGGCCGCGCGCCGCGGCGCTCGCCCGGCACCTCGCCGATTTCGTCGACCATCTGGAGACGCTGCGCCAGCCCTTGCTGGCTCTCACCGTCGTGCTGCTCGCCGTGGCCAAGAAGGCGGTGGAGGTGGCGGCCGTCGTCGCGGTGCAGCTCGCCGTCGGCATCGAACCGTCCTTCGGCGCCGCCGTGCTGGTGACCGCCGCGCTCGGCCTCGCCACGATGGCGCCGATCTCGCCGGGCAATCTCGGCGTCTACGAAGCCGCGGTGATCTTCTGCTATCAGTATCTCGGCGTGCCGCTGCCGCTCGCCGCGGCGGCGGCCGTGCTGCAGCACGCCGCTAGCTTCCTCGCAAGCTTCGTCGGCGTCGGCTATCTCGCCGTGGTCCTGCCGGGCGGCGGCAGGCGCGGCGGTGCGTGACGGAAACCGCGCGCCGCGCTCGAACGCGGCGCCGGCCATGAGATCGGCGACGACCGTGCGCCCCCGGGCCTGGGACCGATGGTCCGCCGGATGCGGTGCAAGCCGCGCCGGGTGCCGCATGAGGACGGAGAGCCTGTCGTGATCAGCCGGGAAACACTCGACAGCGCCGTCGCGCAGGGCGTGATCACGGCACAGCAGCGCGATCAACTCGACGCGCTGGAGCGCCGCCGCTTTTCCGGTGCGGAGGACGATGCGGGCTCCGCCGAGGAAAACCTGCGGCTGATCGGCGGCGGCAACGATCTTTTTGTCACCGTCGGCACCGTCCTGCTGACGGCCGGCTTTTATTTCGTGCTCACCACGCTGCTGCCCGGCCGGCGCTTGTGGATCGCCGCGCTCGTCGCCGTGTTCTCGTGGGCGCTCGCCGAGGTGGTCACGCGCCAGCACCGCATGAAGCTGTCGTCGACCGTGCTCAGCCTGTTCTTCGTCCTGTCCTTCGGCGCGGCGCTGGGGCTCGAGATCCTGGCCCGCCATCCGATCCAGAAACCGGAATCGATCTGGCAGTTGCTGGCCCTGCGCCAGCAGGTCTCGAGCGCCGGCTATCTCTTCCTCGGCGGCGTCATGGTGGCGGTCGCGCTCTATTTCTGGCGCTTCAAGGTGCCCATCCTCGCCGGCATCTTTGCGATCGCCGCCACCCTGCTCGCCTTCCTGCAGACCGCTCTGCTGGTCTATGACGGGGTGACCAGCGGAACGGTGGCCCTGCCGAGGCTCGCGGATGTGCCGGAGCTTATGCGGGCCGCTCTCTATATGCCGCTCGTCTGCGGCCTGATCGTCTTCGGCACGGCCGTCGCGCTCGACATCTTCGACCGCGAGCGGCGCAAGGTCTGGTCCGACTGCGCCTTCTGGCTGCATGTCGTGTCGGCGCCGATGCTGGTGCATCCGCTGTTCATCATGGCCACGGGCCAGGACGTCGTGATGGGCCGCATCCGGCCCGATGCGAATGCCACGGTCATGCTGGCCGTGCTCATCGTCGCCTTCGTCTATGTGGCGCTGGCCATCGACAGGCGGTCGCTGCTGGTGCCGACGCTCGCCTATTTCGGCTCGCTCGGCATCTATAATCTCGTCAATTCCGCAGCCAGCAGCACCGGCGTGCCGCCTTTTGCCCTGATCCTGCTCGTGGTCGGCGCGCTGATCGTCACCTTCGGCGCGGGCTGGCAGCATATCCGGCGCCTGATCGTCCGCCCGACGCTGCCGAGATCCATTCTCGACCGGCTGCCGCCCATCAGGCCGGCCTAGCGGCCGACGAACGGGCCGTGATAGCAGCCCGGTATTCGGCGAGATAGCGCGGTCCGACCTCGGTCCAGTCGACCCCATCGGGCCTGACCGCCGCCGCCGCGGCGAGGTTCCGGCGCAGCGCCGGATCGAGGATCAGGCGCCGCAGCGCATCGGCAAGCCGCCTGTCGTCCTCGGCAAGCAGGGCGTCCTTGCCGTCGGCCAGGAAATCGCGGGCGCCCGAGGCCTTCAGCGTCACCACCGGCAGGCCCGCCGCCCGGGCTTCCAGCGCGGCAATGCCGAAGGCCTCCAGGCGCGATGCCAGCGCAAAGACGTCCGAACGGTGCAGGAGGTCGCGGATCTCCAGGCGCGAGCGGCTGCCGGCAAAGCGGATCCGGTCGGCCAGCCCGCGCGCCGCCACCAGCTTTTCGAGCCCTGCCCTTTCCCCGCCGTCGCCGACAATGGTCAGCCGGGCGGCGTCCGACGGTACCCCATCGAGCGCAGCGGCGAAGGCCAGCACGAGGGCCCTGGCGCGCTTGCGCTTTTCGAGCCGCATGACCGACACGAACTCCACCGGCCGACCACCGGCCTCGTCGCTGGCAGTCCCGGCGGGCCTGCGCCACCAGTTCAGATCGATGCCGTTCGGTATGACCGCGACGGGACGGCCGCCGGTCAGCGGCCGCATGGCCTCGGCGGTCACCGAGGAGACGCCGACATAACGCACCGGCCAGCGGGAATAGCCGAAGGCGCGGTCGAGCAGGTTCAGCGGCAGATCGTAATAGCGCAGCACCGAATGGAACGTCGCAACCGCCGGCAGCCGACGTCTCGCGGCGAGGTGCAGGCCGGCATGGGCCACCGGCGTGATGATGCCGCAATGGGCATGGATCACGTCGTAGCCGCCGGCATCGACCGCGGCCGCAAGGGCCCGGAACGGGCCCCGCGTGACGGCGATGCCGCCGCCGGGCAGGCGCGGGCCGGGCAGGCGCAGCACCCTGATGCCGTCGACCTCGGAAGGGCCGGCAACACCCGCGATCACCTCCACCTCATGGCCTTCGGCGGCCAGTTCCAGGGCGAGATCGCGCATCTGCAGCTCGATGCCGCCGAGCCGCGGCAGGAACCAGTCGCTGACGAAGGCGATCTTCAGCCGGCCGGCTGGTGCGGGAGAGAGGGAATCGGTCATGCATAGCCCTGTCGGACATACCAGGCCCAGGCCTCGGCGAAGGCGACGGCCGCCGGCCGGGGGCGGTAGCCGAGCTCGCGCATCGCTCTCACGCTTGAGCAGTGATGCGGCAGGCAGGCGATGGCCGCGCTGGTTCCGTTGAAATCGAGCTCCCGGCCGGCCAGCAGGCCGGCGAGATCGCCCGCGGCCCCCGCGGCGCGCACCAGCCAGGCCGGCACCTCCGCCACCCGCTGCGGCCGGCCCGCAGCCTGCCGGATCTGCCGGAAAGCCTGCAAGTAGGTCAAGGCTTCGCCGCCGAGCACATAGCGGCTGCCGGCCGGCGCCTCCAAGGCGGCCGCGATGACGGCATCGGCCACATCGCCGGCATGGCAGAAGTCGTTGCCGCCAGGCGGCGCCGGCACGACCGGCGCCCGCGCGACCTGCAGGATCAGCCGTCCCGAGGACGGCTTCCAGTCCCACGGACCGACCAGGAAGCCGGGATGGACGATGACCGCGTCCAGGCCGCGTTCGGCCTCCGCCAGCACGGCCGCCTCGGCCTCGCGCTTGGAGGTCGCGTAGGCGCTTTCGACCGGTCCCGGCGCCAGCATGGTCTCGTCGCCCGGTGCCTCCCGGCTGCCCCAGGTCAGCGTATCGACGCTCGATACGAAAAGAAGACGCACCCCGGCCGCGCGGCACGCCGCCGCAAGCCTTGCCGTCGGCGTGACATTGTCGGCGCGGTAGCCGGCAAGGTCGCGCCGGCCGATGGCGACGCGCGCGCCCGCATGGATCACCGCGCGGGCCCCGGCGACGAGGCCTTCCAGCGCATCGGCGCCGAGATCGGCCCGCACCACCGGCCCGCCGAGGCCCTCGAGCGGGCGCTGCGGGCTCGTCGGGCGCAGCAGCGCTGTGGCCGCAATGCCACGGCCTTGCGCCTGACGCAGCACGGTATTGCCCAGAAGGCCGGTCGCGCCGGTGACGATCAGCACGCGGTGGCTTTTAATGACAGGACAATGAAGTATAAGAATGCCGCGCGGTCGGCAGTCTTCGGCCAGAGCGCCTGGAGATTATTCGTGTCACGAGCCGTCATTCGGGTTGCCATCGTTGGCGTCGGCAATTGCGCTTCATCCTTCGTTCAAGGCCTGAATTTTTACAAGGACGCCAAGCCGGACGAGGCGATTCCCGGCCTCATGAACGTCGAGGTCGGTCCCTACCATATCCGCGACATCGAAGTCGTCGCCGCCTTCGATATCGACGGTCGCAAGGTCGGTCATGACCTGAGCGAGGCCATTTTCGCCGCGCCCAACAACACCTACAAGTTCGCGCGCGTGCCCGAGACCGGCGTCATCGTGCAGCGAGGCCCGACGCTCGACGGCATCGGCAAGCACCTCGTCGAGGTCGTGCACGAATCGACCGAGGCGCCGGTCGACGTCGCCGCCGCGCTGAAGGCGGCCCGCGCCGACGTGATCATTTCCTATCTGCCGGTCGGGTCGCAGAAGGCGAGCGAGTTCTATGCCGAGCAGGCCCTCGCCGCCGGTTGCGGCCTGATCAACTGCGTGCCGGTCTTCATCGCTTCCGACCCGGCCTGGGCCAAGCGGTTCACCGAGAAGGGCCTGCCGATCGTCGGCGACGACATCAAGAGCCAGGTCGGCGCCACTATCCTGCACCGCGTGCTCGCCCGCCTCTACGAGGACCGCGGGGTGAAGATCGAGCGCACCTATCAGCTCAATTTCGGCGGCAATACCGACTTCCTGAACATGCTCGAGCGCGAGCGGCTGAAGTCGAAGAAGATCTCCAAGACCCAGGCCGTCAACAGCCAGATCGACGTGCCGCTGGCCTCCGACCGCATCCATATCGGCCCAAGTGACTTCGTGCCCTTCCTCGATGACCGCAAGATCGCCTATATCCGGCTCGAAGGTACCGGTTTCGGCGGCGTTCCGCTGAATGCCGAGGTCAAGCTGGAAGTCTGGGATTCGCCCAATTCCGCCGGCGTCGTCATCGACGCCGTGCGCTGCGCCAAGATCGCCCTCGACCGCGGCGCCGGTGGCCCGGTGATCGGCCCGTCCAGCTATTTCATGAAGTCGCCGCCGCAGCAGTTCACCGACCCCGAAGCGCGGGATCTCACGGTCTCGTTCATCGCGGGGGGCTGACCGGGCCGGGCATCGCCGTGATGCCCGAACGCCCTGAAAGGTAGCCCATGCTCGTCGCCCGCCGGATCGCCAAGGCCCATGGCGGCCGCCCGGTCGTGCTGGGGGTGGATCTTGCCTTGCGGCGTGGCGAGGTGGTCGGCCTGCTCGGTCCGAACGGGGCGGGCAAGACCACCACATTCGGCATGATCGCCGGCCTTCTGGTGCCCGATTCGGGCCTGGTGACGCTCGACGGCGTTGATATTACCGGCTTTCCGCTGTTCACCCGCGCCCGGCTCGGCCTGGGCTACCTGCCGCAGGAGCCGTCGATCTTCCGCGGCAGCAGCGTCGACGACAATATCCTGATCGTGCTCGAATCGCTCATTCCCGACGCTGCGTCGCGGGAAGAACGGCTCGGCACGCTGATCGGCGAATTCGGGCTGGACCATGTCCGGCGCTCACGCGCGGGGTCGCTGTCGGGCGGCGAAAGGCGGCGGCTCGAAATCGCCCGGACCCTGGCGAGCGATCCCTCGTTCATCCTGCTGGACGAACCCTTCGCCGGCGTCGATCCGATCGCGGTGACGGAAATGCGCCTTGTGGTGCGCCGGCTGACGACACGCGGCATCGGCGTGCTGATCACCGACCACAATGTGCGCGAGACGCTCGGCCTTGTCGACCGCGCCTATATCATCGACGGCGGCCGCATCCTGGCCGCCGGCCCGGTCGACCGGATCGTCGGCGACCAGCGGGTGCAGGACGCCTATCTCGGGGCCGGTTTCGAACTCTAACCGGCGGCGGCGCCGGCCATCCACGTTTTGTTCACCAAGTCCTGCGAATGTCAGCACCATGTAATGCGTGAGGTTGCCGACATGACGACCTTTGTGGAAGGCACCAGCCTTGGTGTAGCGTTCGCCTGTGCCCTGCTCGCGGCACGTGTGCTCATCGGCCTCGTTTGAGGCCGGTTCAGGCCAGCCAGCCGAAACGGGCGAGGATGTGAAGGCCGGCGAGCGCATAGAGCGCCGCCAACCCGTCATCCAGCATGATGCCGAGACCGCCTTCGACATGATCGTCGGCCCAGCCGATCGGCCAGGGCTTGGCGATGTCGAACAGGCGAAAGGCGGCAAAGCCGACAAGGGCCGCCATCAGGCCCTGCGGTCCGAACGCGACGACCGCAGCCATGGCCCAGGTCTCGTCGAAGACGATTGCCTGGTGGTCGTGGACGCCGGCGGCCCTGGCGGTCGCGCCACAGGCCCAGACGCCGATGAGGCCGAGGAGCACGACGAGCGCCAGCGCGGCGAGGGGGCCGGCAGCGGCAAGGCCGAAACCGAGAGGAAGACCGACCAGCGCGCCGATCGTGCCGGGCGCCTTGGGCACGAGCCCGGCCCCGCCGGAGAGCGCGATCCAATGGGCGGGAGCCGCCGCGAGAAAGGCCCGGTCGAGCCGCCGGGCGGGGTCCGCAGCCTCGCTTTTCATGGCGCGGCCCCGGTGCCACCGCCCGCCGGGCCGGCATCGCCATAGAGCCGATAGCGCTTGTAGACCGTGCCGCCGATGCGCTCGATGATCCGGCGCATGCGGGTGTTGTCATCGAGGATCCAGCTCATTTCGAGCGAACCGGGATTGCGGTTCTGGGAGAACAGCTGGGCGATCGCCGCCATCGGCAGCCGCGCGCCGAAGGTGGTGTCGCGCAGGTCCGAACGCACGCCGAGCAGGGTGAACCGGTAGCTGTCGAAACGGTGCGTCAGCAGCCGATAGGCCGCCCGCGCCCAGTTGAACGGCAGGAGGCGGCCGTTCAGGCCGCGGAACAGCTCGTAGGCGTTCGGCAGGCCGAAGGCGAAGGCGGACACCTTGCCGTCGACCTCGATGAAGGTGGCGTGATTGGCCCTCAGGATCGGCCGCGACACCTTGAGCAGGGTGGCAAGTTCCGGCGCGGCCAGCGGCACGAAACCCCAATTGTCGTTCCAGGAGGCGTTGAACAACTCGGTCATCAGCTCCGCCTCGCGGTCCAGCGCCGCCAGGTCGAGCATGCGCGTGGTCATCTGGCCCTGGCCGGAGGCCTTGGCGACGGTCATGCCGCGCCATTTCGCGGCATGGTCGAGATCGATCACATAGGCGAGCAGATCCTTGACCGGAACGAGGCCGGCCGCCTCGACATGGGCGCCGAGATAGGGCGGATGCCAGGGCATCAGGATCATGGCGCCATGTTCCTGGCCCTCGACCTGCAGGCCCGCCTCCTCGTTGATCGAGAAGGTATAGGGGCCCTGCAGGACCCGCCGGCCGCGACGGGCATGCCAGTCGCGCGCGGTCGCGATCAGCGCGGCCACCACAGCCGCGTCATCGACCGCCTCCAGGCAGCCGAAATGGCCGATATGGGCCCGTTCCGGCGGCGTCAGCCGGTCATATTGCGCGGAAATGCGGCCAAGCGGCCGGCCAGCCGCATCGAGCGCCAGCCAGAAGGCGGCCTCGCCATGGCCGAAGAAGGGCGCCCGCCTGGGGTCGAGCAGTTGCATCCGCTCGAAATCCAGGGGCGGCTCGAAGCCGGCAAGGCCGGAATAGAGATGCCGCGGGACCTGGACGAAGCGCTTCAGATCTGTTCGCGTCGCAACTTCGACGATCCGCACCCGGTTCTCCCCATTCCCCAAGACCTGCCCGCCCGTGCGCCGGACCTGCCGCATGCTGTCTATCGCTTTGTCGGCTGCCAGGCCATGGCGGCAATGGTGCAATCCGCGTGCAAAGGGATTAGATCAGGCACATGCGGCCGCGCCAGGATATCGTCGGAGAGACCGCCGCCCCGCGCGGCCCCGCCTGGCGTGATGCGTGGACGCCGCGCGGCGCCGACCGGTCGCACCGCTTCCCGCGGCAGCAGGCCCGGCGCATCGCCCGCGACGTCGCCCTGCAGGTCGGGCTGGTCCTCTTGCTGATCGAGTGCATTTTCGTCTCCGAAAAGCTTATTTCCGGCCTGCTGGAAGAGGTCCTGAAGATCCAGGCGCCGCTGTCCAAGACGCTGGTCATGATGGCGGCGCTGCTCCCGGAAGTGTTCGAGCTGGCGCTGCCGACCGCGGTCCTGATCGCCGTCTACCGCGTGGCGCTGGCCATGCGCGAGGACCGCGAGTTCCTGATGCTGTCGAGCCTCGGCATTCCCCCGCACGGACTGATTCGGCTCGTGCTCGTGCTCGGGCTCGGCGCGCAGCTCGCCACCGTGTTCATCGGCGGCTTCATCGATCCCCTGTCGCGCTATGCCTTCCGGCTCGTCATGTTCACCGCCCAATATGACGCGCTCGCCGGCAATACGGTGAGCGCCAACCGGCTGTTCGAGACGCGGGTGGGCACGGTGGTGGTGACGCCGCGGGCCGGCGGCGAAGGCAGGCCGCGCCTGTTCGTGCGCCAGGAGGACGGGCCCGACCGCGAGCGCGTGGTGGTGGCCAACGGCGCCAGCTTGACCGGTCCGAGCGAAACCGGCCGGGTCTCGCTGCATCTCTATGACTTCTCGGTCGACGAATTCGCCTCGCCGCGCGCGGAGGTGCCGCGCACCGGCCGGCCGTCGACCGCGCCGATCTCCTCGCTGCGCGGCAGTTCCACCCAGCAGACGCTGGTCATCAACGACGTCGTGCCGTTCGATCCGCGCAGCCGCAACGTCGCGGAGCTGACGACCGGCGAGCTGCTGTTCTCGGCCGGCACCAATGACGGCCACCGGCTGGAGCTCGGCAAGCGTATCGGCCGCAGTCTGCTCTGCCTGCTCGCACCGCTGATCGCGATCCTCGCGCTATCTTTCACCACCCGCTTCAACCAAGCCTTCGTGCTGCCGCTCGCCTGCGCCGGACTGATGGCGACGGAGATCGTCGGCACGGTGGCGCTCGGCGGCCTTGCCGCGCCGGGCGGCCCGCTCGGCGGCAGCGTCCTCGCCATGCTCGCCTTCCTGGCCGTCATGGCTGCCCTGCTTGCCTATGCCATGACCCGTTTCGCTGCCTTGCGCTCCTCCGCGATCGCCCGACCGGGGCTCAGCCGCTCGTGACCGGTGCCTTCGCCCGCCTGACCTCCAAGCCGACCGGCCGGCGCTTCGGCCTGGTGCCGCTCGGTACCTTCACGCGGACCATCGCGCTCGCCCATGCCCGGCACCTCGCCACCGTCATTACCGCCCTCCTGATCGTCGCGCTGACGCTGGATGTCGCGCCGCGCGCCGACCGCATCCTTGCGAGCGCGCCGGATCAGGGGCTCATCGGCCTCGCCAGGCACCTCGCGGCCTATATCGCCCTGCGCCTGGCCGACCTGACCGGCACCCTGCTTCCGCTGGGCTCGTTCCTCGGCCTGTTCTGGTCCGAGGTCACCCTGACCCAGACGCGCGAACGCGTCGTGATCTGGAACGGCGGCCGCTCGCCCTTGCAGGCCCTGGTGCCGCTGGCGCTCGTCGGCGTGGTCTGCGGGCTCGTGCAGGTGGCCTCGATCGGCCTGTTCCGGCCCCTCGCCGTCGCCTACCAGATCGAGCACGGCATCGGCGAATATGGCCGGCGTTTCGACCGCGGCCTCAAGGCCGAGCCGCGCTGGATCACGCTCGACAACCAGATGGTGCGGGCCAGGCTCGACTACCGGCAGAGCCGGCTGGTCGAGCCGGAGGTCTTCGAGGTCTCGCCCGACGGCCGGCTGGTGGCGCGTATCGCCGCCCGCGGCGCCGTCGCGGCGGGCAACGGGATCTGGACGTTCAGCGACGGCAGCCGCTGGACGGCGCCGCGGCCGGGCGGGCCGGCGCCGGCCGGCGCGGACGACGCCCGCTGGTTCGATACGGAAGCCGTGGCCCTGCCGCTCGACCCGCTCTGGCTCGCCCATTACGGCATCGATGCGCGCTATCTGCCCCAGGCGACGCTCGCCGCGCTGGCGAGCCGCGGCGACAGCATCCCCGACGCCGCGAGCTATTCGACCTGGTGGCACGTGCGCATCGCCCAAATTCTGCTGCCGTTCGGCATGATGGTGCTGGCCTCTGCCCTGGCGATGACGCTGGTGCCCCACCGCCTGGCTTTCGGCGCCCTCATGACCATCGGACTGACCGGCTATTTCCTGCATGTCGCCACCAATATTTTCGTCTGGATCGGGGAATATGGCCGCTTCCCCGCCATTTTTGCCGCCTGGGGCATGCCGCTTGCCATGATCGCCGCCGCCTTCGCCCTGCTCGTCCGGCTCGAACGGGCCGGCCGTTCGTCCTGAGCCGCCGGCATGATCCCGGCGATCCTCCACCAGACCTGGGAAACCCTCGACCCGCCGGCGCGTTTCAGGGCGTTCCGGGACGGCATCCGGCGCGTCAATCCGGGCCTCGACATGCGGCTCTACGACGAGGCCGGGCGCCGCGCGCTGATCGAGCGGCACTGGCCCGAGGCGCTCAGGACCTATGACCGGCTGCCCTTCGGCGTCGCCAAGGCCGACCTGTTCCGCCTGATCGCGGTCCATGCCGAAGGCGGCTTCTATGCCGATCTCGACATGGAATGCGTCCGGCCGATCGAGCGTTTCCGCCACACGATGCAGGCCGTGTTCTCGATCGAAACCGAGGTGACGCCGCAGCGCCAGCTGGAGCTCGGCTATGCCCGGCCGTTCCAGATCGCCAATTGCATGTTCGGCGCGCCGGCGGGCCATCCGTTCATCGCCGAGCTCGTGTCAGCGACGCTCCGGCGGCTGGCGGCGGCTCCGCTCAGGCGCCCCGACGCCATCGAGGACATGACAGGGCCGCGTGCCCTGACGCGCCACTTCTACTGGCGCAGGCCCGGCGACGTCGCCATTCTCGCCCAGGTGCACTGGCTGCCGCCCGATCTCTATGCGGCGATCCCGGCCCTCGCGCGGCACATCCATTTCCGCCACCACTGCGCCGGCAGCTGGAAGGATGGCAACGGCCGGCCGCTGCCGCTCATCCGGCGCTGGATCGAGCGCAACCTCCTGCCGAACCCCTATCCGCGCGGCCTCTGGCACGATTTCGGCTGGCGCTGAGTGGCGAGTGGGCAGGCAAGAAGCGTCGAGGGATGGCAAGCGCTTCGTCGCGTCATTTCCATTCCCTATTCGCCATTCGCCACTCGCCCGCCTCACATGTCCAGCCGGATTCGCTCGCGGATCGCCTCGCCCGTCGCAAGATCGTAGCCGAAAACGTCGACATGATGGATTTTCGGAATGAAGCCGGCATCGTCGGCCTGCGCATAGGCGTAGACGACGCGCACCGTGCGATCGCCGACCCTGAGCAGCGCGCGCGGCTGGCCGCGCTCGTCCAGATCGACGATCGCCTCGCGGGCGCGGTAGCCGGCGATACGCGCCGCATAGCGGCCCTCGCCGATCCGCCGCGAGGACACGCCGAAGGCGAAGACCCGCTCGAAGAAATTGAGCTGGCGCTTCTGGCCCTCCTCGTCGAACCGGCGCCAGAACGCCTCCACCGGGCGGTCCGGATCGAGCTTGCCGTCCGGCCCAAGCCGAGCGGCATAGACGATCAGGCTGCGGTTGATCGAATGCTGCACGTAGAACAGGAGATGCGGATCGGTCGCCACCGGCAGGTCCGGCCTTGCCACCATCAGGCGGCGGCTGACGGTCACCTCCGAGCCGCGCGCGACGATCGGCGGCAGGCTCTGCGGCTGGGCCGAGGCCCGGCTGGCGAAACCGAGGGTCGCGGCCGTGACGGCGGTCAGGAAGGAACGACGGTTCACCATGATGTCGGGCTGGATCCGTGATAGATGGGGCAATATCGCATAGACATGGGCAATCATCCTGTGCAACAGGCAAACACGGCGTAGATAGGGCGCCAGGAACCGTATAGGAACGACGGACGGTATAGGAACGCGCGACGGAGCCGGAGGGGGCCCGGAGACTTGCCAGGCAGGCGCCTGCCCTATGGACAGCTTTGTTGCAGGCCCTTGGCTTGCGGGCGCTGAGCGCATAGCTTGCGCCACTTGATCCTCAATTCCAAAGAAGGCTGATGAATGAGCGATATTGCGACCCGCTTTGGAGAGGATGAGCTGACGCTGCAACTCGTTGAAGTCATTGCGAAAGAAGGCATGGTCGACCTGACCGACGTCGGCCCCGAGACGACCCTTGAATCGCTCAATATCGCCAGCGTCGACTACATGATGATTCTGGCGGCGGTCGAAGAGAAATTCTCGGTCTACGTGCCGATGGACGAGAGCCTGGCGCAGGTGAAGGACGTCGGCGGGCTGCTGGCCGTTCTCAAAGAGCGCATTCTCGCCGAAAAGCAGGCCTGACGTGCCCGGCAGACCAGTCGTCATCACGGGCATCGGCGCCATCTCGGTCGCCGGCCTCGGCGCCGAGGCTCTCTGGCTCGCCGCCTCGCAGGGCATTTCGGGCGCCCGCCCGGTCAAGCTTACCCGCGACGTCAACAATTCCGTCAAGGTCGCGGCACAGATTCCCGAGCTCAACCTTCCCGAAATCTTTCCCGACAAGAAGACCGGCTTCTACGACCGCTGCACGGCCTTCGCCCTGATGGCCGCGGATGAGGCGGTGCGCGATGCCGGGCTCGCCGACGCCATGCCCTTCGGCAACCGCAGCTCGGTGATCGTCGGCACCGGCGTCGCCGGCATCGGATCCATCGAGGACGGCACGCTGACGCTTGCCGCCGGCAAGCGCCCGGATCCGCTCACCGTGCCGCGCGCCATGACCAGCGCCGCCGCCTCGCAGGTCGGCATGGCCTATGGCTGCACCGGCACCACCTTCGTCATTTCCAGCGCCTGCGCCTCCTCGTCCCAGGCTCTCGGCATGGCACTCATGATGGTGCGGGCCGGGCTGACCGACAGGGTCATCGTGGCCGGCACTGAGGCCATCGTCACGCCGGGCGGGTTCAAGGCCTGGGAGGCCATGCGTGTCCTGTCGCCCGATCTCTGCCGGCCCTTCTCCAAGGGGCGCAACGGCCTGCTGCTCGGCGAGGCGGGCGCCGCCCTGATCGTCGAGGCGGAGGAGGTGGCCTTGGCGCGTGGTGCGCGCATCCGCGCGCGGCTGCTCGGCTACGGCACGACGAGCGATGCCAAGGACATTCTGCGGCCGGATCTCGACGGCGCCGCCGATGCGATGGCCGCCGCGCTCGACGACGCGGGCGTCGCGCCCGGCGCCATCGACTATGTCAATGCCCACGGCACCGGCACGGTGCTGAACGACACCACCGAGAGCGAGGCTATCCGCCGGGTCTTCGGCAATCACGCCGCCGACCTGCCGGTCAGCTCGACCAAGCCCGTGCACGGCCATACGCTCGGCGCGGCCGGCGCGGTCGAGGTGGTGATCACGGTGCGCGCGCTCGAGGAGGGCCGGATCCCGCCGACGATCAATTTCGCGGCGGCCGACCCGCATTGCGCTATCGACTGCGTGCCGAATGTCGGCCGCGACAAGCCGATCGCCCTCGCCCTGAGCAATTCCTTCGCCTTCGGCGGCATCAATGCCGCGCTGGTGATCGGACGCGCGGCGTGAGCCCCATCGGCCGCAAGGCCTCGGTCCGCCTCGCCGTCACCGCGGCCGCCGACGACGCAAGGGCCTATGCGATGGCCGTCGGCGCCGAACCCGGCACCGACCGGCTGCCATCGACCTATCCGATCCGCTGGCTGACCGATGCCGCGGTGGTCGCGCTCGTGCGCGATCTCGGCGCCGACAAGCCGGACGCCCTGCCGGTGCACGAAATGCAGACGGTGGAGCCGCTCGCCCCGCTGCCGCTCGACACGCCGCTCACGCTCGCCGTCGAAGCGCACCGCAGCGACGCCATCCATGTCGACCTGAAGGCCGAGGTAGCCCAGGCGGACGGCCGGGTGCTTGCCCGCCTGCACACCCTGCTGCGGCTCCTGCCATGACGCTCGGCAGCTTCACGACCGGCGACCAGTTCGCGCCACGGAGCTTCGGGCCGATCGACCTTGCCTGGGTGCGCCGTTACGCGGCGGCTTCGGGCGACGACAATCCGATTCATGTCGATGCCGACGCGGCCCGGGCCATCGGCTTGGCCAGACCGATCGTGCAGGGCATGCTGCTCATGGGCCTCACAGATACGGCGCTCGCCGGCTGGCTGCCCGGCGCGCAATGCGACAAGCTGTCGACCCGCTTCGCGCTGCCGGTCGCGGTCGGCGAGACCGTATCGGTCGCGGCCCGCGTCGTTCGCGCCGACATCGCCGAGGACCGTCCGCGCCTGACGCTGCGCATCTTCCTGCGTGACGGCGCCGACAAGGTCTTGGCTCTCGCCGAGGCGATCGTTTCCGAGCCTGCCTGAGGCGCCCGCCCCTCGCCCCGGCCTTGCGAAGCCGCCGGGCGCGTTGTCCCGGCGCGCCGGCTTCGGTATCGTGCCGCCCGCCCGATCCGGGCCGTGCATCCGGAGTGACGCCTTGACCGTCATGAACCCGCCGTCCGTCGAAACCAGGTCCGCCGCGAAAAGCGAAAGCGCGCAGCTGCTGAAGGCCGCGCACCGGCTGACCGCCGATCTCATGCAGCCGCGCCCGCCCGTCTACTGGGCCGATCTCCTGGCCAGCACCGTCATCGGCTACGGCAGCGTCGCTGCCGCCCTTGCCGCCGGCCTGCCGGTGCCGGTGCGTGTCCTCGCCGGCATCGTCGCCGTGCTGGCGCTCTACCGGGCGATCCTGTTCATTCACGAGCTGACCCATGTCCGGCTGTCGACCCTGCCAGGCTTCTGGACCGGCTGGAACCTGCTGGTCGGCATTCCCCTGCTGGTGCCCTCGTTCTTCTACGAAGGCGTGCACACCCTGCACCATGCCAAGACCCATTACGGCACGATCCGCGATCCCGAATATCTGCCGCTTGCCCATGACCGGCCGCTCAGCCTCGTCGCCTTCACCGTCGCCTCGCTCACCTTCCCGCTCCTGCTGATCGCGCGTTCGCTGTTTCTGGTGCCGCTCGCAGCGATCATCCCGCCGCTCCGCCGCCTGATGGTCGAGCGCCTGTCCGCGCTCGTCATCAATCCGGCCTTCCGGCGGCCGGAACTGACCCCGACGCTGGCTCGCCGCTGGCTGGTGCTGGATGCGGCGACCAGCCTCTATGCCTGGACGGTGGCGGCATTCGTTCTGACCGGGGCGATCTCCTGGAGCTCCGCGCTGATCGTGCTCGCCATTGCCGCCGGCATTGCGCTGATCAACCAGTTCCGCACGCTGTTCGCCCACCACTGGGAGAACGAAGGCGAAGAAATGGACGCGGTCGAGCAGCTCATGGACACGGTCAACGTGCCGCCGCCCGCCATGCTGCCCATGCTCTGGGCGCCGGTCGGCCTGCGCTATCACGGGCTGCATCATTTCCTGCCCGGCCTGCCCTATCACAGCCTGGGCGAAGCTCATCGGCGCCTGGTCTCGGCCCTGCCCGCCGACAACGCCTATCACCAGACCAACAGCACCGGCGCCGGCGCGGTGCTCGCCCGCCTGCTCGCCCATCAGGCGCGGGTGGCCGAGGAGAAACGGGCACGAAAGGGCGGATAGCCTTCCGGCGAAGCAATCGGCGCGGTGGAAGGCAGAGGCCGGGCCGGATCGCCGTGCCTGCCTTGATTGCAATGCGATCACTGCTTAATCTGTCGGGCCATGGCGAGCATCACGATCCGCAACCTCGATGACGGGCTGAAACGCCGGCTGCGCGTGCGCGCGGCCGAGCACGGTCGCTCCATGGAAGAAGAGGCGCGCGAGATTCTGCGTCAGGCGGTCGGCAATGTCGCCGCGCCGGCCAATCTCGGCAGGACCATCCATGCCCGCTTCGCCGCTCTTGGCGGCGTCGAGATCGAGCTGCCCCCGCGGGGCCCGATGCGCGATCCGCCGTCGCTCTGACAGCGCCGCATCGTGATCGTGATCGACACCAACGTGATCTCCGAGCTGATGCGGGCCGCGCCTGCATCGGCGGTCCTGGAATGGTTCGCTGCCCACCGATCGACCGATCTCTACCTCAGCGCCGTGAGCGAAGCGGAACTGCGCACCGGCGCGGCCATCCTTCCGGCGGGCAAGCGCCGTGACAGGCTCATCGCCAGCATCGACGCCATGATCAATGAAGATTTTGCCGGACGCGTGCTGCCGTTCGACAGTACCGCCGCAAGGGCCTATGCGACGATCGCCGCAGGCCGGCGTGCCACCGGCAGGCCGATCGCCGAGGCTGATTGTCAGATCGCGGCCATAGCGCTCGCCTTCGAGGCGACCGTGGCGACGCGCAACGTCGCCGACTTCGAGGGCTGCGGCATCGCGATCGTCGATCCCTGGCAGGGCTCCGGTCCGCAGCGCTGAGCCATGGACCGCCTTTCCGGCCGGTTCTCTTCCGCGGCGGCCGGCGATCGCCTCAGTGGCCGATCCTGGCATCCGGCCCCTCGCGCAGGATGGCCGCAAGCTCGGCGAGCGCGGCATCGAGCCGGTCGGTCGCCGCAACCGACAGGGCCAGGCGCACGGCGTTCGGGCCGTGGCCGGGCATGACCGCGAAGGCCGAGGCCGGCGTCACGGCAATGCCGCGCCGGGCGGCGGCCGCCACGAAGGTCTCCGCCCGCCAGGGCTCGGGCAGGTTCAGCCAGCCGTGAAAGGCGCGCGGATCGCCCGCCAGCGCGAAGCCCGAAAGCCGCCGCGCGGCGAGCGCCTGCCGCTCGGCCGCGGCGTGCCGCCGGCCTGCGCGAAGGCGGGCGCAACCCAGGCGCCGGTATGGAGCGCGCGGACGATCGCCTCGCGCGCGTCGGCCGGCGGCATCACGAAGCCCACCGTCAGGCCGGGCGAAAGGCGTTTCGACAGGCTGTCGACCAGCGCCACCCGCTCCGGCGCGAGGGCCTTGAGCGGCGGCAGCCGGTCGTCGAGAAAGGCATAGATGCCGTCCTCGACGGCAAGGAGGTTTTCGTCGCGGAGAACGGCGGCGAGCCGCGCCCGGCGCTCCCGCGACATCGAGACGCCCAGCGGGTTGTGCAGGGTCGGCTGCAGGTAGAGCGCCTTCAGCGGCGCCTGCCGCTGCTGGGCGACGACCGCCTCGGGCACGAGCCCCTCCCCGTCCAGCGCCAGGGGCACGAGGCGAATGCCGAGCTGCCGGGCGATGTCCTTGACGAAGGGATAGGTCAGCGCCTCGACGCCGAGCCGGTCGCCGGTCGAAACAAGGGCGGAGAGCGTTGCGGCGATCGCCTGCTTGCCGCTGCCGGCAAACAGCAGGCTGTCGGGATCCGGCGTCCAGCCGGGCCGGGCGAGGAAGGTCGCGGCGATGCCGCGCAGCGCCGCACTACCGCGAGCGCTCGCCGGCGCGAAGGCTTGAGCGCGCGCCTCGGCACGTTGTGCGAGCTGGCCGAGGCTTGCTGCCAGCAGCGCGTCCTGTTCGGGCACGGTGGGGAAATTCAGATCGAGATCGATCGTGAGGGGTGTCGGCTCGGCGAGCGCCGGGCGCGCCAGTGTCGGCATCAGCCGGACGAAGGTGCCGCGGCCGACCTCGCCGGCGGCGACGCCGCGGCGCACCAGTTCGCCATAGACGCGCGCCGCGGTCGAGGCCGCGATGCCGCGGCGATAGGCGAAGTCGCGCTGCGGCGGCAGGCGGTCGCCCGCCCGCAGCCGGCCGGTGCGGATCTCGGCGATCACATCGTCGACGATATCGAGGTAATTGGCCAAATTGCACCGAGAGCAATATATCGATTGCTCCGAGACGATAGAGATGGAAGGGTCGCCCCGCAAGACTGGATGGTGGGAGCAACCGATGACGCCGCGCCCGGGCAAGATAGCGACCCTCGAAGGCCTCAGCTTCGCCTATGACGATGTGGGCGGAGGCCCCGACGTCCTGCTGCTCGTGCATGGCCATCCGTTCGACCGCTCGATGTGGACGCCGCAGCTCGCGGCGCTGGAAAGTTCGGGCTGGCGCGTCGTTGCGCCCGACCTGCGCGGGTATGGCGCCAGCGGCATGGCCGGCGACAAGACGACGCTCGACATCTTCGCGCACGACCTCGCCGCTCTCCTCGACCATCTCGGCATCGCTTCGGCGGTGATCGGCGGCCTGTCGATGGGTGGCCAGATCGTGATGGAATTCTGCCGCCTGTTTCCGCAACGCGTGCGCGGCCTCATCCTCGCCGCGACCTTTCCGCAGGCCGAGACGCCGGCGGGCAGGATCGCCCGCAATGCCGCGGCGGACCGCCTCCTGGCCGAGGGCATGGGCCCCTATGCCGAGGAGATGCTGCCGAAGATGATCGCCGCGAACACCATCCGATCCCAGCCGCACGTCGCCGACCATGTCCGCGGCATGATGCGCCATGCCCGGCCCCCCGGTGCGGCCGCCGCGCTGCGCGGACGTGCCGAGCGCCCCGACTACCAGGACGTGCTGCAAGGATTCGATGGACCTGGCCTCATCGTCGTCGGCGACGAGGATGCCTTTACCAGCCGCGCCGACGCCGAGCGCATGCAGACCCTGGTCCGAAGCTCCCGCCTGATCTGGCTGCCGGGTATCGGCCACATGCCCAATCTGGAAGCGAGCGACGCCTTCAACACGGCCCTGCTTGGCTTTCTCGCAGAACTGTCGGCCAGGTCGCCGGTCCGACCGGCCTCGGCCGGATGACAGGCCGCACAGGATGCCCTTTCACCATTGGTAGCGGAGCGTGCCGCGGCCGGCATAAGAACTGCCGCGGCCTGAGAAGCTGCCCTCGAAGGTCGCAGCAGCCGACCAGCCATTCGTCCATTTGAGCTCGGCGCCGACCGAGGTCAGCAGGGCATTCGGCGCCTCGCGCGCGCCCTGGACGACGAAGCCGGCGGCCGGCAGGCTCGTGAACGCGGCGCTGACGATGGCAT
Organism: bacterium YEK0313; assembly: GCA_000751295.2. NCBI lineage: Bacteria > bacterium YEK0313. The sequence continues at coordinate 850,144 of CCMO02000001.1, forward strand.
TCGGGTTGACATTGTGCGCCCAGGCGAGCCGCCCGCGCAGGGTAAGCTCGGCCTCGCCGATCCGGATCGCCTTGTCGGCCCTGAGGCCGAGCTCGGTGCGCCAGGCGGTCGCCGAGCGGCCGGCATAGTCGAGCGCGAAGAGGCCGGAGCCCGAGGTCACCCGCTCGCGATAGCCTGCCGTCGAGAGGCTGACGACCTCGCCGGCGGCATAGGGCGTCAGGCCCGCAAAGCCCGCCGCGAAGCGATAGCCGGTCTCGATACGGCCCGAGACGGCGTTGGCGGTGAAGCGGCCGGTCAGGCGGTCGCCCATGAAGCGCCGCTCGGTGGTGACGTCCTGCCAGCCATAGGCGAGCGCCGCCGCAACATAGGCCGCGCCGATCTGGTGGCGGCCGTAGAGGCCGATCTGGAACACGTCGGAGGAGCCGCCGCCGAGCCCCTGGCCGAGGCGGTAGCTGGTGCCGGCCGCGCCCAGCGCGAAGCCGATGACGGTGTCCGTCGACACCCGATAGTCGGCACCGAAGGCGCTGCCGTAGATGCTGGTCGAGGTGCCGTGCGAGCCGATCGCAGTATTGCCGCCGAGCGCCTGGACGCCACCGTAACCGGAGGCCCAGGCACTCCAGCGCGCCGGCTCGGCGACGATCACGCCGCGCGGGCCGCGCGCGAGATCGGCCATCTCGGTGACGCTCGCGTTGCGGCCATTGGAATAGGGATCGGTCATCAGGCCGAGGAAGCGGCTCATCACGCCGATGGTCGCGGCTTGAATGCCGGTCGCGGCCTCGCCGGAAGCACCCGACAGGCCTGTCGGCGTCAGCGCACCGAAAACGAGCGGAATGCCACCGGCCGTGTTGAACGAATTCACCAGGGCGCGGGCGACATGGGCCTGATTGACGGTCAGGCCCGTACCGAAGCGCGGCGGAGTGGGACCGCCCGGGTCCGGGCCGCCAGGGTTCGGACCGCCGGGGTTGGGGCCGCCCGGATTGGGACCGCCCGGATCGGGACCGCCCGGATCGGGCCCTCCCGGCACGTAGTTCAGCGTCAGGTCGAGATGGACGCTGGTCGCGTCCTGCTTCAGCGCGACGGTAAAATTGGCCGGCAGGTTGGTGTTGACCGCGCCGGCGAAGGCACCGCTGACCGTGCCGGCGGTGAGGATCGTATAGCGCTTGGTGACATAGGCGCCCGGCGCGTAAGAGGCCGCCACCGTCGCGCCGCCGAGCGTCGCCGTGCCCGACACGTTCACCCGGCCGGAACCGAGCGGCGAGACCTCGACCGCATAGGTCGAACCGGCAGCGAAGGTCAGTCCCCCCTGGACGGTGAGCGTGCCGATCGAATTGCCGGGCGCCAGCGTGCCGCCGGCATGGATGACCGTCTCGCCGACCGTGCCGGTGCCGCCGAGCGTGCCGCCGGCATTGACCGTGACCAGGGGCGAGGCGACGATCGAGCCGTTGACGCTCAGCGTGCCGCCGTCGACCGTCGTCGTTCCGGTATAGCTGTTGGTGCCGGAAAAGATCTGATGGCCGGCACCGGTCTTCACCACCGAGACCCGGCCGCCATCCGCGGAATCGAAGATCGTGCCGGCGAAATCGGCCGTGCCGCTGGGCATGGCCAGGGTGAGCGTGCGATCATCCGGGCCCAAGGCCGCGACCCGCCCGGTCGCGGCACCCGACAAGGAGCGCAGGGTCACCGCCAGCGCATAGGTCGTGTTCAACAGGCCGTCGACGATATGATCGGAATTGGCTGAGAGCGAATCCGGTGCCGCGCCCCAAAGTTGGCCGGTCGCCGTGATATGGGTCCTCCCGCGGTAGCTGTTCGATCCGGCCAGCCAGACGCCGCCCGTCACCGCTCCGCCATTGCCGGTAACGGTCAGCGTGCCGATGCCGTCTCCGTCGGATATGGCCCCGATAATCCCGATCTGACCCGACCCGGCATCCAGCGTGCCACCGCTGCCGGTGACGACCAGACCGTTCGGCAGGGACAGGCTTCCCCCGCCATTGCGCAGCGTGCCGCCGTCGAGCGTGACAAGTCCGGTGCCGGGAGCCGCGCCAGCCTGGAACTCCAGCACGCCGCCGCTGATCGTCGTCCCTCCGGAATAGGTATTGGAGCCCGACAGGACGACCGTCGCCGTACCGGTCTTGATCAGGCTGCCGCTACCAGTGATGGCTCCGGCGATCGTCGTGCCGTTGTCGTGCTGACGCAGCGTGAGCGACGCGCCGCCGGCAATGTCGATGCCGCCCTCCAGCTTGCCTGCCGGCCCCATGGTCAGGCGGCTCGCGCCACCAGTCAGGACGATCGCGCTCGCACGCACCGCACTGTAGCCACTGAGCCCACCGGAAATGGTACCGCTATTGTCGATCGTCAGCGCGCTGCCGGTAATGCCGGCCCCGCCCTCGCCGTAGAAAGGAGACGGGCCATCCAGGGCGAAGGTGCCATTGCCGCCGACGATGCTGCCGCGATTGACGATCGTGGTGCCGTCGGCCTGCACGCCGGCGCCGCCCACGCCCCGTGCCAAGGGGCGGCCTGATGGCGGCAGCGCGCCACTGCCGCCGGCGATCCGCCCGTCGGTGTCGATGCTGCCGCCGGTCGCCTGAACGCCCACCCCGCCGTTGATGATGCTTCCCCCCGACAGCGTCGGCAGACCGCCGGTGCCGCCGGTGATTTCGCCAGTCGCCTTGTTCATGATGGCCGTGCCGTCGGCCTGGATGCCGGCGCCACCGCTGCCAGCCGTGCTCCAGTTTGGACTCCCGCCGGTTCCCCCGAAGATCCTGCCGCTGTTTTCGATGACGCCGCCGCTAGCGATCACGCCGGCACCGGCGCCGCCGCCAGCCGCCCTGCCGCCACCGCCACCACCGGCGCCGCCTTGCAGCAGGCCCGAATTCACGATGCTTCCGCCGGCCTCCAGAACGACCGCCGCGGCGCCGTGCCCGCCGCGGCCGCTGCCGTTCCCGTCCCCACCCACGCCCCCCGTGACCTCTCCCTCGTTGACGAGCCGGCCTGCGCCGCGGAACAGGATGCCGACGCCGGCATCACCCCCGGTGACCGTGCCGGCGCCGCCGGCCCCGCCGGTGATCGTGCCGACGACAGTACCGGTGCTCATCACAGTGATCTTATTGGTGACCACGCTCGTGGGGGCGCCCGGGCCAACGCCGCCCACTTCGATCGCGCTGCCGCCCATGCCGCCATCGATCACATTGCTCGAGGTCGGTTGCCAGCCACCCAGGATCATGCCGGTGTTGACGATCGAGCTGGTCGCGCCGTCGCGCAGAATCACGCCGGCGCCGGCACGACCGGAATGGCCATCGGCCGGCGCGCCCGCAGCACCACCAAAGATGGCCCCCTTGTTGTCGATGCTGGCGCCCCACGCCTCGACCCCGGCGCCGCCGGTCCCGGCAGTCGCGCCCGATCCCGCGCCGCTTTTGACATCGCCGCCGCTGCCGCCCAGGATTCCCATGTCGTTGGTGATCGTGCCGCCGTTAGCCAGCAGCCCGGCGCCCCCCGTGCCGCCAGTTCCACTGCCCGTCATCGCGCCGCCGGCCCCGCCAACCACAAAGCCCTGGTTGAGGATGCTGCCGCCGTCACGGGCGAACAGGCCGGCGCCGCCGCCCGCGCCCATTCCCACCAGGGATGAGGCGCCCGTGCCGCCAGTCGCGCGCCCGCCCGCACTGATGGTGACCGTTCCGCCATCGAGCACCAGGAGCGCCGTACCGCCACCGCCGGACCCCTGGCTCGGCCAGCCAAGCACGATCGCCGCTGCGCCGATTCCGCCACCACCGCCGCTGATGGACCTGTTGTCGGTGACGACCGTGCCGCCGCGCCGCAGCACCAGCCCGGTGCCGCCGCCACCCCCGCCATTGCCCGTACCGTCGGCACCTGCAGCGCCGTTATAGTCCTGCGTCAGGGTCGCGTCGCCTTCGACCGCACCGCCGGCAGCCCCGCCGCCACCGTCGGTAACGCCGGGCGCATAGCCCCCGCCATGGCCACCTGCCGCATCGCCGCCCGGCGAACCATCGGGAATGCCCCCACCCGAGCGCCCGAAGCCGCCGCCGCCGCCACCACCACGGCCGCCGCTCAGGCCATCGGAGCCGTTGCCGCCGCCGCTCTCGATCTGCTGGGCCAGCGCCGGCGCCGCGGCGGCCAGCGTAACGCTCGCCAGCATGAGCGCGACCAGCGAGGCGCGGGACAACAGATGTTTCGGCATGCCTTCGCTCCGGCGCTCGTCCACGGATCGCGCGCCGGGTGCAGATTCTGCGGGCCGCAACCGCCGAAAGCGTAGCGGCGGGCGCCCTGTCTCAAAATACGGCACCTGTCGTATTTCGGCGCGGGGGGAGCTATCAGCCGCGCGGCGGTTGGTCGTGATCGCAGGTTCGCCTTGGGTCCCGGCCTTGCCATGAGGATCGGAAAAGCCCCGCATGGGCGGGATGCTCCTCCGACCGCATTCGGGTGCAGCGGTCGGCAGGAGGCTCGACGGGACGCCTGCGCCGTCATGGCCAGCGGGCCCTGATCGTCTCGGCGATCAGGGCCAGCCAGTTGCGGACCTGCGTGAAGACCAGGAAATCGTCATAGGCCCGCTGCTGGGCGCCGCGGCCGAGCGTCTCGCGCTTCCAGGGATCGCGCAGCAGGCCGTCCAGCGTCGCCGCGATCACGCGCGGATCCTCGGGGTCCGCGACAAGGCATCCGTCGAGATCGGGACGGACCTGCTGCCGCAGGCCCGCGGCCTGCGATCCCATGATGGCCGCATGCTTCCACATGGCTTCCGTCACCGTCAGCCCGAAGCCTTCCTGCAGCGAGTTCTGCACCACGATGTCGGAGCAGCGCTGCAGGGCATTGACCAGCAGCGCATTGTATTTCTGCGAACTCATCGGCAGCACGACGATCGCGATGTCGTCCTGCAGGTCCGGCGCCAGGGCGGCATAGGCCCTGCGCAGTTCCTCCAGCACCTCCTTGCCTTCGGGATCGTCCTGGATCGATGCCGGATCGGGGCCCGCTAGGACCAGCCGGGCGAGCTCCAGCGTGCGCCGATGCCCGTCGCGCAGGCCGTTCCTGCCGGCAAGATCGCGCTTCAGCGCCGCGAAACCCTCCATCAACGGCAGGAACCCCTTCAACCGGTCCCAGCGCGAGACCTGGGTCACGATCGGCCGATGGAGCAGGCCGATATCCTCGGGTTCCGTCGCGGGCGCCCAGGTGCCGGCGCGCTGAAGCCGCTCCGCCGGCTGCGGGAAGGGTGGCGTCGGCATCGGCCCGGGCGCCCGGATCAGCGCGCCGTTGGCCAGGATCCCGACCAGCTTGTGAACCGACAGATCCCTGTTCTTGTGGCTCAGCGGGTCGATGCCCGGATGAATGATCGATGCCCGCCCGGCGAGGCAGCTCGGAATATATTCCGGAGCGGTGAAGACCGCGTGGTCGTAGGCCGACGCGCAGGCGTCCAGGAAGGCCCAGGCGGCGCGGGTTTCCGGCGTCTTTCGGTCGAGGCCGATATGGCAGCGCCAGATCGCGGCGATCTCCTGCGTCCGTCTCAGGATCGCGCCCGCGCCCAGCGGCTGGGGGTCATGGACCACGAGCACGTCGCCGGGCGCGACGTGATGCGCCGCCGCCGCGGCGGTATCGCGGCTGACCCGGTCGTAGAGCGCGCGCTCGGTTTCACCGAAGCGCGGGTCGCCCTCGCCATGGATCAGGTTGTGCAGGCGTTTGGTCAGCCGGAAGAATTCGGGCTCGTCGGCGTCCATCACCAGCCAGTTGGCATCGACGCCGAGCTCGCGCAGCAAAGCGATGAGTGGCGGCAGCAGTTCGGCGACGCCGCCGCCGCGGCTGGTGCTGTTGATCATCCAGACGCGACGCCCCTGAAGGGCGGGAAGCAGGCTCCGCGCTTCCTGGCGCAGATCGCGCACCGCCCGGCTGAGATTGGCGACACCTTCGTAGTCGTCCAGCGACACGTTGTGCCTGGCCTCGACCAGATGCACCATGGGAAGCTCCCGCATCGTTCCTGCCCGCGCCGGCCGGTGGACGCGCGCGGATCGTCAGCCGAAACCCTTCGCCGGCCCGAGCGGCGTGCGTGCCGGCCCGTGGATGACGGCACCGTCGGCCGCGAAGATCGAGCCGTGGCAGGGGCAGTCCCAGCTCCGCTCGACATTGTTCCAGGTCACCGTGCAGCCCTTGTGGGTGCACGCGGCGGACAGCGCATGCAGCGTGCCGTCCGGCTCGCGCCACAGGGCGATCTTCTCCTCGCCCCTGACGATCACGCCTCCCTCGCCCGGACCGATGTCGTCGGGGCCCGCAACATATGACCCGCTGTCGCCATTGCGGTGGAAGTCGGAGGGCAGCGGCCGCGCGGGATCGTAGAGCTCCGTCCACGGATGACGCTTGCCGCAGATGCAATCGGCGATCATGAGGCCGGCCGCGGTACCGTTGGTGATGCCCCAGGCATTGAAGCCGGTCGCGATGTGGAAGCCTGCCGCCTTGATCGGATCTGGCTCGCCGGCCAGCGGGATCCGGTCGGCGGTGTCGTAGTCCTCGTTGCACCAGTGCCAGAGCGCTTCGCCGACCGGCAGGCGCGCCCGCGCCCATCGCTCGAGCGCCGTGAACCGCGCGGCGACATTGCCGTCGAGGCCCGTGCCGAAATGCGGGCCGAGCACGACGAGGACCGGACCCGAAGCGTCGCGCCCGGTGCGCAGCGAATGGGAAGGCTCCTCGACGCTGATGAACATGCCGTCCACCGCGCCGGGATCGTCGATGCGGAAGGCCATGACCACATGGCTGCGGGGCTGCGTGCGGTTCGCCATGCCGACCGGCGTCTGGATCGTCATGTTGGTGGCGACGACGACATGGTCGGCCTCGACCGCTCCGCGCGCCGTGACGGCGCGCCAGCGCGCGCCCTCGTCGACGGCGAGCACCCGGCTGTCCTCTTGGATCCGGCCGCCGCGCGCGACGACGGCTCGCGCCAGGCCTTCGAGATAGCGGACCGGATTGAACTGCGCCTGATCGGGGAAACGCAAGGCGCCGGCTGTCGCGAAAGGCAGCGGCGCGCGCGCCACCACCTCGGCCGCGAGGCCGAGGCTGCGCGCCGCTGCCGCTTCCGCATCGAGATCGCCGCGGCGGCCGGGGTCCTCGGTGTAGACATAAGCCGCCTTGCGCTCGACATCGCATGCGATGCCATGCTCGGCGATCCATTGGTCGATCTGCGCCGCGCCGCACATGTTCGCCTCGGCATAGGCGCCCGCCCGCTCGGTGCCGACGCCGGCGATCAGGTCGCGATAGATGAGGCGGTGCTGGGTGGTGATCTTGGCGGTGGACCGGCCGGTGACCTGGCGCCCGGCGCGCAGCCCTTCCAGCACCGTGACCGCACGGCCCTGCTCCACCAGCCGGAGGGCGGCGGTCAGGCCGACGATGCCGGCGCCGACGACCACTGTCTCGGTGCGGTGGTCGCCGTCCAGCGGCGGGAAGGGCGCGGGCGCGGCGCCGGCGGCCCATACACTGCCCGTCTGGCCCGCCGGTTTCGCCATCAGCGGGCCTCGTAGGTGCCGACGAGCTCGGTGGAGGCGATCACATGCGGGCGCGCCCGATCGATGACGTCGGCAATGGGCGTCTTCGGTCCGCAATGCAACGTCTCGACATCGAGCGCCGAGAGCCGGAAATGGTAGTGGTGCACGCCATGCCCCCGCGGCGGCTGGGGACCGTCATAGCGGGCATTGCCGAAATCGTTGACGCCCCGGCCGAGGCTTTCGGTCTTGGCGCCGGACGTGGTGCCCTCCGGCAACTGGTTGCGCTCGCTGGCGATATCGTAGATCGCCCAATGGCGGAACAGGCCGTTCGGCGCGTCCGGATCCTCGACAACCAGGAGGAAGCTGCGGGTGCCCGCGGGCGGATCGCGCCATCGCAGCGGCGGCGACAGGTTGCGCCCGTCGCGGGCGTGAGTGTCCGGAATGGGCTGACCGTCGGCGAAGGCGGGACTTTCGAGCGCGAAAGCCATGGCGGAACTCCCTGCTTAGCGGTGGCTCGACCGGGGTTCTTGCACCCGCACGGATCAGTTCCACGCAGGCGAGCTGGGCCTCTCGATGTCCAGGGAACGCGGGGTGCCGATGGCGGGTTCCAGCCTTACGCAGGTCCAAGGCCTCGATGCCTCCAGCCAGGAACGGGAGCAGCCCATGGCAGACCACGACCACCCTGTGGCGCAGCACGACCATTCACCTCATCGGTCGCACGATGGCCGGGCCCGCCACGACGCGGCCGGATGGAACTACGGCATGCTCGCCGTCAATGTGCTGCTCGGCCTGGCGATCATGTATTTCGGCATGTTCACGATGATCGACGGCTGGCACGATTTCCGCCAGAACATCAACATGGCCTATATGGCGCTGACCATGGCCGCCCCGATGGGCATCATCATGCTGGCGACCATGAGCGGGATGTATCCGCACCGCGGCCTCAACGCGGCGCTCTATCTCGGCTTCGTCCTTCTGTGCGTCGCCTCGCTGGCCGCCACCCGTGCCCAGACGCTGGTCGGCGACCGGCAGTTCATCGCGTCGATGATCCCGCACCATTCCGGCGCGATCCTCATGTGCCGGCAGAACCGCCTGACCGACGCGGAGCTCGTCCGTCTCTGCGACGAGATCGTCAGGTCGCAGCAGCAGGAAATCGAGCAGATGAACCGGATCCGGTCGCGGCTGGACGGCCAGGCCGCCGCGCAGCGGTGACGGTCTCCCTCGAACGGGACGCCTGGCCGATAGGCGTGCCGACCAGGCAGCCTCCTCACCACTGGTAGCGGAGCGTGCCGCGGCCGGCATAGGAACTGCCACGGCCTGAGAAGCTGCCCTCGAAGGTGGCGGCGGCCGACCAGCCGTTCGTCCATTTGAGCTCGGCGCCGGCCGAGGTCAGCAGGGCATTCGGCGCCTCGCGTGCGCCCTGCACGACGAAGCCGGAGGCCGGCAGGCTCGTGAACGAGGCGCTGACGATGGCGCTCGGGTTGACATTGTGGGCCCAGGCGAGCCGCCCGCGCAGGGTAAGCTCGGCCTCGCCGATCCGGATCGCCGTGTCCGCCCGGAGGCCAAGCTCGGTGCGCCAGGCGGTCGCCGAGCGGCCGGCATAGCCGAGCGCGAAGAGGCCGGAGCCCGAGGTCACCTGCTCGCGATAACCAGGCACCGAGAGGCTGACGACCTCGCCGGCGGCATAGGGCGTCAGGCCCGCAAAGCCGGCGGCGAAGCGGTAGCCGGTCTCGATACGGCCCGAGACGGCGTTGGCGGTGAAGCGGCCGGTCAGGCGGTCGCCCATGAAGCGCCGCTCGGTGGTGACGTCCTGCCAGCCATAGGCGAGCGCCGCCGCAACATAGGCCGCGCCGATCTGGTGGCGGCCGTAGAGGCCGATCTGGAACACGTCGGAGGAGCCGCCGCCGAGCCCCTGGCCGAGGCGGTAGCTGGTGCCGGCCGCGCCCAGCGCGAAGCCGATGACGGTGTCCGTCGACACCCGATAGTCGGCACCGAAGGCGCTGCCGTAGATGCTGGTCGAGGTGCCGTGCGAGCCGATCGCAGTATTGCCGCCGAGCGCCTGGACGCCACCGTAACCGGAGGCCCAGGCACTCCAGCGCGCCGGCTCGGCGACGATCACGCTGCGCGGGCCGCGCGCGAGATCGGCCATCTCGGTGACGCTCGCGTTGCGGCCATTGGAATAGGGATCGGTCATCAGGCCGAGGAAGCGGCTCATCACGCCGATGGTCGCGGCTTGAATGCCGGTCGCGGCCTCGCCGGAAGCACCCGACAGGCCTGTCGGCGTCAGCGCACCGAAAACGAGCGGAATGCCACCGGCCGTGTTGAACGAATTCACCAAGGCGCGGGCGACATGGGCCTGATTGACGGTCAGGCCCGTGCCGAAGCGCGGCGGCACCGGTCCACCCGGGTCCGGGCCGCCAGGGTTCGGACCGCCGGGGTTGGGGCCGCCCGGATTGGGACCGCCCGGATCGGGCCCTCCCGGCACGTAGTTCAGCGTCAGGTCGAGATGGACTCTGGTCGCGTCCTGCTTCAGCGCGACGGAGAAGTTGGCCGGCAGGTTGGTGTTGACGGGACCTGCGAAGGCGCCGCTGATACTGCCCGCCGTGAGGATCGTATAACGCTTGGTGACATAGGCACCCGGCGCATAAGAGGCCGCCACCGTGGCGCCGCCGAGGGTGGCAGTGCCGGAGACATTGACACGATCAGAACCGAGCGGCGAGACCTCGATCGCATAGGTGGAGCCGGCCGCAAAGGTGAGATTGCCCTGGACGGTGAGCGTGCCGATGGAATTGCCGGGCGCCAGCGTGCCGCCGGCATTGACGATGGTTTCGCCGACCGTGCCGGTGCCGCCGAGCGTGCCGCTGGCATTGACCGTCACCAGGGGCGAGGCGACGACCGAGCCGTTGACGCTCAGCGTGCCGCCGTCGACCGTGGTGTTGCCGGTATAGCTGTTGGTGCCGGAGAAGATCTGGTGGCCGGCGCCGGTCTTCACGACCGAAACCCGGCCGCCATCGGAGGAATCGAAGATCGTTCCGGCAAAATCGGCCGTGCCGCTGGGCATGGCCAGGGTGAGCGTGCGGTCGTCCGGGCCCAAGGCCACGACCCGCCCGGTCGCCGCACCCGCCAGCGAGCGCAGCGTCACCGCCGCGGCATAGGCCGTGTCCAGCGTGCCATCGACGATATGGTCCGAGTTCGGTGACAGCGAGCCCGCAATCATGCCGCTCAGGCCGGCGCCCGCGGTGATATGGGTCGCGGAGGCGTAGCTGTTCTGCGTGGCGAAAACGACCCACCCCGACAGCGAAGTCGCGGTGCCGGCAATGGTCAGCGTGCCCGGGCCGTCGCCGTCGGATATGGCTCCATTGACCGCGATACCGGTCGCTCCCGCATCGAGCGTGCCGCCCCACCGGTTGATCGTCAGTTCGTTGTTTAGAATAAGACCGCTGCTGGCGCGCAAGGTGCCGCCATCGAGCGTGACCGCGCCACTGCCGAGCGCATTGCTGCCTCCGGCCGCCAGCACGCCTTCCCGGATCGTCGTCCCGCCGGAATGGGTGGCGGTTGCCGACAGGACGACCGTCGCCGTGCCGGTCTTGATCAGGCTGCCGGCGCCAGTGATCACCACACCGATCGTCGCGTCGTTGTCCGACTGGTCGAGTGTGAGTGATGCGCCGCCCGCAATGTCGATGGCGCCCTCGAGCTTGCCCGCCGGCCCCATGGTCAGGCGGCTCGCGCCGCTCATCAGGGCGAGCGAAGCGGCCCGCGTCGTCCCGTCAGCCCCAAGGCCACCGGAAATGCTGCCGCCATTGGTGATCGTCAGGCCGCTGCCCGCTATGCCGGCGCCGCCGGCGCCGTGGACCAGGCCGCTGCCGGCACCGCCATCGCCCCCGATGATCTCGGCACCTGCGACATTGGTGATGGCGGCATCGCTCGCGCGCACGCCCGTTCCACCCGCGCCGCCGGAACCATCGAAGCCGTTACCGCCACGCCCGCCCTGCAGCCTGCCCGTATTGGTCACCGTGCCGCCATTCTGCAGCACGGCCGCATCGCCGCCGCGCGCGCCATCACCTTGGCCTTCGCTCCACCCGCCCGATCCACCGGCGATCTCGCCCGCATTGACGAGGCGGCCGGAGGCCCGGAACAGGACGCCGACCCCGGCCTCGCCACCATGGCGTGTCCCGGTTCCGCCACTGCCGCCGGAAATCCGGCCCATGGCATTGTTGGTAATCTCGCCGCCGCCCGCCTCGACGCCGCTGCCGCCCGCGCCACCATCGATCCGGCTGCCGACGGTGAACTGCGAGCCGCCAAGGCCGCCTTCGATCCGCCCGTCATTGACGAGTGAGCTGGGCCACCCATCTCGCAGGATCACGCCTGCGCCGCCGCGACCAGGGCGGCTGTCCCGTAGCGCGCCCGCAGCGCCGCCAAGGATACGCCCCGCGCCTTCGTTGGTGATGGTGGCGCCCCATGCCTCGATGCCCGCGCCGCCGGCGCCGGATGCAGGTCCCGAGCCGGCGCCCGCCAGCTGTTCGCCGCCCCTGCCGCCCTCGATCGAGCCGCGATTGGTGATCGTCCCCCGGTTGGTCAGCACCCCAGCGCCGCCAACGCCTGCATCGCCGCCGGTCCGCACCGCGCCCCCGGCGCCGCCGACGATCATCCCGTCTTCATTGATCAGGCTGCCGCCGCCGTAGAGAAAGAGACCCGCGCCGCCGCCGGTGCCGCCCGAGCCTATTCTCATGGCACCTCCCGCCCCGCCCGTCACCTCGCCGCGGGTCACGGTCACGCCGCCGCCGTCGAGCACAAAAAAAAAGGCCGGTGCCGCCGCCGCCGGATCCCTCGCCTCGCCCGACGGTCGAGCCGGCCGGGTCGCCGATGCCGCCAGCACCGCCGATAATGATTCGACCGCCGGTATCCAGCGTCCCACCGCCTTCGAAGACCAGGCCCGTGCCACCACCGCCGGCGCCGCGGCTCATGCTCGGGCCAGTGCCGCCGGCGCGGCCCGCAAAATCGCCGGACAGAGTGCCGCCGGACATGGTACCGCCCGCGGCGCCGCCGCAGCCATCGGGAGTGCCACTGGATCCACTGGTGCAACCGGGCGCCGTGAAGCTGCGGCCACCATCGCCGCCTGCCCCCTCCGCTCCGGGGCTCCCATCAATGGCGCCGCCGCCGCCGCGCCCATAACCTCCACCGCCACCACCGCCATAACCACCATTCCAGCCGTCGGAACCGTTGCCGCCACCGCTGCGGATGGCCTGCGCATCGGCCGGGCCTGCCACCGCCAGCACAGCGCAGGCCAGCCCGAGCGCTGCCAGCGAGACACGCGATGTTGGATATGTTGGCATGCCCTTCGCTCCGGCGTCCCTCGACGGATCGCGCGCCGGATGCAGATGCTGCGGGCCGCAACCGCCGGAAGCGTAGCGGCGCGCGACGTCCGCAAAAATACGGCACCTGTCGTATTTCGGTGCGTCGCAGAGTCGCCGAAGGCATGCGAGACAGGCCTCATGCCGCTGCCCTTCGCCGTCGGATCCATGGTTCGCCTGATCGCCATTCCACCCGGCCTGGCCGATGACGACGACCTGCCGACGCAGAGCCTGTTTGTCGCCTGCCTCGGCCGCGCCTTTCCCGTCGCGGCGATCGTCGGCCACTTGATTGAGCTCGAGGTCGGCGCGGCGCTCGGCGAGAGGGCGGCAATGCATTCGATCTATGTCGAGCCGGAATTCCTCGCTCCGGCCGAGCCATGACGCCTTAGCCGGCGCGGCGCATGGGCGATGCCCCGCCGCCCGCGTCAGCCGGCCGCCCCGGTTTCATCGATCGGGAACACGCCGTCCCGCAGGCGGGTATAGGGCAGTTCCGCGATGCGGCTCGTGCAGGGGCCGGGGGTTGCGACCGTGTAGCTGCCCTTGGCGATCGGATCATAGGCACGCCGGTGCGCCACCGCCGCCTTGACGCCGATCGCCTTCAGCCTTTCCGGATGGATGCCCTGCGAGCGGAACTGGGCGAGGTCGAAGGGCGGGGTCTTGCGGCTGGTCAGCAGCACGGTGACGCCGCCGGTGGTCACCACCGCACTCGGCCCCATGCTGAAATCGTGGCCCTGCGAGGCGGCAAGATGGCTGTTGATATCCTCCAGCCGGAAGCCACCGTCGCTCGCGCTGACGAAGGTGACATCCGCCTCGACCGGCCCTTCGGCAATGGCGCTGCCCTTGCCGCCGATCGAGAGCCGCCTGACCTCGCCGGGTTTCGCGCCGGCCAGCGCCGCGACGGCGGCAGGGTCGGCGATCGCCACCGCGCTGTCTGCAACCCCGTGGCGCAGGAAGGCGCGCAGCACCGAGGTGCCGTCGCCCGGCGCACCGCCGCCGATATTGTCGGCGGGTTCGACGATGAGATGCGGGCCGCCCGGGGCGGCGAGCGCCGCGCGCACAGCCTCGTCGATATCCCATTCCGGCGGCAGCCCGAGATCGCGCAACGCGATCGCGGTCTGGTTCAGACGATCGAGTGCGGCACGGGCATCCGCCTGCGGCCCGGTGGTGGCGAGCGAGAAGGCGACGCCCGCCTCCGGCACGTCGGAGAAGGAATAGCCGCCGACGACATTGACCACCCAGATGTCCGGATTGTCCCGTTCGATGCTGCGCGCCAGCGCCTCCAGGTCGCGCATCGGGCGGTCGGCGGTGCCGGTGCCGGTCGGCGGCCAGACGACCGGTGCATTGACCGAGACCATGCGCGGCAGGCGCCCTTCGTTCAGCGCCCGCGCCAGGAGCCTTGCCGAACGCACCGCCGCCTCGCGCGCATCGCTGTGCGGGTTCTCCCGGTAGGCGACGAGCGCATTGGCGTGATCCGCCATGGCGGCAGTGAAATTGGCATGCAGGTCGAAGACGCCGAAGACGGGAATGTCCGCGCAGCCGGGAATGCTCCGAATCCGCGCCAGCAAGGCGCCTTCCGGGTCGGTGCAGGCCTCGGTCACCATCGCCCCGTGCAAAGCGAGCCAGATGCCGTCGAGCCTGCCGGCGGCAAGCGCGGCCTTCACGCCCGCCTCGCATTCGGCGAGGAACTGATCGAATACGGCCTGCTCGACCGTGCCGGAGGGCAGCGCCGTATAATCGACCGTCGGCACCACCACCCAGCCTTCGGTCTCCGCGACCTCAAGGAAGCCGTCGACGGTCGAGCCGTCGCCGCGCCGCGCCAGCACGTCGTCGGCGCGCCGGATGCTGAAATCGGCGAGCCGCGTGACCTCGTCGACGAAACTGTGCGTCTCGTGAAAGAGCGCGGCGAGCAGGATGCGACGGCGCTCGGCCATGGCGGACGGTCCTTCCCTCTTGCGGCATTCGGCCCACCCATTTCGCCCCCTCGGGCCGGCCCGGATCAAGCCTGGCTCGTTCCTTCTGGTGAAACGACCGATCCTTGACGTGAATTTCCCCCCTTCCTAGCCTGATCCGAGAAAGGGCGAGGCCGCCGGTCTTTCGACGACGAACCGGGCGCCGAGCCTTCCACAAAGCACGCCGGAAACCGGCGGCCTCAAGAAAATCCGGGGAGGATCGCGGGTGATGACATCGCCGTTTCCGATGGCGCAGTTTCCGGTGGCCGCGCGCGGCCCGTCGCGGCGCAGCCTCATCCAGATCCTCGCCGCGGTCGGCACGGGCACGGCGGTCCCCGGCATATGGAACGGGCCGGCCCTCGGCCAGGCTCCGGTCGCCGGCGGCGCGATCACCATCGGCGCCGATGCCGATCCGATCGGCCTCGATCCGGTGACGGTTACCGCCTTTTCGTCCTTCGATTTCACCAGCCTGATCTACAGCGGCCTCCTGCGCTGGAACGCCGAGATGAAGATCGAGCCGGATCTGGCGACCGGCTTCGAGCAGCCCGATCCGAAGACCTATATCTTCAGGCTGCGGCAGGGCGTGACGTTCCACAACGGCCAGGCCTTCACGGCCGCCGACGTCAAACACACGTTCGACCGGATCATGGACCCGGCCACCGGCAGCCGGCTGAGGGCGCTCTATTCCAGCATCGACACGGTAACGGCCGTCGATCCCGTCACGGTGCGGTTTGCCCTCAAGACGACGGACGCGGCTTTCTTGAGCAATCTCGCGACCAATCCGAACGGCGCCATCGTGCCGAGCGGCGTCGAGGGCCTCGACCGGCGGCCGGTCGGCACCGGCCCCTTCGCCTTCGAGGCCTATCAGCCGAACCAGCAGTTCGCGCTGACGCGCCATGCCGGCTATTACGAGACCGGCCAGCCGCATCTCGCCCGCGTCGTGTTCAAGTTCTACAAGGACCAGGCGACGCTGACCTCGGCGCTGCGCTCGCGCGCCATCGACATGACCTGGCTGAAGGACCCGAAGGTGGCGGCGGCCATCACGCGCGCCGCGCCCAATCTCGTCTCGGCGCCCGGCCAGACCTCGCGCACCTTCCCGATCTGGCTGAACATGAAGGCCAAGCCCCTCGACGATGTCAGGGTGCGCCGCGCGCTGAGCCTCGCCACCAACCGCAAGGCCTGCCTCGACACGGTGCTCGGCGGCTCCGGCAAGATCGGCGCGATGATCCCGGAAAGCCAGGTCGGCGGCTATGACGGCACCGGCGAGCTGCCCTACTACCGGCACGATCCGGCGGCGGCGAAGGCGCTGCTGGCGGAAGCCGGCCATGCCGGCGGCATCGATCTCGGCGATTACATCATCGTCGCGGCCAACCCGCTCGACGTCGCCTGCGCGCAGATCCTCCAGCAGCAATGGCAGGCGGCCGGCATCACGGTGAAGCTGGTGCCGATGGAGACCGCGCCGCTGCTCAACATGTGGGCCACCGGCACCTGGCCGACGCTGCTCTCTGTGGCGCTGTCCTGGACGCCGGATCCCGACACGATCTTCCAGTATGTCCGGTCCGACAGCAGTTTCGGCAAGGCGATGGGCGCCAGCGACGCCGAGCTCGACCGGATGATCCTGGAGGCGCGCGCCGAGCTCGATACGGCGAAGCGCGGCGCGCGCAACCTCGACATCCAGAAGCGCATCGCCGACCAGGCCTATGTGCTGCAGATCTACCAATATCCGCTGCGCTGGGAGATCTGGTGGAACCATGTCCACGGCTACGTGCCGCTCGCGGCCAATATCCGCTCCTTCGTGCGCACGACATGGCTGAAGAAATAGTGCCCGACCGCCGGCAAGGGAACGGGCTGCGATGACCCGCTTCATCCTCGGCCGCCTCGCCGCGATGGCGGCGATCCTGCTCGGTGTCTCGCTCGTGGCCTTCCTTCTGATGCGTGCCATTCCCGGCGACTTCGCCATCGCCGCCGCCGGCGCGCAGAATGTCGGCCCGGACGTGCTCGCCGCCATGCGCCGCGACCTCGGCCTCGACCAGCCGCTCGCGGCGCAATATCTCGCCTGGCTCGGCCATGCGCTGAAAGGCGATCTCGGCACCTCCTTCGTCACCCGCCAGCCGGTGCTCGGTGAAGTCGTGGACCGGCTCGCCGTCACCTTCGAGCTGACCCTGATCGCCGCCGTCATGGCCGCGGTCCTCGGCCTTGCCACCGGGCTCGCCGCGGCCCGGCTCGGCGGCTTCGTCGACTGGCTGCTCCGGCTCGTCAACGGCTTCGTCCTGGCCGTGCCGAACTATGTCGTCGCCACGCTGATGGTGCTGCTGTTCGGGCTCTACCTGCCCGGGGTCACGATCTTCGGCTACACGCCGTTCCTGGAGGATCCGCTCGCCAATCTCGCAAGCCTCGTCCTGCCGGCCCTCGCGCTGGCGCTCGGCGTGTCCGTGACGATCGCCGAGAATACCCGCGCCGCGGTGCTTGAGGTCGCCTCCCAGGATTTCGTCATGGTCGCCCGCGCCAAGGGGCTGAAGTCCGGCACGATCCTCGGCCACTATCTCCTGCGCAACGCGCTCACCCCGGTCATCACCGCGGCCGGCCTCAAGATCGCCGCCCTGCTCGGCGGCTCGATCCTGGTCGAGACCATCTTCGCCATTCCCGGCATGGGCCAATATCTCTTCGATTCCATCACCAGCCGCGACTATCCGGTGATCCAGGCCATCGTGCTGGTCGCCGCCGGCATCGTCGTGCTGGTCAATACGGTCATCGACATCGCCTATGCGCGGGTCGATGCGCGGGTGCAGATGTGAGCGACGTCGCGGAGGACACACACCTTGGCGCGGTCACGCCGGCGGCGCACAGACGTCGGCCCGCGAGCCGGGGCGGGCTGCTGGTCGGCATCGGCCTCGCCATGCTTGCGGCCATGCTGATCGTCACGGTCTTCGCGCCGCTGATCGCGCCCTTCGATCCCGCCGCCACATCGCCGGATTCGCTCGCCGGCGCCAGCGCGCGGCACTGGCTCGGCACGGACCAGATCGGCCGCGACGTGCTGAGCCGCCTCATCGTCGGCGGCCGCACCACGCTCATGATCACGGTCAGCGCCGTCGCCATCGCGCTGGTCGCCGGCCTGATCCTCGGCCTCGCCGCCGGCTATTGCGGCGGCTTCGTCGACGAGACGATCATGCGCGTGCTGGACGTCGTCTTCGCCTTCCCGGTGCTGCTGCTCGCCATCGCCGTCGTCGCCGCCCTCGGCCCGACCGTGCCCAACCTCATCGTCACCATCGCCATCGTCTATACGCCCGCCATGGCGCGGGTGGTACGCGCGCCGGTGCTCAGCGTGAAGCAGTGGGACCACGTGGAGGCCGCGCGCAGCATCGGCATGAGCGAGCTGCGCCTCGTGCTGCGCCACGTCCTGCCCATCGTGGCCTCGCCGATCCTGGTCGCGACCAGCCTGACCCTGTCGCAGACCATCTTCACCGTCACCGCCCTCTCCTTTCTCGGCCTCGGCCCGCCGCCGCCGGATCCCAACTGGGGCGGCATGCTTTCGGAAGCGCGCCAGTTCATGGAGCTCGCGCCGCTCACGGTGATCGGCCCCGCCGCCGCCATCGTCTTTGCCACGCTCACCTTCATCGTGCTCGCCAACGGCCTGCGCGAGGTGCTGGATGTCGGGGGTTCGCGATGACGGCGCCTCTCCTCAGCGTGCGCAACCTGACCGCCAGCGTCGCGACGCGCCATGAGCTCGTCCAGGCCGTCCGCGGCATCTCCTTCGACATCGGCGCCAACGAGGCAGTCGGCTTCGTCGGCGAATCCGGCTGCGGCAAGAGCGTGACGGCACGCGCCCTGATGCGGCTCGCGCCGGAAGGGGCTGCGATCGACCTCGGCGGAGCGATCTGCTTCCGCGGCGAGGACATCCTGGCGCTCGACGAGGCCGCGATGCGCGACCTCCGCGGCCGGCGCATCGCCATGGTGTTCCAGGATCCGATGACCTCGCTCAACCCGGTCATGACCATCGGCGCGCAGATGGCCGACATGCTCCGGCGTCATCTGAAACTCTCCGGCGCGGCGGCGCGCGAACGCGCCATCGACCTCCTCGGCCTTGTCGGCATTCCCGATCCGGAGCGCCGCATCGACTGGCACCCGCACCAGTTCTCGGGCGGTCAGCGCCAGCGCGTGCTGATCGCCATCGCCATTTCCTGCGAGCCGGATCTCTTGATCGCCGACGAGCCGACCACCGCGCTCGACGTCACCGTGCAGGCGCAGATCCTCAGGCTGCTCATGCGGCTGCGGCAGGAGCGCGGCATGGCGCTGATGCTGATCACCCACGATTTCGGCGTGGTCGCCGGCATGGTCGACCGGGTCAACGTCATGTATCGCGGCGAGATCGTCGAAACCGGACCGGTCGGCGAGGTCTTCGCGTCGCCCCGGCACGCCTATACCCGGGCGCTGCTCGACGCGGTGCCCCGCCTCGACGGCATGGGAAGCGCACGATGACCGCGACGCCGCCGCTCGTCGAGGTCCGCGACCTCTCCGTCCTGTTCCCGGCCCGGGCGGGCGGGCGGCCCGTCAAGGCCGTCGAAAAGGTCTCCTTCGCCATCGCGCCGGGCGAGACGCTCGGCCTGGTCGGCCAGTCCGGTTCCGGCAAGACCACCACCGGCCGGGCCGTGCTGCAGCTCCAGAAGGCGCATGAGGGCTCGGTCAAGCTGCGCGGCGAGGAGCTGACGACGATGCGCGGCCGCGCGCTGCGCGGCATGCGGCGGCACATGCAGTTCGTCCTGCAGAACCCCTATTCGAGCCTGCACCCGCGCATGACCATCGAGGCGATCCTCGCCGAGCCGCTGATCGTCCATCGCACCGTGCCGGCCGGCGAGCGCCGCGAGCGGGTGGCGGAGCTGCTCGAGCTCGTCCATCTCGACCCGGCGATGATGCGCCGCTATCCGCACGAATTCTCGGGCGGCCAGCGTCAGCGCGTCGTCATCGCCCGGGCGCTGGCGGTCAATCCGGACTTCATCGTCTGCGACGAGCCCGTCTCGGCGCTCGACGTGCGGACGCAGGCGCAGATCGTCGCGCTGCTCAAGTCGCTGCAGGAAAGGCTCGGGCTCTCCTATCTCTTCATCGCCCACGATCTCGCCATCGTGCGCGAGATGGCCCACAAGGTCGCCGTCATGTATCGCGGCCATGTCGTCGAGATGGGGCCGACGGCCGCGGTCTACGACCGTCCGGGCCACCCCTACACACGCCTGCTGCTCGACGCCGTGCCGGTGCCCGATCCGGCCCTGCAACGCGAACGGCTGAAGCGCGCGCCGCCCGATCTCAGCTTCCTGGACGGCGACGGCGGCGCCTGCATCCATGGCGACGACCACACACGGACCGGCACGCCCTGGTGGCACGACGTGTCGCCCGGCCACGGCGTCTCATGCCGCTACTGGCCGCGGGGCGGGACGCAGGGATCGCGCTGAACCGCTACCCATGTCTCCGAACGGGCGGCCATCGGGATTGGGCGCATGGCATCAGGCATGACAAGGCCCGAGGCAGGGCCGATCGGATCAACCGGTGCCAGCGCCCGAGCCGAGCTGCACCGAAATGCCGGATGCCACTGCGCGCAGGCGCTTGCCGGCCTTGGCCGCGAGCGAAGGAGGCATGCGCATGAGCGGCGCGGAAATGCTCAAGGCCGCGACCGGATAGCCGCGCTCGTCGAGGATCGGCACGCCGACGCACATCGCGCCGTCCTCGTTCTCGCCCATTTCGGTGGCGTAGCCGAGCCTGACCACCTGCTTGAGCTGGCGCGCGACCTCGTCGCGCTCGATCAGCGTGCGGCCGGTGCGCTCGGCGAGCGGCAGGTCGAGCTGGCGCTGCCGCTCGGCCTCGGGGAGGAAGGCGAGGATGGCCTTGCCGAGCGCGGTCGAATGCATCGGGTGGCTGTCGCCGATGCGCGCCTGCATGCGCAGCGAGCGGTTGGCCTCGATCAGGTCGACATAGACCACGGTGCCGTTGCCCTTGACCGCCAGATTCACCGTCTCGTTGAACTCGTGCATCAGCTCGATCATGGCCGGCCGCGCGCATTCGCGGATCCTGGTGATGCTGGCGTCGGCGCGGGCGATCGACCGCAGCCGCGGCCCGACCGTGTAGCGGTCGGTCGCCCTGTTGTGATCGAGGAAGCCGGCCGCCGACAGCGTCTGCAGATAGCGGAAGGTGGTGGTCTTCGGAATGCGCAATTGCCGGCTGACCGCGGTCAGCGCGATCGCGTGGCCGTGCCGCGCGACCAGCTCCAGCACGCCGAGCGCCTTCATGACCGGCTGGACGAGATAGGGATTGTCGGACGTCTTCGCCATCTCGGCCTCGCCTGGCTGCGGTGCCAGCCGCATAGCCTGCGTCCTCGAATTCCGCAAGACGAAACCACCGTTCCTTGTGATGGTTCACGCGCTCTGGTCTGCTCGCGCCCGGAACGTCAAGCGGAGGACAGGCAATGGCGGCGAACGGCACGCAGCAGGCGCGAGGCCTGAGCTTCGAGGAATCGGCCCGGCAGATCGCGCGCAACGCGCGCTACATGGCGGGCGGCGTGAACAGCAATTTCCGCCTGGGCATGGTGCCCGGCCCGCTCGTCTTCGAGCGTGGCGAAGGGCCCTATCTCATCGACGTCGATGGCAACCGGATCATCGACTATTATTGCGGCATGGGCGCGACCGTGCTCGGCCATTCGCCGGCGCCGGTCATCGAAGCGGTCAGGCGGCAGGCCGAAAAGGGCATCCTCTTCGCCGGCCAGGCGCCGGTCGAATATGAGGCGGCCGAGCTCATCTGCGCGCGGGTGCCTGCCGCGGAACGGCTGCGCTTCGGCTCGTCCGGCTCGGAGGTGGCACAGGCCGCCATCCGCCTTGCCCGCGCCGCCACCGGCCGGCGCACCATCGTCAAGTTCGAGGGCCATTATCACGGCTGGTTCGACAATATCCTCTGGTCGACCGCGCCCGGGCTCAATGCCGCCGGCCCCGACGAGGCGCCGATACCGGTCATCGGCAGCCGCGGTCAGGATCCGGCCGGCCATGAAGGCCTGGCGATCCTCGCCTGGAACGACCTCACCGCGCTCGAGGCGCGGCTGGCGCAGGGCGACGTCGCGGCCGTGCTGATGGAACCGGCCATGTGCAACCAGGGCGCCATCGCGCCCGCGGACGGCTATCTCGAAGGCGCACTCGCCGCCTGCCGCAGGCACGGCGCGCTGCTGATCTTCGACGAGGTCATTACCGGCTTCCGCCTCGCTGCCGGCGGCGCCCAGGAACGGTTCGGCGTGACGCCGGACCTTGCCATCATGGCCAAGGCCATCGCCAACGGCTTTCCGGTGGCGGCCGTCGCGGGACGCGCCGATCTCATCGACCTGTTCGCCGACGGCGTCCTGCACGGCGGCACCTTCAATGCCCAGCCGATCGCCATGGCGGCCCTGGTCGCGACCCAGAAGGCGCTGACGACAGAGCACTATGCGACGAGTTCGGCCCACGGCCAGCGCCTTCAGGACGGCATCAGGGACATCCTGAAAGGCGCCGGCATCAAGGCCCAGGTCGCGGGTTTCCCGCTGATGTTCCACCTCGCCTTCGGCCTCGACGCGCCGGCCCGCAACTACCGCGACGTCGCGCGCGCCGACAAGGCCGCCTATCAGCGCTTCGCCCTGGCGCTGCTCCGGCGCGGCGTGCGTGTCCTGGAACGCGGCGCCTGGTTCGTGTCCTCGGAACATGACGCGGCAATCGTCGATGCGACGCTGGAGGCCGTGCGCGGCGCGGCGGCCGAAGTCTGAGCCGCGGCACGCTCCTCCCGCGCCAGGGCATCGAGCGCAGCGAGAGCCGGCGAGCCATGCGGGCATGGCTCGTGGCATTGCGGCCGGACCGAAGGCAGCCGATGATGCGGCAGGGACGGTCCGCGATCGCTTCGGCCGGACTGTCGGAACGCGTTCGCCCATGCCCGTCCATGTCTGACACGGCCGCCTTCTATGTCGAACTGGCACCACGGGATCGCCATCGGCCCCCTGTCGACCACCTCTTCATCCTCCGCGACTGCGGGCGGCTGATCGGCGCCGAGGCAAGCCTGTTCTCGTCGCCGTTTCTCGAGGTCTGCCTGGTGGGGCGGCAGGCGGTCGGTGCGGGCGAAACCGAAGTGCCCCTGGCCTGGACCGCCGCCTGCCGAAAGCCGAGCTTCGGCCAGCGGCCGCGGTCACGTGGCTTTCACGGCTGGATGCTCGGCTTCCGCTGCCGGCCTCTGGACGTCGCCTGGGACGAGGCCGAGCTCCTCGGCCTCTCCAGATCCTTCATGGCGCAGGTCGAGGGCGGTGCGACGCTGGATTCGATCGCCCATGCCCTCGATGGCTGGGCCGAGACCGCCTGCGCGGCCCTGACCGCCGCCGGGGCGGCCGCACAGGAGCGGCGCCGCCCCGCAGCGGCCGCCGACCCGATCGACCGGTGCCTCGCGGCATCGGCGCCTGGACGTGCGATGAGCGTCGTGGCGCTGGCAGCGGGCACCGGCATTGGCTCGCGCACGCTGCAGCGCCGGTTCCGGAGCCATACCGGCCTGCCGCCCAAACGGTTCATGTCCCTCGAACGCTTCCGCCGCGCCGTGGCGGCCATCGCCGCCGCCGCCGGCCTCGCGCAGGTCGCCCTGGAGACGGGCTATTGCGACCAGGCGCATCTGACCGCCGATCTCAAACGCCATGCCGGGCTGTCGCCGGGCCGGTTGCGCGCGCTGGCGAGACGGCAGGTGGTGCCGCCCCCTGTCCGATTTTTCCAAGACGACGACCTGCAACAGCGGGCACGTCTCGTCATGCACCATCGTGCTGAGGAGAGTGCCGGCGATGAGTTTCATTCCCAAGGATCCCCATTTCGACGCCCGGGTCCGGGCGAGCTTCGACCGCCAGGCGGCCATGGCGAGCCTGGGAATCGAGATTGCTGAGCTGGGCGCCGGCACCATCGTGCTGCGGATGGGTCATGCTCCCGCCTATACCCAGCAGCACGGCTTCATCCACGCCGGCATCATCGCGACGGCGCTCGATTCCGCCTGCGGTTATGCCGCCTTTTCGCTGATGCCCGACGATGCCGCGGTGCTCACCGTCGAGTTCAAGATCAATCTGATCGCGCCCGCAGCCGGCGACGTCTTTCTGTTCCGCGCGCATGTCCTGAAGCCCGGCCGCACCATCAGCGTCTGCGACGCTGAGGCCTTCACGGTGCAGGCGGGGCGGGAGAAGCTGGTCGCGACCATGACGGGGACCCTGATGGCGGTGTTCGGCCGCGAGGCGATCGCGCATTGAGCGCGATCGGGTGGCGGGCGACGGGAGCCGCGCGGGCCTGGTGTGACCTGCATCAGGGATGGCCGTGGTTCGTGGCCCGCGCGAGGGCGCGGGCGCCTCACCATGAGGGATGTGGGAGATCTGCAGCACGGTTGCTCATGTAGCCCTGAGCGTTCCGTTTCATGAACATCCTTGGTGCCATTCTCCGCCAATCCTCATTGTGAGGCGGGAGCCGAAGGCGACCCTCG
This sequence comes from bacterium YEK0313, assembly GCA_000751295.2. Taxonomy (NCBI): domain Bacteria; species bacterium YEK0313. The sequence continues at coordinate 874,402 of CCMO02000001.1, forward strand.
AACCACGGCCACGCGCGATGCAGGGCCACCGATCGCCTCACCACTGATAGCGCAGCGTCCCTCTTCCCGCATAAGAATTGCCGCGTGCCGAGAAACCGCCCTCGAAGGTCGCGGCGGCCGACCAGCCGTTCGCCCATTTCAGCTCGGCGCCGGCAGAGGTCAGCAGCACATCGGCAGCCTGGCTCGCACCGTGGACGATGAAGCCCGATGCCGGCAGGCTTGCGAACGACGCCCCGATGAGGCGATGGGCATTGAAATTGTGCGCCCAGGCGAGCCGGCCGCGCAAAGTGAGTTCGGCCTCCCCGAGTTGGATCGCCTTGTCGGCGCGGAGGCCGAGCTCGGTGCGCCAGGCGGTTGCCGAGCGGCCGATATAGTCGAGCGCGAAGAGACCGGTTCCGGAGGTCACCTGCTCGCGGTAGTCGGGCAGTGCATAGCTGACGAACTGGCCGGCGGCGTAGGGCGTGAGACCCGCAAAGCCGGCGGCGAAGCGGTAGCCGGCTTCGATGCGGCCGGAGAAGGCGTTCGCCGTGAAGCGGCCGGTGAGCCGGTCGCCCATGAAGCGCCGCTCGGTCGTCACGTCCTGCCAGCCATAGGCGAGTGCCGCTGCGACATAGGCAGGGCCCATCTGGTGCCGGCCATAGAGGCCGATCTGGAACACGTCGGAGGAGCCGCCGCCGAGACCCTGGCCGAGGCGATAGCTGGTGCCGGCGGCGCCGAGCGCGAAGCCAACCATCGTGTCCGGCGAGAGGCGATAGTCGGCGCCGAAAGCGCTGCCGTAAATGCTGGTCGAGGTGCCGTGCGAGCCGATCGTGGCATTGCCGCCTGTTGCCTGGACGCCGCCATAACCCGAAGCCCAGGCGCTCCAGCGCGCGGGCTCCGCGACGATCACGCCACGCGGGGCGCGGCCGAGATCGGCCATCTGCACGGCGCTCGTGTTGCGACCATTGGCGAAGGGATCGGTCATCAGGGTGAGGAAGCGGTCCATCACCTCGACGGCTGCGGCCTGGATGCCGGTCGCCGCCTCGCCCGAGGCACCCGACAGGCCGGGTGCCGTCAGCGCGCCGAAGGCGAGCGGAATGCCGCCCGCCGTGTTGAACGAATTGACGAGGGCGCCTGCGACATTCGCCTGGTTCACCGTCAGGCCCGCGCCGAAATCCGGCCGCGGCGGAGCATAGGTCAGGTCGAGATAGGCCCCGGTGCCGTCATAGGCGAGCGCGGTCGAAAAATTCAGCGGCAGGTTGGTATTGACCGGCCCCGCGAAGGTGCCGTTGACGCTGCCGGCGGTGAGGATCGTATAGCGCTTGGTGACATAGCTCCCCGGCGCATAGAAGGCCGCGACCGTTGCGCCGCCGAGCATCGCGGTCCCCGAGACATTCGTCCGGTCGGAGCCGAGCGGCGAAACCTCGATCCGGTAAGTCGCGCCGGCCGCGAAGGTGAGATTGCCGGCGACGGTGAGCGTGCCGATCGAATTGCCCGGCGACAGCGTGCCGCCCGACGCGATCGCCACCGTCGAGCCCGCGCCCGAACCGACCGTGCCATGGCCGCCGAGCGTCGCGCCGCCCGCGACATCGAGCGAGCCGCCGAGCACGGCACCGGCATGGGCCATGTCGGACCCGACGATCAGCGCGCCGGCCGCAACGGTCGTCGCGCCGGCAAACCCGGCATTGTTGCCGTCGATGAGGAGCGCGGCCGAGCCCGCCTTGACGAGGCTGCCGGCGCCGGAGAGCTGGCCCGCATAGGCGCCATTCGCGGCCTGGTCGAAGGTGAGCCTTGCCCCCGCGGCGATCGCCGCATGGCCGGCGAACCGTTCGGCCGCCGTGGTGAGGCCGCCGGCTTCGATCGCCCAGTCGAGCGAAGATGCACCGGACAAGGTCAAGGTGCCGGCGCCACGTTTGACCATCGTCCCGCTCGTGCCGCCGAGCGATCCGATCGCGCCGGCGAAAGTTCCGTCGGCAGCCTGTTCGAAGACGATGGTCGCGGCATTGCCGATCGTCCCCGCGATCGACCCGGCGTCGCCGATCAGCACGCCCGTCTCGACGAGCGTCCGGCCGTAGGCGTTGGCGGTGCCTGTCAGCCGCAGCGTGCCGGCGCCAGCCTTGATCAGGTCACCCGCGCCCGAGATGGCGCCCGCCAGACCAAGTTCGGTACCGGTTGCGACGTCGAAACGTCCGGCGCCTGTCAGCGCCACCGCCCGGCCCGTCGCGAAACTTGCCGTGGTCGCCAATGTACCGCCGGCAAAGCTGAGGCCGCCGGCCGAGGCGCCGAGATTGGCGTCGGTCGCCACCTGCAGCGTGCCGCCGACGATCTCCGTGCCGCCCGAATAGCTGTTGGTTGCCGTGAGGATCGTGGTTCCCGCCACCTGGCGGACCGCCCCTGCGCCGCTGACGGTGAGGCCGAAACCGTAGCCCGCATCGGTATGGTTGAAGACGAGCCGGCTCGCGGTGGCGTTCAATGCGACCTCTGCCGCGAGAAGCTGACCGGCCGCCGCTGCCGGGTCGCCTTCGGCCGCGCCGATATTGATTGTGCCGCCGGGGCCGCCTATGGCGGTGCCGACATTGACCGTGCCCGTGCCGGCGCTGCCGACCCGCAGGGCGCCACCGCCTGTCACCGTCAGCATGCCGGTGTTCGAGAAAAGGCCGATATAGAAGTCGGTGCTGGCCGTTGCCCATTCCGATCCGACGCCGGTGATCGTGACGGAGCCGGCGCCACCGGAACCGACGAGGCCGTTCTGGCTCACGACCTTGCCCTGGTCCTCGATGCGCAGACTGCCGGCGCCGCGGTCACCGACGATCAACTGGCTGACGGTCCAGGTCGAGCCGAAACCGTTCACGACAACGCCGGCGCCGTCCGAAACATAGCCCCCGCCCGACAAGCCGCTGCCGAGCTTGCCGCCATTCTCGATCCGCAGCGTCCCGCCGTCGACGCGCACCGTGCCGGTGAAGCCGAATGCGGGATGTGGGGTGCTGCTGTCCGCCGTGAGAACCAGGGTGCCGTTGCCCTGCTTGACAAAATTGGCACCACCACCGCCCGTCAAGATGCCGGCTATGGTCAATGTCGTTCCGGCATCGGTGTCGATGCGGCCGCCGAAATTGCTGAAGCTGATCGCGCGCCCGCTGGAAAAAGTCGCCGTCGTGCGAAGCGTCGACGCGGCGCCGGCTCCAGTAGGCTGGTCATAGGACGTGGCACTGTCGAACAGTATTGCCATGGTCGGGTCGCCGAGATTGGCGTTGCGCGAAACCATGATCGTCCCGCCCGAGATCGTCGTGCCGCCGGAATAGGTATTGACGCCGCCCAGAGCCAGCGTGCCGGCGCCGCTCTTGAAGAGGCCGCCAGCGCCGTCGATGACGCCGTTATGCGTGAGCCTGGTGCCGGCGGCGACATCGAAGAAGCCGAAAGTGCTCAACATTGTCGCGCGGGACATGGTGATGTCGGCCGTGGTCAGCAACGTCCCGCCGGAGAAGGTGAGGCCGCCGCTGGCGGCGCCGAGATTGGCGTCCCGCGAGATCGAGAGCGTGCCGGCCGTGATCCTCGTGCCATGGGCGTAGGTATTGGTGCCCGACAGCGTCCAGGTGCCGAAACCCAGCTTTTCGATCGATCCCCGGACACCCGTCCCGTCAAGCGTGCCGCTGAACAGGGTCGACCGATTGTCGGCCCCCACCGAGAGCCGCACGTCTGAGCTGGTCCCGAACCGGACCGTCCCGGCGCCGACGATGGACCCCATGCTGGTGTCAGCCGTCGTCTGCACGAAGAAGAAGGCACCGGCGGCCAGGTCGAGCTGGGCTTGACCGCCCTGGGCCGCATCGAACAGCTGGACGGTACCGCCACTGGTTACGGAAATCTTTGCGGTCCCCAGCGAACTCGTATCGCTGGCCCGAAGGTGCCCGCCACTATCGACATTGACGACGGCAGTGCCGGCATTGGATGTGTCGTTGAAGCTGAGCGCACCGCCGTTCAGCACGAAACGCGCATCGCCCGCGGTCGCGGAGTTGAAGAAGCTTACATTGGATCCCGCGGGCGTCACCGTGAAGGTCTGCGCGAGCCCCGAATTGTTGACGATGCCAGTGCCGCCCAGGCGCAGGGCGCCGCCGGGATTGAAGTCGAAGGTGTAGGCGGACGCGCCACTGGCGAAGACGAGAGTGCCGGTATTCTGCGCACCATCGATCGTGATCGCACTGGCGCCGCTCGCGGTGAAGGTTGCCGTCGCCGAGGTGCCCGTGGGCACGGTCGCCGGGGTCCAGTTGCCGGGCGTGGCGTAATCGCCGGTCGTGCCAAGCCAAGCCTGCGCCACCGCATTCGAGGGCATCAGCATCGTCGTGCCGAGAAGGCAGGCCCCGAGCATCGGGCCGGTAAGCACTTCTCGCCTCACGGAACCCGACAGGGCCATTGCGCGCTGTGGCAGACTGCCGTTCGTCATGAGGGCGGGCAGGCGCCTGCCCTGCATCGCGGGGTCGGCCGGCGTCGGCGGAGGCGCCTTCCCGGAACCCGGCTGCATGATCTTCGCGACATGCGGCCAGGCCCGACCTTTCGCCCGCGTCTCGCTCCCCATACCCCGCCCCCAGCAGTTCGATCACGCAGTGGGACAACTCGGACCCGAGCCACCATCACCAGTTGTGTGACCTTAGGGTGTGCATCCAATTCAACACAAGGCGATTCTGTGATTCCCCAGGGATATTTGCGCGAAATGAGAGTTCTTTTGGAAGCCGGCAATCGAAAATAAGACAGCCGATGCAACCATCAAAGGTTGCAGCGATCTGCATCACGAGCGGCCGTGGTTCGAGGCCCGCGCCGGAAGCGCGGGTGCCTCACCATGAGGATTGGGAGAGCGCCCGCATCAGCGTCGGTACAGAGATGCTCGCTGGCGCTCCCCTTCATGACGCGCACCCTGCCATGCCCCACAATCCTCATGGTGAGACGGGAGCCGAAGGCGCCCCTCGAACCACGGCCACGCGCGATGCAGGGCCACCGATCGCTTCACCACTGGTAGCGGATCGTGCCCCTGCCGGCGTAAGAATTGCCGCGAGCCGAGAAGCCGCCTTCGAAGGTGGCGGCCGCGGACCAGCCGTTCGTCCATTTGAGCTCGGCCCCGGCAGAGGTCAGCAGGACATCGGCGGCCTGGCTCGCGCCATGAACGATGAAGCTCGACGCCGGCAGGCTGGAGAAGGATGCACCGACGAGGCGGTCGGCGTTGAAATTGTGCGCCCAGGCGAGCCGGCCGCGCAAGGTGAGCTCGGCTTCGCCGAGTTGGATCGCCTTGTCGGCGCGGAGGCCGAGTTCGGTGCGCCAGGCGGTCGCCGAGCGGCCGACATAGTCGAGCGCGAAGAGACCGGTTCCGGAGGTCACCTGCTCGCGGTAGTCGGGCAGCGCATAGCTGACGAACTGGCCGGCGGCATAGGGCGTCAGGCCAGCGAAGCCGGTCGCGAACCGGTAGCCGGCCTCGATGCGACCGGAAAAGGCATTGGCGGTGAAGCGGCCGGTGAGCCGGTCGCCCATGAAGCGCCGCTCGGTCGTCACGTCCTGCCAGCCAAAGGCCAAGGCGGCTGCGACATAGGCCGCGCCGATCTGGTGGCGGCCGTAGAGGCCGATCTGGAACACATCGGAGGAGCCGCCGCCAAGGCCCTGGCCGAGGCGATAGCTGGTACCGGCGGCGCCGAGCGCGAAGCCGATCGTCGTGTCCGACGAGACGCGATAGTCGGCGCCGACCGCCGTACCGTAGATGCTGGTGGACGTGCCGTGCGAGCCGATGACGCCATTGCCGCCGAGGGCCTGCACGCCACCATAACCCGACGCCCAGGCGCTCCAGCGCGTCGGCTCCGGCACGAACACCGCGCGCGGGCCGCGGCCGAGATCCGCCATCTGCGTCGCGCTCGTATTGCGACCGTTGGAATAGGGATCGGTCATCAGGTTGAGGAAGCGGTCCATCACGTCGACGGTCGCAGCTTGAATGCCCGTCGCCGCCTCGCCCGAGGCGCCGGAGAGGCCCGCCGGGGTGAGCGCGCCGAAGACGAGCGGAATGCCGCCGGTCGCGTTGAACGAATTGACCAGGGCCGCGGCGACATTCGCCTGGTTGACGGTCAGGTTGGCGCCGGGCGTCGGGCCGGGAGGCACGTAGTTCAGCGTCAGGTCGAGATAGGCGTTGGTCGGGTCATAGGCGAGCGCGGCGCCGAAGCTTGCCGGCAGGTTGGTGTTGACCGGTCCGGAAAAGGCGCCGCTGACACCGCCCGCCGCGTTCAGGATCGTATAGCGCTTGTTGACATAGGAACCGGCCGCATAGGTCGCGGCCACGGCCGCGCCGCCGAGCGTCGCCGTCCCGGTCACGTTGACCCGGTCCGAGGCTTGCGGCGACACCTCGATGCTGTAGGTCGCGCCGGCCGCGAAGGCGAGATTGCCGTCGACGGTGAGCGTGCCGATGGAATTGCCCGGCGAGAGCGTGCCCCCCGCGCCGATCGCCACGGTCGAGCCGGCGCCCGAGCCGATCGTGCCGTGCCCACCGAGCGTCGCGCCGCCCGCAACCGCGACCGAACCGCCGAGCACGGCGCCGGTCGAGGTGCTGTCGGAGCCGACGATGAGGGCGCCGGCGGACACGCTGGTCGTGCCGGAAAAGGCCGCGTTGTTGCCGTCGAGAACGAGCATGCCGGCGCCGGTCTTGACGAGCCTGCCCGCGCCCGAGAGCTGGCCGGCATAGGCGGCATTGGCCGCCTGGTCAAAGGTGAAGCTCGCTCCCGCGCCGATGGCTGCCTTGCCGGCAAAGCGTTCGGCCGCCGTGACGAGTCCGCCGGCCTCGACCGTCCAGTCGAGCGACGAGGCACCGATAAGCGTCAGCGTGCCGGCGCCCCGCTTGATCATCGCGCCGCTGGTTCCGCCCAGCGATCCGATGGAACCGGCAAAGCTTGCGTCTGCCGCCTGTTCGAAGATCACCGTGCCGGCATTGCCGATCGCGCCCGAGAGCGCTCCCGCATGGCCGATCAGCGTGCCGCCCTCGACCAGCGTATTGCCATAGGCATTGCTCGCGCCGGCGAGGCGCAGGGTGCCGGTGCCGGCCTTGACGAGATCGCCGGCGCCCGTGACCGTGCCGGTGAGGCCGAGCTCCGTGCCGGCGGCGACGTCGAAGCGGCCAGTGCCGCTCAGCGTCACCGCCCGCGCGGTTTCGAAACTCGCCGTCGCCGCCAGAGTCCCGCCGGAAAATCTCAGCCCGCCGGCGCTCGAACCGAGATTGACGTCGCGCGAGACCTGAAGCGTGCCGCCGGCGATTTCGGTGCCGCCGCCATAGCTGTTCTCACCGGTCAGGACGGTGGTGCCCGGCCCCATCTGGCGCAGGCCGCCGCTGCCGGAAATGGTTCCCACGAAGGTCGAGACATCGGAACGGTTGAAGGAGAGCGTGCCGTCATTGGCGACATGGCCGGTGATCGATCCCGTCGCGCCGCCATCGCCGAGCTGCAGCGTGCCGCCCGCGATGATCGTGCCGCCCGAATAGCTGTTGTCGGCGGTCAGGATCAGCGTGCCGGCGCCCGCCTTGGTCAGTGTCCGGCCGTCCCAGCCGGTCGCGGCATTCGCCGCCCGGTCGCTCAGGGCCGTCGCCACCGTGAAGCTGTTGGATGCATCGGTCAGCGTGAACGTGCCATGGGCGAGAGTGTTGCCGGCCGTCCAGCTCAGGCCGTAGGTCGCCAGATATTGCGTCGGCGTCCTGACGGTGTTGAGCGTCATGTAGTCGACGCTGCCGGTATAGCCGCCGATGGTCACCGAAGCGAAATCGCCTGATATGCCGGACACCGTGTCGATCAGCACCTTGCCGCTCGCACCGACGCTGGTGACGCCGGAGAGGTTGAAGGCAACGCCGGAGCCGATGGTGATGCGTTCGGCCTCCAGCGCCGGGTCGGTCGCGCCCGCGACGATCGAGAGCGTCGAATTGTCGGAAAAATCGATCTGCTGCGCGACATGCAACGTGGTCGGCCGCGCAATGGCGAGCGTGCCTGCGGCCACCTGGATCGAACCGCTCAGCGCATAGGCGCGCGCGACGGTGCCATCGCCGAACTGCAGGGTGCCGCCGGCAACCGTCGTCAGGCCGGTATGGCCGACGGTACCTGTCAGCATCAGCGTACCGGCGCCGGTCTTGGCAAGGCCCCCCGCGCCGGAGAGCGTGCCGGCATAGGATGCTGTCGCCGTCTCGTCGAAGGTGAGTGTCGCCCCGGTGCTGATCGCCGCATTGCCGGCAAAACCTGCCGCGCTCGTGGCGAGCGTTCCCGCCTCGACCGACCAGTCGAGAGACGAGGTGCCGGCCAGCGTCAGGGTGCCCGCGCCGCGCTTGATCATCTGGCCACGCGTGCCGTTCCAGCCGCCGATGTCGCCGGCGAAGCTTCCCGACGCCGGCTGTTCGAACACCACCGTCCCGGCATTCTCGACCGTGCCTGAGATCGTCGACGCCGCGCCGACCAGCGTGCCGGCCTCCACCAGCGTGCCTTGATAGGCGCTGCCGCCGGCGCTGGTGAGCTGCAGCGTGCCGGCACCGGCCTTGACCAGGATGCCCGGGCCCGACACCGCCCCCGACAAGGTCAGGGTCGTGGTCGCGGCGACCTCGAAACGTCCGGGACCGTTCAGCACGACCTGGCGTGGGGTCGCAAAGCTCCCCGTCGTCCTCAGCGTGCCGCCCGCGAAGGTCAGCGCGCCGGAGGATGATCCGAGATTGACGTCGGCCCCCACCTGCAGCCTGCCGCCGACGATCTCGGTGCCGCCGGCATAGCTATTGATTCCGGTCAGGACGGTGGTCCCTTCAAGCTGCCGGACGCCGCCCGCGCCGGTGATGGGGAGGCCGATGGAATAGGGCAGGTTGCTATGGTTGAAGACGAAGCGGCTGTCGCTGGAGGCGAGCGATACGCTCGCGGCGGCGAGCGAGCCGGCCGGCGCGGCGGCACTGCCTTCGGCCGCACCGATATTGATCCGGCCGACGCCACCGCCGGCGGAGCCGGCGACGACCGGGGCGACAGCCGATCTCGCCATCACCAGGCCGCCGTCGGAAATGGTCAGCGAGCCGGAGCCCCGGCTGCCGACGACGAGACTGTTCACGACCAAGGCCGACGTCGTTCCCGTCACCACGACGGCGGCGTCGCCGGCAATGCTGGCCTCATCTGTAGTTGTGCTGCCGAGCTTGCCCCCCGCCCGGATAATGAGCGTACCGGCATCGACGCGCACCGCTCCTAGGAAGCCCAAATCCGGATCGGGGTTGCTGCTGTCACCGGTCAGAACGAGGGTGCCAGGGCCTTCCTTGACGAAGGCGGCCTGCGGCGCGGACCCTCCCGTGAGCGTACCGCTCAAGTTCAGCGTCGCGTCGGTCATGGTATGGATGCGGCCGCCATAGGAGTGGAACGAAACCGTTCTGCCGCTGGCAAAACTCGCGGACGCCTTCAGCACCGACGACAGGCCGCCGCCGGTCCCGCTGTCGTAAGGCGTCATGCTCACCAGCGCGACCGAACTGCTCGAATGGCCCAGATTGGCGTCCCGGCCGACGGTGAGCGTGCCCGCCCCGATGCGGGTCGTTCCCGTATAGCTGTTGTTCGCGGTGAGCCAGAGCTCGCCGTTGCCCGTCACATCGATGCCGCCGCCGCCGCTGATGACGTTCGGCAGCCTGACATCGGCGGCCTGGCTGATGGTGAGCATTCCGGAATCGATCAGGATGCCGCCATAGATGCCCGCCTCGTAGTTCGGCCCGCGCGGCACCAGGTGCAGCTCGCTGGAAAGGACGCCGCCGCCGGTGAAGTGGAGCGCATTGGCCTGCACGCCGTCGCCCGACAGCCCGCCGGTGACGCTGCCCGCGGCCAATATGGTGATCACGAAGCCCGCGCCGACAATGCCTTCGCCGCCGGCTCCGGCCGCACCGTCAGCGCCAGCAAGAACGCCCGTCCCCCCGCTCCGCCGGCGCCGCCGGCGATGCTCCCCTGGATGACCAGTTCCTTGCGCACGCTGGTGTCGGTGAGCAGCAGGCCGATGCCGCCGGTGCCGCCCGAGCCGCCGTAATCGTTATGGGAATCGCCACCTCTGCCGCCGGCACCACCGACAATATTGCCGATGATCGGGCCCAGCAGCCCGGTCCCCGTCACGACCGCTCCATATCCGCCGGCACCGCCACCGCCGCCGCCGCTGACAGATCCGCCGTCGACGCCCGGCAAACCTGGGTTACCGGTTGGGCTGCCGCCCGGAACAATGATATCGATCCAGCCATGGCTGCCGCCGCGGCCACCCCAGCCCGGATCGCCGGCCGCCGAGCCAGTGGCTCCCCTGCCGCCCGGCCCTCCCGTCGCTCCGGCGCCGCCGCCGCCGCCCCCACCGCCACCCACTGTGCCGGTGCCGTCGCCCCCCGTGCCGCCGATGCCTTCGGCGCTGTCCGCCCCGCCCGCGCCGCCGGTCCCGCCGGAGCCTCCCCCGCTCACATCGCCATTGCCGCCGCGCCCGCCGGCGGCAAGAGCCGGCGCCGCATATCCGCCGAGAAACGCGCCGAGCAGGGGAACCGCAAGGCCGCCGAGGGCGAGCGAACCGGCCAGCACGGAGGTCCGCAATGGCAGGCTGGCGCCGGCGAGCAGCACCGCGCGCAGGCGCGCTGCCTGCTGTCGACCGTCGACTGGTGCGGATGGCCGGGCCCTGCCGTCGGCAGCGCCGGCAGATCGCGTGACATGCGGCACCGGCCGCGCCTTCGCCCGTGTCGTCGTGCCCATGCCCTGCCCCCAGCGATGCACTCGCTCGGCTGCGCTGCCCGAGGCTGCGCCGCTGTTCTTCGACCGTCCAAGCCTAGAATATGCATCTCGTGTCATACAAGATGAGTCGTGAGTCTTGATCTACCTGTGCGTGCAGCACAGGCCGATCGATGTGACGCTGCGACACCCGCCAGCGAAACATTCGACGAAAATGATCGAGATCTTGCCGCCCTCCTGTTGTTTGGGAGGTAATGGAAGACCATGATGAGACGACTTGCGGCGGATGCGAGACCACCGTCTCGGTCCGAGCGCGCCGTGCCACCGATACTGGTATCAATCTTCTCCATCCATTTGGCCTTGCACGCATGCGGCGGCAACCTGGCGAAAGGCCTCGACGGCGGCGTTCGTCCTCTCCGCGTGGAAGCAGATCCGCAGCTCGTAATGCGGCATGACGGTCGTCACCGGCCGGTAGACGACATCGGCGGCCTGGATGGCCGTCACCCATTCCGGCACGAGCGTGATGCCGAATCCCGCGGCGACCAGCGCCAGCAGCGTATGGACCTGGCGCGCCTCCTGCACGATGCGCGGCGCGAATCCCGCATCGGCGCAGGCGGAGAGGACGATCTCGCCGAGCCGCGTCTGCAGCTGCGGCGGGAACAGCACGAAGGGCTCGTCCGCGAGCATGGCGAGGCTGAGCCGCGCGTGGTCGGACAGCCGGTGGCCCCGCGGCAGCGCCACCAGGAAGGGCGCCGCGACCAGCACCTCGGAGGCGATGGCGGGCGCCGCGCCGGCAGGCGCGGGCAAGGCGGCCGGCAAGGGCGCGGGAACCAGCGCGACATCGAGGCTGCCTTCGGCAAGGCCCGCGATCAGCGCGACGCGATCGGTCTGGTGCAGCCTCAGGGCGACACCGGGATAGCGCCCGTGGAAGGTCCGCAGGACGGTGCTGAGCCTCGACCAGACCGCATTGTCGACGAAACCGAATTCGAGCTGGCCGATCGCTCCGGTGCCCGCGGCCCGGGCCGCCCGCGTGGCGGCGGCCGCCTGCGCCAGGGTGCGCTGCGCCTCGGGCAGGAAGACCCGGCCGGCCTCGGTCAGGCTCACGCGATGCCGCGACCGGTCGAGCAGGCGGACGCCGACATCCGCCTCCAGCAGCCGGATATGCTGGCTGATGGCGGACTGGGCGATGTGCAGCTGCTCGGCGGCACGGCCGAAATGCAGCTCTTCGGCGACGCGGACGAAGGTGCGCAGGTGCCGCAGCTCCATCAGGAATCTCCTGATCGATGATCTCAAATTGAGATCATAGAATTATGAATCGATATTGGACAGAGATAACGAGCGCGCCCTAGCGTTCCCTGGATCCGGCCGGACCGGCCGCCAAGAGGAACGCGACGCGAGGAGCGCGACATGACCGACAGCCTGGGGACCCTGGAAGAGCTGCCATCCGACTACCGCGCCGCCATGACGTCTGCCGGCGTCGCGCCGCTCTGGCCGTCGATGCGCGTCATGCTGCCCCATGGCGCGCCGGCTGCCGCGACGCAGGCGCACCATTGGGCCTTCGGCGCGCTGCGCCCGCTGCTGATCAGGGCCGGCGAACTGACGCCGGTGGAAAAGGCCGAGCGCCGCGTGCTCGTGCTCTGCGATCCCGGCCGCAACGGCGCCCTGCAGGCGACCGCCAGCATCTATTGCGGCCTGCAGCTGCTGCTGCCGGGCGAGAGCGCGCCGGCCCACCGGCACACGCCGAGCGCCGCCCGCATCGTGGTCGAGGGCGACGGCGCCTATACCATCGTCAATGGCGACAAATGCCGGATGGAACGGGGCGACCTGATCCTCACCCCCGGCGGCATGTGGCACGACCACGGCCATGACGGCGACGGCCCGGTCATCTGGCTCGACGCGCTCGACCTGCCGGTGCTGGTCGGCCTCGAAGGTTCCTATGCCGAGGAAGGCCCGCTGCAGCCGGCGCGCAACCGGCCGGATGCCTCGGCGGTCGAATACAGCCAGCCGGGCCTGGTGCCGCACCGTCCTCCCGGCGCGCCGCGGCCGCGCTTTCCCATGCTGCGCTATCCCTGGCGCAACACCGAAAGCGCGCTCAGGTCGATCGCCGCCCATGCGGGCGAAACCGACCTGGTGGCGCTCGACTACGTCAATCCGGAAACCGGCGACAGCTGCCTCAACGTCCTCGGCTTCACCGCGATGATGATCCGGCCGGGCGAGACCGTCCGGCTGCCGACGCGTTCAATCAGCTCGGTCTTCCACGTCGTCGGCGGAGCTGGCCGGGCAGCCGTCAACGGCGCCGGCTTCGCCTGGGCCGAGCACGACAGCTTTTCCGCGCCGGTCTTCTCGACGATCGATCTCTCCGCCGCGGGCCGGGAGCCGGCCTTCCTGATCCGCATCCATGACGGGCCGCTGCAGGAGAAGCTCGGCTACTACGAGGAGCGCGGCCGGGCATGACCGACACTGCCGCCATCCGCTATCTGTTCCCGCCGGCACTGCCGGTCGCCATTCCCGTCGACGGCGACGACCGGCGGCTGCCGGTCGGCCGGATCTTCTGCGTCGGCCGCAACTATGCCGACCACGCCAGGGAGATGGGGGTCGAGGTCGACCGCGAAGCCCCGTTCTATTTCACCAAGCCGGCGGATGCGATCGTCCCGAGCGGCGCCGCCATTCCCTATCCGCCAGGAACGGCGAACTATCACTACGAAATGGAGCTCGTCGTCGCGATCGGCGCGGCCGTCCACGACGTGCCCGTCGCGCAGGCGCTGCACGCCGTGCTCGGCTACGCGACCGGCCTCGACATGACGCGCCGGGACCTCCAGCTCGACGCCCGGGCCAAGGGCCGGCCCTGGGATCTCGGCAAGGCCTTCGAGCAGTCCGCCGTCATCGGCGCCGTCAGGCGGCGCGAGGCCTTCGGAGCGATCGGCAGCCAGGCGATCCGGCTCACCGTCAACGGCGCGGTCCGGCAGGAGGCGCGGCTCTCCGACCTCGTCTGGAGCGTGCCGGAACTCGTCTCCCACCTCTCGCGCTACTATCACCTCGCGCCCGGTGACCTGATCTATACCGGCACCCCGGCGGGCGTCGGGGCGGTGGTGGCCGGCGACCGGCTGGACGGCACGATCGACGGCCTTGCGCCCGTGCGCCTGGCGATCGCGCCATGACCCGCCCTGCCCACGCGCCGGACGGCCCGGCCGCGCCCGCCGCGGCCGTCTCCAGCGTCACCTTCTACGGCTATTTCCGCAGCTCGGCCTCCTGGCGCTGCCGGATCGCCTTCAACCTGAAGGGCATCGCCCCGGAATTCGTCGGCGTGCACCTGCGCCGCGACGGCGGCGAGCACAAGAAGCCCGCCTATCGGGCGATCAATCCACAGCAGCTCGTGCCGGCGCTCGCCGTCGGATCGACGGTCCTCACCCAATCGCTCGCGATCGTCGAGTGGCTCGAGGAAACCCTGCCCGATCCGCCCTTGCTGCCGGCCGAGCCGCTGCGCCGGGCTGCGGTGCGGGCCTTCGCCCATGCCATCGCCATGGACATCCATCCCTTGGGCAATCTCCGGGTGCTCAGCCATCTCGCCGGCACCGCCGGATGGGACGCGGCCGCAGTGCATGACTGGGCCAGGCACTGGATCAGCGAAGGGCTGGCGGCCTGCGAGCTGCTGCTGCAGGGCCATGGCGAACATCCCTATTGCTTCGGCGACAGGCCAGGGCTCGCCGATCTCTGCCTCGTGCCGCAGCTCGGCAATGCCCGCCGTTTCGGCGTGGACCTCGATGCCTTTCCGCGGCTCGCCGCCGTCGGCCGGCTGTGTGCCGGCCACCCGGCCTTCGCGGCGGCGCTGCCGGACCGGCAGAGCGATGCCGAGCCCTGAAGGGCGCGGCCGGAAAACCAGAAACGACCAAACAACGACAGAGGGAGAAACCAACCATGGCTGCGACATCGGCCGGGACGATCGACATCACCGCGGTGGTCGACCGCAACCCCATCGGCTCATTCCAGCGCCTCACCCTGGCGCTCTGCGGCCTCGTGCTGATCATCGACGGCTTCGACGTCCAGGCGATCGGCTATGTCGCCCCCGCCATCGTCGCCGAATGGCAGGTCGGCAAGGGCGCGCTCAGCGTCCTGTTCACCGTCAGCGTCGCCGGCGCGATCATCGGGTCCCTGCTGCTCGGCATTCTCGCCGACCGCTGGGGCCGCCGCCCGGTGCTGATCGGCAGCACGCTGTTCTTCGGCCTCGGCATGCTCTCCACCGCCTGGGCCCGGTCCTTCGAGGAGCTGCAGTGGATCAGGCTGATCACCAATATCGGCCTCGGCGGCGTCATGGCCAATGCCATGGCGCTGGCTGGCGAATACAGCCCCGCCCGCTGGCGCGTGACGCTGATGATGCTGATCTCCTGCGGCTATACGTTCGGCGCCGCCATCGGCGGCCTGGTGGCGGCCGTGCTGATCCCGTCTTTCGGCTGGCGGTCGGTCTTCGTCTTCGGCGGCATCGCGCCGCTCGTCATCGCGGCCGCCATGCTCGTCTGGCTGCCGGAATCGATGCAGCTGATCATCGCCCGCGGCTGGAGCACCCAGCGCATCGCCGGTTGGCTGAAGAGGATCGATCCGGCCGTCGAGGCCGGCCCGGCCACGCGCTATCACCGCCCCGATGTGACGAAGGGCCGGCTCGCCGACCTGTTCCGGGACGGCCGCGCGCCGATGACGCTGATCCTCTTCGCCATCTGCTTCATGAACCTGCTCGACCTCACCTTCCTGTCGAACTGGGTGCCGACGGTGCTGCGGGGCATGGACTTCTCGCAGACGAACGCAGTCCTCGCCGGCACCACGCTGCAGATCGGCGGCACGATCGGCACGGTGGTGATGGGCATCCTCATCGACCGCCTCGGTTTCGCCCGCGTCCTGGTGCCGTGCTTCCTCGCCGCCGCGATCGGCATTGTGCTGCTCGGCAATCCCATGGGGTCGATCGCGATCGTCTTCGCCGCGGCCTTCGTCGCCGGCTTCGGCATCATCGGCGGCCAGCCGGCGGTGAATGCCTTCGCCGGAACCCGCTATCCGACGACGCTGCGCGCCACCGTGATCGGCTGGGGCCTCGGCATCGGCCGGCTCGGCGCGCTCTCCGGCCTGATGGGCAGCGGCGCGCTGATGGCCCAGCAATGGCCGATCGGCCTGATCTTCGTGCTGGTCGCGATCCCCGCCCTGATCTCGGCGATCCTGACCGCCGTCATCGTGGGTATCAAATGGACGCCGGAGAGCACGGCGCCGGACCTGGCCGCAACTGTTCCCGCGCGGAACTAGAGTTCGGCCGTCGGCGGCACGACGGCCGACCCTGGGAGGCCCACGCCACGAGGCGCGGACACCTCAGCCAGCGACCTATCGCCCATCCCGCCGCCGCAGGAAACCGGCAAGGCCGGCGCGGGCTTCGTCGGTGTTGATGGCGCTGCAGAAATTCTCGACCGCATAGCCGATCTCGCTGCGCGTGTCGGTCGCGCGCATGAAGGCATCGCGGGCGCGCTTCATGACGCCGGGCGGTTTGGCCGCGAAGATGCGGGCAAGGTCGAGCGCCGCCTCGACCACCTTGTCGTCGTCCACGACGCGGCTGACGAGGCCGAGCTCATAGGCCTCCTCGGCCGAGAAGGCGCGACCGGTGAACAGGAGGTCGAAAGCCCGGTGCCGGCCGACGATGCGCGGCAGGTGACCGAAATGAATGGCCGGGATCAGCCCGACATCGATCTCGGGATAACCGAATGTCGCGCTTTTTCCCGCGATCAGCACGTCGTTCGAGATCGCGAGCGTCATGCCGCCGGCACGCGCCGCCCCGGCGACCGCCGCGATCGAGGGCTTGCCGAGATGGTACTGCGCCTCCGAAAGCTCGACATAATGCTTGCGCAGCAGCGCATGGATGTCCTCGCCGCGGCCGCCGCTCAGAATGTTGATGTCGAGACCGGCGCTGAAGCGGCGCGGGATCGCGCTTTCGATGAGGACGACGCGCACATCGTCGTCGGCGCGCGCCGCACTGAGATGGCCGAGCAGCGTTTCGACCATGGGAAGGCTCAGGGCATTGGCCGGAGCATGGTTCAGAACGATTCGCGCGATGTGATCTTCGACGCGATAGTGGACAGGGGACATTCGGATCACCGTTCGCCGTTGGGGACAGGTCAGCTTGCCGGCCCGAGGCCGATCTGCCGGGCGACGTCGAGCCAGCCCTCGGTCGCCCGCTCCAGGAAAACCTGGAGGTTCGCCCGCGGCACGATGAGGGCATCGGCGCCGCGCGCCCGCAGCTGGTCCGCATAGGCCGGGCCGCTCGCGATCGGATCGAAGGCGTCCTGCAGGCGCGTCATGATGGCCGCCGGAGTAGCGACCGGCGCCATCAGCGAGAAGCCGAAATTCAGGTCGAACCCCTCGAAGCCCGCCTCCTTCATCGTGGGAATGTCGGGCAGGACCGAGGAGCGCGTGGCGGAGGTGACGGCGAGCCCGCGCACGGCACCGGCGCGAATCTGCTCCGCCGACGTCGTGATATTGTCGAACAGGAAGTCGAGCTGGCCCGAGAGGATGTCGGTCAATGCCGGAGCGCTGCCGCGATAGGCCACCGGCACGGCCTCGAAGCCGGCCTTCTTCTGGAACAGCAGGCTGAGGATATGGGGCGAGGTGCCGTGGCCGAAGGTTCCGAAGGTCAGGCCGCGCGGCATCCTGGCACCAAGCTCGGCCAGCTCCCGCACCGTCTTGACGTCGTGCTTGCCCGGCTTGACGACGAGCACGTTCGGCAGGGCGGCGGTGGTGCCGACAGGCGCGAAATCCTTCAGCGGGCGCAGCCGTGAGGCCGGCAGAAGCAGCGGATTGAGCGCTTGCGTCGCGATCGTCGTGTGCAGCAGCGTGTAGCCGTCGGGATCGGCGTCGGCGACGCCCTGCGCGCCGAGATTGCCGCTCGCGCCGGGACGGTTCTCGATCACCATCTGCTGGCCCAGCGCATCGCCGAGCGGCTTGGCGACGAGCCGCGCGACGAAATCCGTCGGACCGCCGGCGGCAAAGGGCACGATGATCCGGATCGGCCGGTTCGGCCAGTCGCTCGAAGCCCTCACCTGCGGCGCCATCAGGCAGAGCCCGCCGGCCACCATGCTGCGCCGAGACATCCAGGTCATGTGCTGTTCCCCCTTTTCGTCGTGTCGCCGGGCGCTCTTACCCGCGCGCTTCGGTCGTGCTCGGCGCCGAGAGCACGGCGTGCGTATCGGCGCCGAGCTTGAGATGCGGCCGCCGCGGTTTCGGGCGTTCGCCGTCGATCGACAGCGGCAGCCCGACGAGCCGGATCTCGTCGCTGCCGGGGCTCGCCTCGATGATGTCGAGCGCTCGCGTCTGCGGGTGCTCCAGGACCTCGGGGATCTCCATGATCGGCGCGCAGGGAATGCCCTTCGCCTCGAACAGCGCGATCCATTCGTCGCGCGGCTTCCGCTTCAGCGCGGCCGTGACGAGATTTTCGAGCTCGGCGCGCGCCCTGACGCGGCCGTCATTCATCGCGAACCGGCTGTCGGCCGCCCATTCCGGATGACCGAGAACCTCCGCCAGCCGCGCGAACAGGCGATCATTGCCGGCGGCGACGATCAGCGGCCCGGTGGCGGTCGGGAACGTGCCGTAGGGCACGACCGAGGGATGGCCGGACCCGAGGCGCTCCGGCCGCGCGCCCGAAGCCAGATGGTTGGCGATGGGAATGCCGGTCCAGCACAGGGCGGTCTCGAACAGCGAGGTCTGGACGAAGCGCCCCTCGCCGGTCCGCGTCCGGTCGAACAGCGCGGCGAGAATGCCGATCGCCGCCCACATGCCGGTGCCGAGATCGCTGATCGAGGGGCCGGACCGGACCGGCAGGCCACCCGGCTCGCCGGTGATGCTCATGATGCCGCTGAAGGCCTGGAGCAGCAATTCGTAGCCCGGCCGGTCCTTGAGCGGGCCGGCATGGCCGAAGGCGCCGATATCGGCATAGATCAGACGCGGATATTTCGCGCGCAGGGCGACGGCACCGAGCCCGAGCGCGTCGGCCGCGCCCGGCCGCATATTGTGCACGAAGACGTCGGCCGTGCCGATCAGCTGGACCATGCCGTCGAGGCCTTCTTGCGTCTTCAGGTCCAGCACGACGCTGCGCTTGTTGCGGTTCATCTGATGGAACAGGGCGGCGTCGCCGTCCCAATAGGGCGGCCCCCAGCCGCGGGCGTCGTCGCCGCCGTTCGGCTTCTCCACCTTGATCACGTCGGCGCCGAGATCGCCGAGGATCTCCGCCGCGAAGGGGGCCGCAAGTATCTGGCCGAGCTCGACCACCCGGACGCCGCGCAACAAGGCCATCTGTCCCACTCTGTCTTCACCTGTCGCCACTCGTATCGGAGCGGACCGCGGCTGGATAAGACAGAATGGATCTGGCAGTCAGAGCGCTTTGTTATGGCTGCCGACGAAGCGGCCGGGCCAGAGTGCGTCGTCGATCAGCCGGCGCGCGGTTTCGACGATCACTTCGGCGACGGCGAGCGCAGCGCGCGTCGGCGGAACCTCCGACGACCGGCAGAGAATGACGCGCCGCGAAATGACGGGTTCGACGATCCGCCGCGCGCTCAGGCGGCCGTCGGCAAGCTCGGCCCGGACGGAGGCCAGGGTCAGGATCGTGTGGCCGATGCCGGCGGCGACGAAGTCCTTCAGCTGCGGCACCGCGTCGACCTCGCCGACCGTGTCGAGGGCCAGCCGGTTCTTCCGCGCATAGTCGTTGATCAATTCGCGCAGCGAATGCGGACGGCCCGGCAGGACCAGCGGCAGCCGTGCGGCCTCCCTGAAAGCGATGGTGTCCCCGGGCGCGCCGCTCGGCCAGGCCGCCGGGCTGACGAGGTAGAGATCCTCCTCGACCAGCGGCGTCTCATGGATGGCCGGGTCGTTCTGCGCCTTGAAGGTGATGCCGAGATCGATCTGGCGCTGCCTGAGCAGGGTCGGGATATGGCCGGTATTGCTCTCGCTCAGCCGCAGCGCGATGCCGGGAAAGGCGCTCATCGCCTGCTGGAAGACCGGCAAGGCCAGCGTCTTGGCGACCGACTGGGTCATGGCGAGCACGACCTCGCCGACGGCCGAGGCGGCATGGCCCCGGACGTCCTCCTTGGCCTGGGCGATCCTGGCGAGGATGTCGCGGGCATGCGCGTAGAGCCGCGCGCCGCTTTCCGTCGCCGTCACGCCACGGGCGGTGCGGTGCAGCAGTTCGGTGTCGAGATCCCGTTCCAGATTGAGGATGTGCAGGCTGAGCGCCGGCTGGGCGATGCGCAGGCGGAGGGCGGCACGCGACACCGAGCCCTCCTCGACCACGGCCGCGAAATATGTGAGAGCCCGCACGTTCATCCGGTCACCAGCACCAAGGTGTCTGCGGCTCCCCGGCTGCCGGAAGGGCCGTCATCGCCTGAATATTCGCGCCTTCGGCACAAACAAAGAAGCCCCGTCCTCGCGGGGCCTGGTTGAGCGCGGGAGGACCTGCCGGTGCGGGCCAGGTCAGCCGCTCCGCCGGAAGCGGCTGACCGCGGCTGCCGCAAGGCCGCCCACGCCCGCTCCGATCAGGGCATAGCCGAGCAGGTCGTTCATCAGACCGCTCCGATTCGCATTCGCGATCGCGATGGCCGTCTGCTGCGCGCTGAGATTGGCGACCCGCGCATCCATCATCGCGATGAAGCCCGGCTCGCCACATTTCGGCAGGAGCGCGCTTTTCGTTTCGGCGTTGGCGCCGTAGGCGGCAGCGACATTGGCCTCGCAGCGGGCACGATCGGCGGGATTGAAGTCCATGCTCGTCTGCTGGAGATAAAATCCTGCGGCGAGGCAGGCAACGCCGAGACCTGCATAAGCAATCGGGCGCATCGGCCTTTCCTTCGTCGGCGTGAAAGGCGCCCGGCGCGGCCGGGCGCTCATGCTGGTTGAATACAGGGCTCTCCTAGAACATCGTGTTCTGGTTCGCCGCACTCTGCGGGACGGGCTGGATCACGTCCCAATGCTCGACGATCTTGCCGTCCCGCACCCGGAAAATGTCGACGACGGCCGATCCGAGATCTTCAGTCGAACGCCGCGCGTGAACGTGAAGATAGACGAGATCGCCGTCTGCCGCGCTGCGCACGATCCGCACATTGTAGCGCGGATTCTGCCTGAAGAACGAGGCGAAGAAATTGACGAACGGCGCCCTGCCGTCGGGCACGCGCGGATTGTGCTGCCGGTAGTCGGGCGCGATGACACGGGCAGCCTCCTCCGTCTCGTGCCTGTTGAAGAAGCGATCGTAGAACTCCAGCACGATGCGCCGGTTGGCCTCCTCGGCCAGGAGGTTCCGCTCCGCGGCTCCGGCCGGGCCGGCGTGCAGACCGGCGAGGATCGCCACCGTCAGAAGGAATTTTACGAATGCCATGATCGCGGTCTTTCTCCAGCGCCCAAATTGCCGAGGCTTCGGGCCGGCCTCCGCGCTAGCTGGAGACGTGTGGAGCAATGTTCAAGTTGGTAATTTCAAACCGGATCATGAGCGCGCCCGATCGGGTCCGGTCGGCGCCGCGCGCCATGCGGGAAAAGAAGGCGGCGCCGCAGCTGGCAAGAGCTGCGGCGGCGCTGGCCGGGCAGCGCCCGGGGCCTTTCAGGCGCTCACCAGCGCCCCTGGAGGCCGACGCGTCCGGTATGGGACTGGCCGGAGCCATGAGCGAGGGTGAGGTCGTCGTCGGCGGAGGCAAGAGGCTGACGCTTTGCGTGATCTGGCCGGATGCGCCGATGCCGAACCGTATCCGGCGGCCGCCGGGCGCGACCGGGTGGCCGGTCTCCAGCGAGGCGGCCAAACCCCAGCTCTTGCCGGCAAGGCTCTCGCCCGGCACCGAGGTCACGCCGATCGCGCCGCAACGGATTGCCCGCAGCATCGATCGCTTTTCCGAGTCTCCGATGGCGGAACGCTGCGCCGAAAGCCGGCATGGCCATGCGAACCGCCGGCAGGAGCGGTGGCTCCGGCGAAGAATCAGGCGGCGCTACGCGCGAGGATGGCGCGTGCCCGCGCCCGCACCGGCTCGTCGATCATCTCGCCGTCGATGGCGACCGCCCCCTCGGTCGCGACGATGCGGCTCGCCCACCGGATCTCGGCGGCCGTCGGCTCCCAACTGGCGAGAACCGGCCGGATCTGGCGCGGATGGATGCAGAGCTTGCCGCCGAAGCCGAGCTCGCGCGCATGCCGCGCATCATCCTCGATCCGGCTGTCGTCCTCGATATCGGTCGTCACGCCGTCGAGCGGCGCGACCTTCTCGCACAGCCTGGCGGCGAGCACGAGCTGCGCGCGCGCATGGGCCAATGCCGGCCGGGTGTGCGCGCAGCCGAGATCGCCGGCATAGTCGACCGAGCCGAAGGCAAGACGGACGACGCCCGTGATGGCCGCGATCCGTTCGGCCTGGGCGATGCCGCGCGCCGTTTCGATGAGGGCAATGACCCCGACGCCGTGCCGCGCGGCACGCTCGCCGATGGCCTGCAGCGCAGGCGAGAATTCAGCCTTGGAAACCATGATGGCGGCAGGCCGGACACCGATCGCCACGTCGAGATCGGCGCCATGCCAGGGCGTGCCGGCGCCGTTGATCCGGAGGATCACCGGCAGCCTGGTGAAGGCCGTCGTGACGGCCTGCCGGGCCGATGCCTTGTCCTCCGGCCGGACGGCGTCCTCCAGATCCAGGATCACCGCGTCCGCGCCGCTCGCCGCGGCCTTGGCGAACCGCTCGGGCCGGCTGGCGGGAACGAACAGCGGGGCGATGAAATTAAGACGGAGCATGGATGACGGCTCTCCCGGTCCGGGCCTTTGAAGGTGGCCGGGCCGCAGCCCGGGCGGCTCGCGCTGCGGTCAGCCGCCGGTGGCGATGCCGGCCTTCCTTGCGACATCGGTCCAGCGCACGAGCTCCTTCTCCATGAGGTCGCGCATGTCACGCGGCGTGCCGGGCGGAGCGGCCTCGACATTCATCCCGGCCAGACGCTGGACGACCTTCGGGTCGCGCAGCAGGACATTCGACCGCTCGCTCCAGTACTGGACGATCGGAGCTGGCGTGCGCGCCGGGGCGAAGAGCCCGGCCCAGGCGACGACGTCGATATCGGCAAGCTCCGGCACGCCGGCTTCGGCGATGCTTGGAACCTCCGGGATGAGCGGCGAGCGGCGCGGAGACATGACGCAGAGCGGCCGGACCGTCTTGCCCTGGACCTGCGGCAGCGAGGAGGTCATGGCATCGATCATCAGGTGGGCGCGGTTCTGGTTGACGTCCATCAGCGCCTGGCCGCTGCCCCGATAGGGCGCATGCTCGAAGCGGGTGCCAAGATTCAGGGCGACCAGTTCCGTGATGAGATGGCCGGCCGTGCCGGTGCCGGGATTGGCCGCGGTATATTTGCCTGGCGAAGCGCGCCAGAGCTGCACGGCCTCGGCGAGCGTCCTGGCCGGAAAATCGGGCGGGACGACCAGGAGATACCCAGTCCAGCCGAGCAGGCTGATCGGCTCGAGGTCCTTCTTGATGTCGAAGGGGAGATTGCTCCGGACCGCGGCATTGACCGACAGCGGCGAGTTGGAGCTGAGGAGCAGCGAATAGCCGTCCGGCTGGGCCTGCGTCACAACCTGGACGCCGATCGCCCCGGTCGCGCCGGCCCGGTTGTCGACGACCAGGGTCGCGCCGTAGCGGTTCTGCATCTCCTCGACCAGCAGGCGGCCGACGAGGTCGGAAAAATTGCCCGGCGGGAACGGCACCACGATGCGGACCGGACTCGATGGATAGTCCTGCGCGCGTGCGCCCCGGGCGCCGCCCAAGAGCGCGGCGCTCGCCATCGACGCGCCGAAAACGCGGCGAGACATGGTCATGGGATCCTCCCTGGTGTTTTCTTTTAGTAGTTGGCGAGATCGTCGATGGCGTGCCCGCGCATGGGGACCAGCACGGTGCGCTCGAACGACATGAAAACGGTGCCGTCGGCCTTCTTGCCGGTGGTCCGCACCGTCACGACGCCCTGCGTCGGGCGCTTGGCGGAGGGACGCTTCGAGAGCACCTCGGATTCGGCATAGATCGTGTCGCCAACGAAGACCGGGGCGGTCAGCCTGATGTCGGTCCAGCCGAGATTGCCGATCGCCTTCTGGCTGATGTCGCTGACGCTCATGCCGACCACGATGGAGAGGGTGAGGCAGCTGTTGACGAGCGGCCGACCGAACTCCGATCTGGCGGCATAGGCCTCGTCGAAATGCAGCGGGTGGGTGTTCATCGTCAGCAGCGTGAACCAGGTATTGTCGGTCTCGGAAATGGTCCGGCCGGGCCGGTGCTCGTAGATGTCTCCGACCTCGAACTCCTCGAAATACCGGCCATAGCTCTCGCGATAGCGCGACGGGCCTACAGTCTTGGCGATGCCGACCATGGCATTGGGCTCCCTAGCGGTCCGTCGCCTCGCGACGGAGTATCTGGCGGGTGTGTTCACCGAGGCGCGGCGCCCTCAGGACCGGCCTTGCCGGCTCGTCAAGGAAGCGGATCGGCGGGCCGAGATGCCGCGCGCCTGCCGCATCGGTCAGCACCATCCGGCGCTGCAGGGCATTGGGATCCGCCAGGGCCTCCGGCAATGTGTTGACCGGCGCAGAGCAGACATCGAGCCGTGCCAGCTCGGCGGTCCATTCGGCCAGCGGGCGGCTCGCGAAGGTGGCCGAGAGAAAATCGATCACCGGCCTCTGGTGCGCGCCGGGACCGGCGAGGCAGGGCGCGATCAGGTCGGGGCGGCCGAGATGGCCGAGCAGCGCGCGGATGAACTTCGCCTCCTGCCCGGCGAGGACCAGCTGCCGCCCATCCGCGGTGTCGTAGATCCGGTAGAAGGCCGCTCCGCCGGTCGTCCGCTCCAGCTTGACCTCCGGCTGGCGGTCGTCGCGCAGGGCGGGCCCGATGACATTGGCGCAGGAGGCGAGCAACGCATCGTGCATGGCGATGTCGATGCGGTCGCCCCGACCGGTCGTCGCCCGCCGCAGCAAGGCCATGAGAACGGCCGAGAGGCCTTGCAGGCCGCTCACCAGATCGGCGATCGGCAGGCCCGGCACGGCGGGGCGGCCGTCATCGCCCAGGGTGAGGCTGAGAACGCCGGCGAGCGCCTCGAGCGCGAGGTCATGGGCCGGTCGCCCGCCATAGGCGCCGTCCTGGCCGAAGGCGCTGATCGAGCAGTAGACGATGCCCGGATTGCGCGCCGCCAGCGCCGCGTAGCCGAGGCCGAGACGCTCGGCGACGCCGGGACGGAAGCTCTCGACGAAGACGTCGGCGCGGTCGCAGTGCGCCAGCACCGCCTCGAGGTCCTGCGGGTCCTTCAGGTCGACGACGGCGCTCTTCTTGCCGCGGTTCAGGTTGCGGAAGAAGACGCTCTCCTCGCCGTCCATCGGGCCGATATGGCGCCCGGGATCGCCCTCGCCGGAAGGCTCGAACTTGATCACCTCGGCGCCGTGATCCGCCATGGCGAGGGTGAGCAGTGGCCCGGGCAGGAACCAGGAGAGATCGACGACCTTGAAGCCTTCGAGCTTCATGTCCGTGCCCTGAGGTCGGCCAGCACGCGGTTGTCGGCGCCGAGCGCGGCGCAGGCCTTCTGGGACGGGCGCCGGCCGTCGATCTTCAGCGGATTGGCGAGAACCTTGAGCGCGCCGCGGATGGGATGCTCGACCGTGGTCACCATGCCGGTCGCATGCGTGAAGGGCGCTTCGAGCGCCTCGTCGACCTCGTAGACCGGCGCGACCGGGATCTTCGAGGTCAGGCGCGACAGCCAATCGGCGGTCGGCCGCTTGCGAAATTCGTCATCGAGGATCGTCGTGAGCAGGGCGCGATGGCTGCGCCGCGCGGCCGCCGTCGCAAAATTCGCGTCGACTGCGAGATCCGGCCTGCCCATCTCCTCGCAAAGGATGCGCCAGAACTTCTCCGTCATGCACATCACGAAGAGCCAGCCGTCGGCGGTCGGAAAGGTCTGGACGGGAACCTGCGAGAGATGCGCGCTGCGCGGCTGGCGCGTCGGCTTGTCGCCCGCGTTCAGATACCAGACCGCCGAATAGGTGAGCTGGTGCATGGCGACGTCGAAAAGGCAGGTGTCGACATCGCAGCCCCTGCCCGTCCGGCGCGCCTGGAGAATGCCGCTCAGAAGGCCGACCGTGCCGGTCATGCCGGTCATCGAATCGATCATGGAGGCGCCGACGCGCGCGGGCGGGCCGTCGGGCTCGCCGGTGAGGCTCATGAGGCCCACCTCGGCCTGCATCAGATAGTCGTAGCCCGGCCAGTTCGCGCGCTCGTTGTCGCGGCCATAGGCCGAGATGTGGAGGCAGACCACGGCCGGATTGATCGGCGCAAGGCTCGCATAGTCCAGCCCCAGTGCCGCCGGCAGGCTGCCGCGCAGGTTGTTCACGACGGCATCGGCGTGGCGGACCAGGCCGTGGAAATCACGCTTGCCCTCGTCCGACTTGATGTCGAGCGTCACGCTGCGCTTGCCGAGGTTCCAGGCCTGGAAATATTCGCTGTCGGCGGCGCCGAGCATATGCGGCCCGACGCCGCGCGACGGGTCGCCGCCGGTTTCGGCCTGCTCGACCTTGAAGACCTCGGCGCCGAGCTCGGCGAGCATCATGGTGCCGTAGGGCGCCGCGCCGTACTGCTCGATGGAAAGGATGCGAAGATCGGACAGCGGTTTCATTAGACCGGGTTCCGCTTGATCAGCTGCTTGGCGATGATCAGACGCTGCATCTCGTTGGTGCCTTCGCCGATGCAGGTCAGCGGCGCATCGCGATAGAGCCGCTCGATGTCGTATTCCTTCGAGTAGCCATAGGCGCCGTGGATGCGCATCGACTCGGTGCTGTTCTCGAGCGCCGCCTCGGAGGCGAAATATTTCGCCATGCCGGCCTCCATGTCGCAGCGCTGGCCGCGGTCGAAGGCGGCCGCGGCGTCCAGCGTCAGGAGGCGCGCAGCGCGCGCCCGGGTCGCCATTTCGCCGAGCTTGAGGGCGATCGCCTGGTGCTCGGCGATCGGCTTGCCGAAGGTCTTGCGGAGCTGGGCATAGTCGGTCGCGAGCTTGAGAGCGCCCTCGGCGATGCCGACGCCGCGCGAGGCGACGTTGATGCGGCCGAGCTCGAGGCCGCCGGTCGCCTGATAGAAGCCCTGCCCCTCGACGCCGCCGATGAGATGGTCGGCCGGAATCCGGTAGTCCTCGAAAATGAGCTCGGCGGAATCGATCGCCTTGTAGCCGAGCTTCTCGAGCTTGCGGCCAACCCGGAAGCCCTCCTGCTTGGGCGCGATGAACAGGCTCATGCCGTTGCGGCGCGGCTCCGCCTTCGGATCGGTCTTCACCAGCAGCGCGAAGCAGGAGCCCTCGATGCCGTTGGAGATCCAGGTCTTGGTGCCGTTGATGACATAGTGGTCGCCGTCCCGCCGCGCGGTCATGCGGATGCCCTGCAGGTCGGTGCCCGCGTCGGGCTCGGTCAAGGCCAGTCCGCCGCGGATGTCGCCGGAGGCGAGCCCCGGCAGCCAGCGCCGCTTCTGAGCCTCGGTGCCGAACTTCTCGATCGCGAGGGCGAGCATCAGATGCGAGTTGAAGATGCCGG
This sequence comes from bacterium YEK0313, assembly GCA_000751295.2. Lineage (NCBI taxonomy): Bacteria > bacterium YEK0313. The sequence continues at coordinate 901,636 of CCMO02000001.1, forward strand.
TGATCGCCATCCAGACCGAGGAGATCTTCATGACGATCTCGGCATAGGTCTTCGCGGGAAGGCCAAGGCCGCCATAGTCGGCGCCGACGGTCGCGCCGAACAGACCGAGATCCTTCATCTGCGCGACGATCTCGGCCGGCCACCGGTCGGCGTGGTCGTGCTCCTTGACGACCGGCCGCACCTCGCGCTCGAGCCAGCGATCGATGGCTTCGAGGAGCTGCTGCTGATCCGCATTGTCCAAGACGTGCGCAGTGCCGGTGGCGCTCATGGCGGCAGGGATCCTCGCTCGATCAATCCATCTTGTCCGTACAATTATTGTCTCAGCCGGACATATGTCAATCTATCCGTCGATTGATCGGACGAGAATTCGTTAGGGCGGTTGACCCATGCGGACCGGGCGCTCACATCTGCTGTGGCGATGAATCGGTTGGAAAGGCGTCGGGCGGGACAATATGGCGAACGTCGAAGCTGAAGCTGCGGCCGATGGCGGCGCGGACGTGCCGCTCTATCAGCAGGTCGTCGAATCCCTGCGGGCCTCCATTGCGGCGGGAACCTTTGCGGTCGGGGAGCGGCTGCCGACGGAAGATGCCCTCTGCCGCAGCTTCGGCGTCAGCCGCCATACCGTCCGGGAGGCGCTGAGGACGCTGCGCGGCGAAGGCCTGATCGAGTCGCGCCAGGGGGCCGGCAGCACGGTCGTCAACCGTGCGTCGCGGCCGCTCTACACCTATTCGGTCACCAGCATCGAGGAGCTGCTGCAATATGCCGAGCAGGTTCGCTACGAGGTGGACAAGAGCGGCATCGTCGTCGCGGATGCGGCGCTCGCCGCGCGCCTCGGCTGCAAGCCCGGGGAGCGCTGGCTGCGCGTCGAAGGCTTTCGTTATGCGACCGGCGAGCCGATCCCGGTGTGCTGGACCGAAGTCTATGTGCGCGCCGACTATGCCGGCATTGCGCTGAAGATCGGCAAGGGCACCGGCACTGTCTATTCCTGGATCGAGGAAATGTACGGGGTGCGTGTCGAAAGCGTCGAGCAGACGCTGCGCGGCGAACCGCTGCCCGACGCGATAGCGCCGACGCTCGGCGCGGCTGTCGGCTCCATGGCGGTGGGCGTCCATCGCCATTACCGGCTGGGCGACGGCAGCCTGATCGAAGTGGCGTCGAACCTGCACCCGGTCGAGCGGTTCCGCTATTCGGTACGGCTCAATCGCCGCGGCTGAGGCAGGCCGGTCCCTTTACGCCGGCGCCTCGAGAACCCGCGCGAGCAGCGGCTGGTGCAGTGCGAACCGGCCGTCCGGGCTTAAGACTGCAACGCGCGCGAAGGCCGCAGCGACGGCGTCCGCATGGACGGCCGCGGCCGCGATGCGGGCGGGATCGCCGGCGGTGACGGCGGCGAGGAAGGCGGCGAAGCTCGCGAAACGCTCGACGCGCTCGAAGATCACCGCACGCTTCTGCACCAGCAGGCCGCCGGCCAGGGCGGCATCGATCGCGCCCTGCGCCAGCGCGCGCACCTCCGTCTCGTCCTCCACCGGCAGGAACGCCTCGAAAAAGCTGCCCTCCGCGAGCGGTTCGATGATGACGACGGGCCTGGATGCGCCCGCCACCCGCGACGCTTCCGTCAACGCCTGAGCCATGGCCTGCGCAGGGACATGGTGCAGCGAATTGAGAAAGACGCAGCCGTCGAAACTCGCATCGGCGAAGGGCAAGGCTTCGGCCGGCTGCCGCAGCACGGTCATGTCCGGTGCCTTGGTCCGGGCCGTGGCGACGGCATCGGGGTCCGGGTCGATGCCGACGACGACAGCCCCCCGCTTGATCAGCGCGGCGGCGAGCAGACCGCCGCCGCAGCCGATATCCAGTATGCACCGGCCAGCGACCGGCCGGAACGTCTCGTCCAGAAGCGCGAGCGTGTTCATGACGGCTCCGATCGACAAGCGAGCAAGATCCGGCGCCTGCCGGTCACGGAACGGACGTGGCTGGCGCCGGCGTCGCGCTGCCGTGGAAGGTCGTGAAAGCCGCCACCGGCTCGCGCTCGGTGATCAGGCGGTTCGTTGGTTCGCCCTGGTCGGGATGGCCCAGCGCCATGCCGGCGACGACGATCTGGCCGGGCGCGATGCCAAGATGCCGGCGGACGATGTCGGGATAGTTGCCGATGGCGGCGAGCGGACAGGTGTGGAGGCCATGGGCGCGCGCGAGGATCATCACCGACTGGATGAACATGCCGTAGTCGAGCCAGCTGCCTTGGTTGAGGTCGTCGTCGATGGCAAAGACCAGGCCGACCGGCGCGCCGAAAAACGAATAGTTGCGGGCGCGCTGACGGTCGCCCGCCTCGCGGTCGCCGCGGGCGACCCCGGCGAGCTGATAGAGCGACCAGCCGGTCTTGCGCCGCCGGTCGATATAGGGCGCGCGCCACCGGGTCGGGTAATAGGCGAAATCGGGCCGCTCCGCCTCGCCCGACAGGAAGGTGTCGGTGAGCTCGCGCCCGAGCCGTTCCAGGGCCTCGCCCGTCACCACGTGGACCGACCAGGGCTGGATGTTGCTGCCGCTCGGCGCATAACGCGCGGCCGACAGGATACGCTCGACGAGGCCGATATCCACCGCGTCGGAGCGAAAGGCGCGGATGGCGCGCCGTGTCTTCACGGCGTGCTCGACGGCGGCGACCATGACATCCCTGGGCTGAGGCGCCGGCATATCCCGCATCGACTTGTCCTTCCTTTCGAGGGTCACCGGCAGCTCTCGCGCCATGCCGCACGTTCGACCGGCTTGAGCGCCGCGGCGCGCGTGCCGCCGTTCAGGGCGCGGCTCCTGGGACTGATGTCGAGCAGCGCGGCGATCTCGGATGCCGCCGCCATGATCCGCTGGAGGTCGAGGCCCGACGCGATGCCGGCGACCGCGCAGAGATTGACGAGATCTTCGGTCGGATAGTTGCCGGCATCGCCGACCGTGTCGGGCATGGCGATGCCGCCGCCGAGGCCGCAGACCGCGCCCTCCAGCCAAGCGACCCCGGCATCGAGCGCGGCGAGGATATTGGCCGGCGCGAAACCACCCCGGTCGTGGATGTGATAACCGAACCGGCATTCCGGGAAGTCCGCGCGCAGGCGGGCGAACAGCGCGCTCACATGGCGCGGGTCTTCCAGGCCGACCGAGCCGGCGAGGTAGATGTTCCTGACACCGTGCCGGTGGAGAAAGGCGACACAGGCCATGACGTCGGCCTCCGGAATCAGGCCCTCATAGGGGCACCAGAAGGCCATGCCGAGCGCCATGACGAACCGGCGGCCGGCGGCCTCCGCAAGCGCGAAGGCCCTGACCGCCTGATCGAGCGCCTCGGCCCGCCCCATGTTCTGGTTTCGCCTGAGATAGGTGCGGCTGACGACCGCGAGGCCCAGCAGCTCGTCCGCCCCGGCGGCGACGGCCCGCTCGGCGCCCCGGGCGTTGGGAACGAGCGCCCGGTAGACCGTGCCCGGCCGCCGCTCGATCCCGGCCATGACCCGTTCGGCATCGGCGAGATGGGGAACCACTTCCGGGTGCGCGAAGGAGGTCACCTCGATGGTGCGCAGGCCGGCCCGCGAGAGGAGGTTCACCATGCGGATCTTGGTCGCCGTATCAACCGGTCGCGCAAAGCTCTGCAGCCCGTCGCGCGGCGCGACCTCGACGATCTCGATCTCATGCGGAAGCACGAGCATGACGGCGCTCTCCGAACAGCCCATGGCAGTCGGACGGCGGTGCCTCCGAGACGTTTGTCGCGCCGAAATGGACCAAATTTGTCCGGATAAGATTATTGATGTCGGCATAAATATCAACCTGAAAGAGCGTCTCTCCTCCGAAGGGAGGATGGCCCACGCGCCGCTCCGCGACGGCCTCTACGCATTGCAGCCGACGATACATCGCACCATCAAGGCTAGGCATCCGTGGACCGACGGCCAGGTCGAGAGGATGAACCAGACCATCAAGGAGGCCTTCGTCAAGCGCTTCTCCTACGAGAGCCACGGCCGGCTCCGGCAGCACCTCGCCGACCTCGTCGCGGCCTATAACTTCGCGCGCAGCCTCAAGCCCCCTAAGGGCCGCGCGCCCTACAAGTTCGTCTGCAGGGCCTGGACTGCAGGCTTCGAACCCAATCCGCTCCACCAGATGCCGGGACGAAACCCCTGGACAGGAAATGCCGAGCCCCTGGACGGACGATGTCGCTTTGCGCAACCAGAACCTTGAGGCGGCAAGCCCGCGCAACGGACGGGAAAGCAGGACCTCGTCAATCGTCCGGACGATTGGCAACAGAGCCAAAATGCGCAACTGCGAGGAGACCGCTCTGACGCCGGTCCATCACGGCCCCGCTCTCGGGGAATAGAAGCTTGGAGGTACGCCCAGCTCCCGTCGAAACATCGCCGCAAACGCGCTGGGGTTCTCGTAGCCGTGTTCGAGCGCAACTTCCAATATCGAGCAACCCTCGGCAAGCCGCGGCAGGCTTAGAACGATCCGCGCTCGCCTGCACCAATCCCCGAAGCCCATGCCAGTTTCCCTGAGAAAAAGCCGCGACAACGTGCGGCTGCTCATGTTCATCTCATGCGCCCACGTCTCCAGGATGGCATCCTGCGCCGGGTTAGCAACGAAGCGGTTGCAGAGATCCGCCAGGCGGGTATGCGAGGGCATCGGAACGTGGAAATCCAGTTCCTCCGCCGTCCGTATCTCTTCCAACAGCAGATCCATCACCTTCCCGTCACGCGCATCCACCACATAGACAACCGGAAGCGACATGGCGGTGATAATCAGCTCTCGAAGTAACGGCGAGACGCGAAGAACCCGGCAGCGCGGCGAGAAATTGCTCTGAACTTCGGGAGCGACATAGATCGTGCGCATTTGCACCGCTGTCGACGCATAAATCTCATGCTCTTCCAGGCTCGGCATCCAAACCGCCTGGCCAGGAGGGACAACCCATCGTCCTGCATTGGCGGTGACCATTATCGCGCCGGACGTCGCGTGGATCAGTTGCGCATGCACGTGGCTATGCCGAGGCATGGCCGTTCGGGCCGCATGCTCACTGGCATAAGCGAAGACCGGCCTGCGGTCTGGGGGCACATCGAAGCTTTGAACAGGTAAGCGTGTCACCACACATCTCGTACGTGAATCGCCGCACAAGGCTCGGCCGTCACATGGCCGGCGGGCGACTCAAGAGTCGTAGAGCCATCCTTGTCTGAAACACAATGATTGTTGTCAGTTTCGCGCGCGAACGACTTTTGCCGTTCCGGTATCCCCTGCGCACCGCTGGGTTTCGAAGCTGCCGTCAGCGATTTGAGCAATCCCGTGAGCATGGCCGCGGCGAATGGCGATGAGTCCTCGCGACCGTTCGTAGGCACAAGAGGTTAATGTGAACAAATATCGTTTGGGGATCTTGACCGGCAGCCATGCCGTCAATGATCTCTATCAGGGCATGGTGCCCGCGCTGCTTCCGCTGTTGATGCTTGAGCGTGGCTATACTTACACGCAGGCGACAGGTCTTGTGCTGGCAGCCAATGGCATCTCCAGCATCGTTCAGCCAGTCTTCGGAGTTTACTCCGATGGGCGCAACCGTTCTTGGCTCGTTCCGATGGGCTTTCTGCTGGCAGCGCTCGGCGTTGTCCTGGCAATTCAGGGAACGAACTATTCCGTGACGTGGCTCGCCATTGCGCTCAGCGGCGTCGGCATCGCTGCCTATCATCCACCGGCAACCGTCGCGGCCCGCGCCGCGGGCGGCAAGTCGCAAACTGCGATCAGCATATTTTCCGTTGGCGGCACGCTTGGAGCCGCATGTGCGCCGCTCCTGGTCAGTGTGGTTGCCGACAAGCCTATCGATAGCCGGATGGCCCTGCTGGCTGCACCGGCTCTTGCCATGGCGGCCATCTGGTTCTTTTCCAATCGGTCGGCCGAGGCCGGGACCCTGAAGACGCTCGCCCGCAACGGCGCCACCATTGATAGACAAAACAACTGGAAAGACTTCAGCTTTCTGGTCGCAATCATCGTCTTGTGGTCGATACCTTACGTCGCAGTCATGTCGACCATCTCGCTCCATTTCATCCGCAGTCTGGGTGCTCCCCAATCCTACGGCGCAACGGCGCTGACAGTGTTTTTGGTGGGCGACGCGCTCGGAACGCTGATCGGCGGCTGGCTCGCCGACGCCCGGGGCCGCATTGCAACAATTCGGACCGGCTACATCCTGATGCTTCCCAGCCTTGCAGGCATAGTCTGGGCACCCTCGCCTTCCGTAGCGATCATCTGCTGCGCTGTCTTCGGCATGGCGATGTTCATCCCCTTCGCAGCGAAGGTTACCATCGCTCAAGACCTGCTTCCGAAAAGTCCTGCGACGGCAAGCGGCATTGCTCTTGGCTTGGCACTGTCGGCAGGCGGCCTGGCCTCGCCGTTCCTTGGAATGATTGCCGACGACTGGGGCCTGGCGACGATGCTCGCGAGCACCCTCATCATTCTCGGCGCCGCAGGTCTTCTGGCTTTCTGGTTGCGCGATCCATTGACGATTGATGCGGAAACCGGACTTGCCGAAGCCTGACGCCTCTCCCGTCGAAAAGAAGATCATAGATATGACCGTTTTGGAAACGTGGTCCGCCGAGGATCAGGCACGAGCAATTCGCGAGCGGGTCCTGTCGCCGGCTGAACTCGTCGACATGCACCTTGAGCGTATCGAACATGCAAGCGACACCTTTGGTGCATTTTTGCTCGTCGATCACGAAGGCGCCCGCCTTGCTGCCCAGGCACTCGAACAGCAACTCGTGAGCTGGAAAGGCGACGAATTGCCGCCGCTCTTTGGCGTGCCGATATCCATCAAGGACACCTGGCCAGCGGCAAGGCTCCGCTTTACGGCCGGTTCCGCGGCATTTGCCGACCGAATCGCATCGACCGACGCGATGGTCGTCAAGGCGCTGCGAGATGCAGGATGCATCGTGCTTGGGAAGACCAACGCGGCTGAATTCGGCTGCTCTTCCTTCACGGAGAACACCTTTGGCATCTCTCGCAGTCCCTTTGACCGCTCACGCGGTGCTGGAGGTTCAAGCGGTGGTGCTGCAGCGGCCGTTGCCGCCGGCTTTGGCGCGATCGCCCTTGGCTCCGATGGCGGCGGCTCCATTCGCATCCCCGCCGCGAGCTGCGGCGTCGTCGGTTTGAAGCCATCACGCGGGCGCATTACCACGGCGCCGGGCCCGGATTCCGCCGGGCTGGCAACTGCGGGGCCGCTTGCGCGAACGGTTGCTGACGTGGCCAGGCTCCTGGACGTCATGACCGGCTCAGCCCCGGGCGATTCCTATAGCTTGTCCAGCCCGGCAAAGGGCTATTTCCGTAGCTTCGTCGACCGTGAACCAAGGCAGCTCGCCGTCGGGATCGTGTTGCCAAGCGAACAAACCGATCCGGTCTGCATCGACACATGCAACCGCCTCGGGGCGCTCCTCGAGAGCCTCGGTCACAGCGTCGAAATCGCTGAAGCTGCAAGCGCCGACGAATATATGGAGGAGTTCAAGATCGTATGGAGTGTCCTGGCAGCTTCCGTGCCGGTTGCCGACGAGGACGAGGCGCGGCTGCTTGCCTTGACGCAATGGCTGCGGCAACTGGGACGTTCGCATAACGCCACCGATCTGATGGCAGCACAATCGCGCCTGCTCAGTTTCGGCCGCGCCATCGCAGGTCGCTACCGCCGCTATGATATAGTGTTGTCACCCACCCTCACGCGCTTGCCGCCAAAGGTCGGCGATGTGCGTGACGATGGAGATCCGCAGGCTACGTTCCATCGGATGTCCGCGCTCCATCCACTGACACCGTTGGCCAACATTACGGGGCAGCCGTCCATGAACCTGCCCCTTTGCTGGTCCGAGCCGAGCAAAACCGCGCCCGCGGGGCTGCCCATAGGGATGATGCTGACGGCGAAACATGAACGGGAAGACCTGTTGATTTCACTGGGCGCACAGCTCGAGCGAGCGTCGCCATGGTCGGACCGCTACAAAGTTATAAAGCTCGGACCATCAAGCCGATGAAGCCTTGTTCAAGGGAAGGACACGATTGCCCCCCTTGAACAGCCCGCAGTTTGGCAGACGTCCTGCGGGTTGGATCTTCTGCTGCGGCGGGACCGGATGAGGTTGTCGGCGCTGCCATCCTCGATTTCGACCAGGCTGGCGTGGATGGGGCCGGAAAGCCCTGAGCGGCGATCGCCCTGGTGCGGCGTGCGCGACGCTCGGTCCTGTTCTTTGCTCCATCGTGGCCTCGATTGAGTCCGGGGCTGCGGGGAGCCGGAGGGCCTTTTGTCCTCCGGCCTCAGGGCGAAGCCCCCCGGGTTTCATGCCTCCCCTCAGGCGGCCTGTCTTCCAGCGAGGATTGTCGCGCGCAGCCCTGGCTCCCATGGCTACTG